>JBBEBV010000350.1:0-12783 GCA_040882165.1 Bacteroidota bacterium
AAAAACACCGGAGTTCTCTTCATCATGGTCCTTTTTTATAGAAGCCATCTCAAAAATCCCCAACAAAAATAAATTGCCGCAAAAAGGCACAAGAAACACAAAATCTTCAAAGGTTTTCTTTTGTGAGTTTTGTGACTTTTTGTGGCCAATTCATTTTTGAGATGGGTTCTATTGAGATTGGTTTCCTCTCCATTGACACGCGGGAAATTACCGGATGATCCCGCGGACAACTAATGGAATGAGACCGGGAAACCGGGACGCAAAGCTCACGAGAGCATTTGCAGTGTGTCGGTGGGACAAGAGAGGCGAGGAGAGCCGGTTTGCCCATAAGGGACGACGAACTCTCCCGGGAAAAAATGAGGCTGGGTGGGTGTGAGAACCGAGAATGCGTTGAGCAGCCAGGGCACCCCCTTGCATTGCAAAAAAGACTCCTTCCCCTGTGAAAGGCTCAACCGTTTGACAAGCGTCTCCAACGAGAAATACCCCCTGTTTCCTGCCACGATGGAATCGCGGGTGAATCGGAAACGCGGTGGAGAGTTCTCCCATCGGAACAAGCGAGGAAAAACGCTCACGTGCCGCCGGGTTGGAATAGAGCGTTTCTTCCAGAAACCTGGAAAAATTTTGCTTTCCCAGAAGTGCATGGTCAGGCGTTGTGACCATGGCAATGTTGGCAGCATGGTCACCGACATTGACGATGCCGCAATAGCCGCTCTCGAAGAGGAATAATTCGACGCCGGAACCGGATTGCGGTTGATGGTGTGAGTGCCACTGCACGCCAACACGACGTTCCTTCTGCAAGCTCCCATGGGCTCCATTCTGTCGTTGAGGAACTCCAGCCTTTTGAAACAGCTTCTTCGCAATAACGGAGTTTCTTCCATCAGCCCCAACGATGATGTTTGACGTAAATTCAAAAATGCCGTTTTCTCCGGAGGCTCGGATAACCATGTCCCGTCTGTTGTTTCTCCACACATCGATCACGGTCGTTTTTTCATGAATCGTTACGCCGGAGTTTAATGCATTTTCGAGCAGGAGGGTGTCGAGCGCGCTTCGTTTGATGGAAAAAAAGGGGGAGCGGTCGTCCCAGGCGATGGTTCCGCGCAACTCAACTCCGGCGCTGCTGGTCACCCGGAAAGAATCGAGCACGTGGAGGTTGTGCGCCCTGAGGGTCGCGGCAACGCCGAGGAGTTCGAACAAGGGCCAGCATTTGGGATTGATACAGTCGCCGCAGATTTTTTCCCGGGGAAATTGCGCCTTGTCGAGCAGCACCACCCTCAAGCCACGTCTGGCCAATAAGGCTGCGCACGACGAGCCGGCCGGACCGGCACCCACAACGATCACATCATACCGCTCATCCGAAAAACGAGTCAAAGGGTCTCCGTCCTTGATTCAGGTCGCCGGTTCGTACCGTCCAAACACCAGGGCCGCATTGATACCGCCAAAGCCGAAGGAATTTGAAAGAATGTGATCGACGCGGGCGGAGCGGGAGGTGTTCGGAACGCAATCCACATCGCACTCCGGATCGGGGGTCTGATAATTGATGGTGGGGGGCAGGGCGTTCTCCTCAAACATCATGGCACAGATCGCTGCCTCGACCGCGCCGGAGGCACCAAGGGCATGGCCATGCATCGACTTTGTTCCACTCACAGGGATCGATTTCAACCGATTGCCGAAGATTCGTTTGAGAGCAAGCGTTTCTATTTTGTCGTTCAACACGGTGGCGCTTGCATGCGCGTTCACATAGTCGATCTCGCCCGGATTGAGCCGGGCCTCAGCAAGTGCATCGCTCATGGCGCGGGCAGCACACTCACCGTCCGGCCTGGGAGCAACCATATGGAAGGCGTCATTATTGTTCGCGTAACCGAGCAGTTCACAATAGATGGGGACATTCCGTTTCAGAGCATGACTCAATTCCTCGAGGACCAGTACGGCGCTGGCCTCCCCCATGACAAAACCATCGCGGTTCTTTTCGAATGGGCGGCACGCTGTTGCAGGGTCCGGGTTGGTCGACATCGCCCGGATGAGGGCGAACGCGCTGAAGGTGAGCGGGTACAGCGGCGCTTCCGCGGACGCCGCGACCATGCACTCTGCGTACCCCGCCTTGATGGAGCGGTAGGCTTCGCCAATCGCGATTGCACCGGAGGTGCAGCTGTTCGAATTTGCATTGCTGGGTCCCGTGAAACCGTACCGAATCGCAATATTGCTGGACCCCGATCCACCAAACACCATGAGCGCAAGACCGGGGTCGACCGCTCTCAGGCCGTTCTGCAGATAGACTTCATGCTGGCGTTCCGCTCCGGCAACGCCCCCCAGCGCCGTCCCCATCGTCACACCAATACGGCTGTTGGGCTGCTTCGGATCGACGGAGAGTCTTGCATCGCGGATGGCCATGTCCGCGGCCGCAAGTGCAAGCTGGGCAAAGCGATCCATCCGACGGGCGGTCTTTGCATCAAAATAGTCGAGCGGATCGAAGTCGTCGATCTGCGCCGCCACTTTCGATTGTATCTGCGCGGTGTCGAACCGGTCGATCACCCTTATCCCCGACTTTCCGTTCCGAGCCCCTTCCCACAACCCTTTCTTTTCGCGTCCTATGGGTGTGATCGCTCCAATCCCGGTGACCACGACTCTTCTAGGTCCCATAGTTCTCCTCAACATACTTTTTCATATACCTCAGGGTCTGGTTGGCTATGAAGGCGATGAAGAATTTACCGATAATCCGCTCCGCAATGAATGTACCGATGAGGGGGATCGTCGGCTTCAATTCATGACGAATCCGTACTTCGACTCCTTCTTGTTTGGGAGAGAACGTCCATACGACGAGCATTCCCTTCGTGAACGCTTTCAAATGACGGAAACGGATCTCCCTCCTGACGCGATCAATTTCCTGTTCGGAAGTCCATTGCACCGGAATCCACCCTCGCTTCGCCGCCATGACAACGACGTTCCTCGTGGGCGATTTTTCAGTATAGCGGATCCACCGGTAATGCGGAAGAATTGTCGGCCACATGGAAAGATCGGCAGCCGTCTCAAAAATCTTCTCTTCCGGCGCACGGATGGTTATGATGTTTTCGGTGGTCATACGTTGCAATATTCAGGATGAAGGGTTGATGTCGTGGGTACCGACCAGGATGAGCCGGAAGAACGGTTGTGTCGATATTCGGTACCGCCTGAGGGTTGCCTCTTCCGCCATCGACCTCAGCTCATCGGGTGTAAAAGCCCTCAGCACGGAAACATAGGAATCATGAAGCGTCATGGGATTTCGGGTTGTGCCGTGCGTATACAGCCACGCCGTCCATGCACCGATCCAACTCCGGCTCAGGTCGTTCACAATATACCCGGTCCGGCTGATCTTATTCATGGTTTGCAAAATGCGTACCACCTCTCCACGCGAGAAGTGATGGATCGCCAGAGAGCAAAGCACGATATCAAAGGATTGAGATGGATAGGGCAGGGAAAGAAGATCCTGCTGTTCTATAATAATGTTTGAATAGCCGGCCGTTCTTTCCCGGGCGATCTTTACCATATGTGGATTTTTGTCCACAGCGGTGATGTGAATGACGTCGCCGCGTGCCCGGGCAAGGTTCGCTAATGCAATCGGGTGGTCCGCCGATCCTGTCGCAAGGTCGAGAATCCGGACTTCTCGTCCCTTCTTCATGGCATGAAAAAGCGGGATGATGCTTCTCTGAACAGCCGAGAGCCCGCCAAATAATCTGTTTATCACCCGGAGATTCCGGAGGTCTTCGCTCAGAATTTCGGGATCCGCTCCGGGCCGGTCCATATACTCCGGGTCAGCCGGATCAAATCGTCGTGAGGGAATGAGGATCGTCAGGGAATCTCCGGGTCGTTCTTCAGTGTACCTTGCATTCCATGGCATTCTTTCTAACTTACGGGCGAGCCGACCCCCCGGATCACCCTGGAGATCATCATGGACATTATCAAACCACCCCGCTTGCGCAAAGGAGATCTTATCGGGCTGATTGCTCCGGCAAGTCCCCCGTCATCACATGAGAAAATCGACAAAGGCGTCCGCTACCTTGAACGATTGGGCTATAACGTCAAGATCGGCCGCCACGTCGGCGCACAGCATGGATATCTCGCAGGCACAGATGAAGAGCGGGCGGATGATATCAATGAAATGCTTGCTGACCGCAATGTCAAGGCTCTCTTTGCTGTCCGGGGCGGATACGGAACACCGCGCCTTCTCGATCGGATTAACTACCGCACATTGCATGCCCATCCGAAGATTCTTGTCGGGTACAGTGATCTCACCGCCCTGCAGCTGGCCATGTTCAGGAAAACGGGGGTGGTGATGTTCTCCGGGCCGATGGTGGGCGTCGAGATGTGGAACGCGTTCGACCCATACACGGAAGAGCATTTTTGGCGGGTCCTGACTTCCACGAAACGGATAGGCAAGCTCCACAATCCTCCCGACGATCCTGTCCAGATCTATCACCCCGGGAAAGCTTCGGGCCGCTTGCTGGGAGGAAACCTCTCTCTCCTGGTTTCGCTTCTCGGCACCCCCTATCTTCCCGTTCTGCGGAATGCTCTCCTCGTGCTGGAAGATGTCGATGAAGCCCCGCACCGTATCGACCGGATGTTTGCACAACTTCGTCATGCCGGAATTCTTACGAACGTCGCCGGGCTTCTCCTCGGCAAGTTTACAGATTGCGTGCCGGGCGATCCTTCGAAACCACACCTCACCACGGAGCAAGTGCTTCAGGAGATTATCGAACGGTCGGGTTGTCCGGTTCTCGCCAACGTCATGTATGGACACATTTCAAAGAAATTGACCTTGCCTCTCGGGCTTCTCGCTTCGATCGACAGTCGCCGTGGCTCCCTGGAACTTATGGACTCGGCTGTGAGTTGAACTTTCTTAAGAATTTCTTCCAAAAACGCCTGTTCTTTATTGACTATCCTTCAACTTATCACTACTTTTCTCCCACTTGTGAACGTCGCAGTTCTTCCAATTGTGAATGAATATTGCTGTCTTTGCATCCGGACGCGGATCAAATTTTCAGGCAATCCTCAACGCTCTTCATCGGGGCTTTCTTCCTGCAACCGTCACCCTCTTTGTCAGCAATAACGCAGGTGCCGGCGCGTTTGAGATTGCGCGCTCGCACAACATTCCCGCGCTCCATCTCAGTCGACATCAGTTTTCCAGCGAAGAAGCATACGTCACCGCCATGCTTGCGACGCTCCGCGACCACCGCGTCGAGTTAATTGCCCTTGCCGGGTATATGAAGTTGATCCCGGCACCCGTCATCCGTGCGTTCCGGAACAAGATCCTGAACGTGCACCCGGCACTCCTGCCGGCCTTCGGCGGCAAGGGAATGTATGGCCACCACGTGCATCAGGCGGTGCTCGACTCCGGCGCAAAAGTGAGCGGCGCGACGGTTCACCTCGTCGATGAAGAGTACGATCGCGGTCCCATCGTACTCCAAAAGGCGGTTACGGTGGAATCTTCGGATACACCGGAAACCCTCGCGGCGAAGGTCCTGAAAATCGAACATGAAATTTATCCTGCTGTGCTCAAGGCGTTCGCGGAGCGGCGGGTTTCCTTTCACGAAAGGATTGTGTGGATACAGTAACCCAGCTTAAGGTTCCAACATTCAAGTATCAAGTTCAGGCCCAGAGTAAGGAGGGTTCGTTGCTCAAGATCCGCCGTGCGGTCATCAGTGTGTCGGATAAGCGGGGCATTACAGAGCTGGCGAAGTGTCTGACGGAGTTTGGCGTGGATATCATATCCACCGGTGGAACCTATAAGGCCTTGAAAGACGCGGGAGTGTCGCTCAAATCGATCTCCGAAATCACGGGATTCCCTGAGATTCTCGACGGCCGGGTCAAAACGCTCCATCCCGCAGTCCACGCGGGGATCCTCGCGGTACGGGACAACCCCCTGCATCTGAAACAGCTTCACGAACACAACCTTGAGCCGATCGATCTGGTGGTGGTGAACCTGTACCCGTTCGAGCAGGCAATCCGGCAGACGAGCACAACGCTGGAAGAGGCGATCGAACAGATCGATGTTGGCGGCCCTGCCATGGTGCGCGCTGCGGCAAAGAATTACCTGCACACAGCCGTTGTCGTCAACCCGGGACGCTACCAGGAACTGATCGAGGAGATGCGCTCCCATGACGGGGCGATCACCCCACGTACGCGCTTCGAACTTGCCCAGGAAGCATTTCAGTACACGGCATCGTACGATTCGGTGATTTCGACCTATCTCGGCACCATCCATTCAAAGGAAGTACTGCCCGATGTCGTCACACTCTCGATGAAAAAATCGGATACGTTGCGGTACGGGGAAAACCCCCATCAGGCGGGGGCTCTGTACGGAACGTTCAACGCCTTCTTCAAAAAGCTGCACGGCCGGGAGCTGTCGTACAATAATATTCTTGACGTCAATGCCGCGGCCATGCTTTGTTCGGAGTTTGAAAAACCGAGTGTCATTATCGTCAAGCATAACAACCCATGCGGTGTCGGTTCCGCCGAAACCGTGGAGGAGGCCTACGCGAAAGCCCTTGCCACCGATGCCAAATCAGCTTTTGGGGGCATTGTGGTCCTGAACCGGCCACTCACGCTGGCCGCTGCCGAGAAGATCAACGATCTTTTTACCGAAGTGATTGTGGCCCCCGCCTTTGCCGAGGGCGTTCTTGATTTCCTCAAGCGGAAGAAGGATCGGCGACTCATCCAGCAGATGATCGATGTCCGGTCGGCAAAAGAATTCGACATTCGCGGGGTGGTGGGCGGGCTCCTTGTGCAGGAACAGGACCAGCTTCGGATCAAGCGCGACGATTTGCGAACCGTCACACATCGAAAACCAACCGATCATGACCTTGACGCCATGCTGTTCGCATGGCGTGTTGTAAAGCATGTGAAATCCAACGCGATCGTGTACGCGCGGGGCGACCGCACACTCGGTATCGGGGCCGGACAGATGTCGCGCGTCGATTCCTCCCGTATTGCCGCGATGAAAGCCGCGGACGCGGGTTTTGACCTGGCAGGATGTGCCGTTGCATCGGACGCTTTCTTTCCTTTTGCAGACGGATTGCTCGAGGCGATACGGGCCGGCGCAACAGCCGTCATTCAACCTGGCGGGTCTGTACGGGATGAAGAGGTTATCAGTGTCGCGAATGAAAATAACGTCGCCATGGTTTTCACCGGCGCCCGGCATTTCAGGCATTGACATTGTATCTCCAACGCCTCCACGAAGGACGCGGACAAGAACAAAGAGCGAACACACCTCAACCTTTATGCTTGACATCGGTTTCACGAGACCCATGACGATCTTGGTCATTCAAACCATACACTGTCCCATGGACAAAACACACTCATGAGTCTGTTCTCACTTTTCTCTTCGGATATCGCCATCGACCTCGGCACCGCGAACACGGTCATCTGGATGAAGGGCAAGGGGATCGTCCTGAACGAGCCTTCCATCGTCGCCTTCGACCGCAACACGAAAAAAATCATCGCGATCGGGCACGAGGCACAGGAGATGCTCGGACGCACGCACCGCGACATCCGGACCATCCGTCCGATGAAGGATGGCGTGATCGCCGACTTTGAAATTGCCGAGGGCATGCTGCGCGAGTTCATCAAGAAGATCAGCGTCGGCTGGGTGCCGAGCCGCCGCATCGTCGTCTCCGTCCCCTCCGGCATCACCGAGGTGGAGAAGCGCGCCGTGCGGGACTCCGCCGAACATGCGGGAGCCAAGGAGGTCCACCTTCTGGCCGAACCGATGGCGTCGGCCATCGGCATCGGCCTCGATGTCGATGCGCCGGTCGGTAATATGGTTGTGGATATCGGCGGCGGCACGACCGAGATCGCCGTCATCGCTCTCTCCGGAATCGTCAACGAAGAGTCGATTCGCGTCGCGGGGGACGAGATGAACAACTCCATCATCCAGTTCTTCAAACGCAATCATAACATTCTCATCGGTGAGCGGACCGCCGAGGCCATCAAGTGCGAAGTTGGTTCCGCCATGCCGCTGAAGGAAGAGATTACGATTCAAGTCAAGGGCCGCGACCTGGTGAATGGTGTCCCGAAGACCACCGAGGTCAGCTCCGTCGAGATCCGTGAGGCGCTGAACGAACCGATCTCCCAGATCGTCGAGGCGGTGAAGATCACCCTGGAACGGACGCCGCCGGAACTGTCGGCCGATATTCTCGATCGTGGCATCATGCTGACTGGAGGAGGCGCCCTGCTGAAAGGCCTTGACGAGCGGCTTCGTCTTGAAACGAGTCTCCCCGTGCACGTTGCCGAAGATCCACTGACCGCGGTCGTACGCGGAACGGGCAAGGTCCTGGAAGACCTCAAGCACTATTCCAAAGTTCTTATTAAGAGCAAACGCTACTGACCGCGGCCCGGGATTTCGCAGGCTCGGAAACCGGCGACGGGGGCTGCGAATCCGGATTCTCACCTGAAACTCCCTCCCGCTCCTGGTACGATCCATCTTCCGTGTACAGCAGGCTGATGACCCATGTTCCAGCGCATCTATGATTTTGTCCTCCTCTTCAGGGAATATGTTGTCCTCTCGGGACTTCTGTTAATCTCGCTGACGTTGCTCGCCTTTAACGACAATGTCCAGATGAGGCACATGCGCGCCTTTACGACGGTTGCCTTTGGCCTCGTCCAGGAACAGCTTTCTCTTGTCCCCCGCTACATCGGGCTACGCAGTGAAAACAACCGGCTCCGCAATACTCTTGTCAACCTGACAGACGAGGTAAGCCGGTTGCGGGAAGCGCGCTTGGAGAATATCCGGCTCCGACGGCTTCTCGGGTTGAACGAATCCCCGCTCTATCCCCTGACCGGCGGGAAGGTGGTGGGGAAAAACCTGACCCTCCTTCGGAACACCCTGACTCTGAACCTGGGCTCCCGGGACAGCATCAGAGAGCAGATGCCCGTGATCGGGGACGGCGGGTTGGTGGGCGTTGTGTCGCATGTTGCCGACCGGTACAGCGTCGTTCGTATTCTCCTCAATACGGATTTCCGCGCGAGCGCCAAGGTGCAGCGAAGCCGTGTCGACGGTATCCTGGCCTGGGACGGGCGTTCCCTGCTGTTGAACAATGTTGCGAAAACGCTCGACGTCAAAGTCGGCGACGTCGTCGTCACATCGGAATACAGCCTTACCTATCCCTCCAATATTCGCATCGGGATTGTTGAGGAAGTACAGGAACAGCAGGGGACGCTGTTTAAGAAGGTGTTTATCCTTCCCGGTGTGGACTTCGTGAAACTGGAGGAGGTTTTTGTCATGAACTACACACCCGATCGCGAGCGGCTTATGCTGGAACGGCGATCCTCGGGACAATCAAGACGGTGAGGAAGAGCATCATGAGAGTCCTGAAATTTGGCGGATCCTCGGTTTCCACTCCGGAACGCATCCGCGCTGTGAAAAATATTGTGCTCGAAACGGCAAAAAAAGAACGGGTCGTCGTGGTCGTTTCCGCGTTCCAGGGCGTTACAAACCAATTGCTCGAATGCGCCCGCCTCGCGGAACGAGGGGCACCGGAGTACCTTCAACGGTATGAGGACGTTGTGCAACGGCACCGCCGCGCGGTGGACGATCTTGTGCACAAGAAAAAGAACGGCACCCTCCACACCGCCGTTGCCGGTCTGTTGCGAGAGCTCTATGATGTCCTGCACGGGATCCACCTGCTTCGCCACTCCCCACCACGCGCGCTCGACGTGACGGCAAGTTTCGGCGAACGTCTCTCCGCTCTGATCGTCTCAGCCCATTTCAGCCAGACACACCCTTCCGTTTTCGTCGACTCACGACCCCTCGTCCTCACGGACGACCAGTTTACCCATGCTTCGGTGCTCTTCGATCAGACCAATGAACGCATCCGGACCTATTTCAAACATTTGTTCACGAAAAAGAAAAACGTTATCCCCATCGTCACCGGATTTATCGGGGCGACGGAGGATGGCCGGACGACGACGATCGGTCGGAATGGCTCCGATTATTCCGCCGCTATTTTCGGCGCGGCACTGAAAGCTTCCGCCATCGAGATCTGGACCGATGTGAACGGTATCCTGAGCGCTGATCCGCAGGCGGTCCCTTCCTCCTTTGTCCTCCCGCAAATGTCGTACGAAGAGGCCATGGAGCTCTCCTATTTTGGTGCCAAGGTACTCCACTCGGCCACGATTGCTCCCGCCATCGCGAGAAACATCCCGATCCACATCAAGAACACTCTCAATCCCTCCGCCCCCGGGACGCTGATTTCCAATCGTTCCGAAAATTGGGAGGGGGTCGCGAAGGGGATTAGTTCGGTGGATGATATCGCTCTTTTCTCCCTGCGCGGCATGAACATGGTGGGCGTGCCGGGAACTTCCGAGCGCTTGTTCAGTGCACTCGCTGCCCACAAGGTCAATGTTATTCTGATCTCACAGGCTTCTTCCGAGCATACCATTTGTTTCGCCATCAGTCAATCGGATGTAGGCGCGGCCCGTCGGGCGGTCGCAGAGGAGTTCAAGTTCGAACTCCAGAACCGCTTCACTTCTCTGGATGAGGCGCCAAACCAGACCATCGTGGCCATTGTCGGCGACGGGATGAAGGGAACGCCGGGGGTGTCGGGAAAAGTCTTTCAGGCCCTCGGGCGCAACAGCATCAACGTGACCGCGATCGCCCAGGGATCGTCCGAGCGGAATATCTCGTTCGTTATTAACTCGGGCCAGAGGGTGCGGGCGCTGAACGTCATCCATCAGGCGTTCTTCGAAACGATGAAGCGCCTCGCAGTCATTGTTGTCGGTGTGGGGAACATCGGGGGCGCGTTGCTGCGCCAGCTTCACCAACAGCGTTCGTACCTGCAATCGCTCGGCTTCGATGTGCGCGTGTGCGGCATCGCCAACAGCAAGCGGTTTCTTCTCTCCCCGGAAGGGATCGACCTCAGGAAATGGCGCGAGGAACTGGACCGGTCCGGAAACCTCATGCACCTCGGCGAGTTCACCAAAGAGATCGCGGCGCTCGAGTTCACCAACGCGGTCCTCGTCGATTGCACGGCAAGCGCGGAGATCGTGG
Source organism: Bacteroidota bacterium (assembly GCA_040882165.1). Classification (GTDB taxonomy): domain Bacteria; phylum Bacteroidota; class Ignavibacteria; order UBA10030; family UBA10030; genus UBA6688. Next base: position 11,018 of record JBBEBV010000350.1, read on the forward strand.
ACGCGTACCCGAAATTCGTGCGGGCCAACCTCCATATCGTCACGCCGAACAAGAAGGCCAACGTCCTTCCATGGAAAAATTACCGGGAACTGGTGGAGTTGATGAAGAGCCGGGAGAAACATTTTCTCTATGAAGCGAACGTCGGCGCCGGACTGCCGGTCATCTCCACGTTGAACGATCTGATCGCCAGCGGCGACCAGATTGTGAAGATCGAGGGAATTCTTTCCGGCACGCTGAGCTATCTCTTCAATAATTATGACGGGGCGCGTTCCTTCAGCGGGTTCGTCCAGGAAGCGCACCAACTGGGATACACAGAACCCGACCCGCGGGATGATCTCTCCGGCGATGATGTCGCCCGCAAACTGCTCATCCTCGCGCGCAAGCTTGGAATGAAGATGGATATGAAGAACATTCGTGTTGAGAACCTCGTCGCTCCGAATTTACGGAAGGGGGCCTTCGATGAGACCTTCTTCAAACGCTACGCCGCGCATGACGATGCCATCCGGAAACGACTCGAGAGGGCGCGGTTGAAGGGAGCGGTTTTGCGCTATGTCGGCATCCTGCAGGGCCAGGCGGCGTTTGCCGGGTTGAAGGAGATTCCGCTCAACCATCCTTTTGCATCGACAACGGGAAGCGACAACATTATCGCGTTCACCACCCATCGCTACGCGCGCACTCCGCTTGTTGTGCAGGGTCCGGGTGCGGGCGCGGATGTCACTGCGATGGGAGTGTTTTCCGATATCCTGAAACTCTTGCACTATCTCCCGTATTGATCGGTGAGAGATCTCTGTTTTGCCACAGACCTACCTGCCGAAGTGCCTTTCGGCACGTAGGCAGGGGCGCAGAGAACACAGAGGTGATATGAATCGGCGTAGCGTTAAAGTGTTTGCTCCGGCAACGGTTGCCAACCTGGGATCGGGTTTCGATGTGCTCGGCATCGCCCTCAATACGCCCGGGGACTATGTACTCGCGCAACGACAGGCTCAACCGGGACTTTCTTTTTCCGTCCGGTCCAACAACAGCGATCTCCCTTCCAACCTCAATGAAAACGTCGCCGCACACGTCGCCCAGCTGATGCTCAACGAGTTCAAACCGTCATTTGGGATCAGGATGACGCTCCAGAAGAAAATGCCCATCGGATCCGGACTCGGAAGTTCCGCCGCCAGCAGTGTTGCCTCCGTCGTGGCGGTCAACGCCTTGCTTGTCAGGCCATTGAAAAAGAAAGAATTATTACGCTTTGCCGTTGAAGGGGAACGCAAAGCTTCCGGATCGCCCCACGCAGACAACGTGGCCCCATCGCTTCTGGGGGGCGCCTGCCTTGTGCGAAGTTACGAACCGCTCGATGTTATTTCCATCCCGGTGAAGAATACGCTCGTCTGGGTTGTTGTTCATCCCCATGTTGTGGTTCGAACTGAAGAGGCGCGCGACCTCCTCCCCAAAGCCGTCTCGCTCCAAACCGCCATCCGACAATGGGGAAACATCAGCGGACTTACCGTCGGACTTGCTTCCGGGAACATTGAGTTGATCGGCAAATGCCTGGAAGATGCCATCGCCGAGCCTGTACGCGGCAATTTGATTCCCGGGTTTCGTGATGTCAAACAGGCGGCCCTCGATGCGGGAGCGTTCGGGTGCTCCATTTCCGGATCGGGGCCGTCGATGTTCGCCGTGACGTCATCATCCGCAACGGCAAAGCGCATCGGGGCAGCAATGGTAAGGACGTTCTTCCGAGTTGCAAACGTCAAGTGCGATGTGTTCGTTTCACGAAC
>JBBEBV010000351.1:0-7598 GCA_040882165.1 Bacteroidota bacterium
TTTACCCGACCGTATGTGCGTGAGTTTCGCACGGGCGGGCCCGCCCGACTGCCTGACGGCAGTCAGGCGGGCGGGAAATCCCTCCGGGTGTACCAAGTGACATACCAGGCACTTTCTCTGAATCGGCATGGCATCAGCACCACAGCGATCAACCTACCTTCCCCCTCCACCCTCTCCCCTGCAAAAAACCATCGGTTTTTTCCGACCCCTCAAGGATTTTTTCATCAAACACCCGGCCGTGCTCTCTGGCTACATTATCTACGCGTACCTCTTTATCTCTACGATGGAATTCTACCGGGATTTCAAAGAGAAGCATTTCACCCATTTCCTGGATTACTTCAAAAGCTTCGACGCTCTCATCTGGATGTGGCTCCTCGCTTTTGCCCTTGTCAAAGTTATCGAGTATCGCACCAGGGTAACGCAAAAACAGGCGCAGCTCTCTGTTAGGGAAGCGGAACTTCAAACCGTTCATGGAATGCTCCGGACCCTCCAGCACGAAATCAACAACCCTCTTGCCATCGTCTTCCTGTATCTCCACCAGGCCGAACGGAACGCCAAGGATTCCCCCAAGCTCGTTCAGACCCTCGTCGAGATCCGGAAGGGGGCTGAGAGAATAGCCAAAACGTTAAGGGATTTTTCAAACGCCCAGGGCTACGAGACAGTCCAATCTTCGGTTGGAGACATGATCAAACCAAAAACAGGAGAAGGTCAACCATGACCCTGCACGAGCAATGGATGAAGCAGGCGCTGAGGGAAGCGGAAAAGGCGTTTGAGCAGGATGAGGTGCCGGTCGGGGCCGTGGTGGTTCACGATAACAAGGTGATCGGGCGGGGCTTCAATCAGATGGAGAGGCTTCAGGACCCGACCGCCCACGCCGAGATGATCGCCCTGACAGCCGCCGCAAACCATCTGCAGTCGAAGCGACTGGAAGGATGTACGATCTACGTGACGCTCGAACCATGCCCCATGTGCGCCGGTGCGATTGTGTTATCGAGGATCCCGACGCTCGTGTTTGGAGCCTTCGACCCGAAGGCCGGTGCATGCGGGACATTGTTCAATATCGTCGAAGACAAACGCCTCAACCATACTCCGCATGTGGTGGCCGGGGTTTGCGATAAGGAAAGTGAACAACTCCTGAGAGGTTTCTTCGGAAGAGTACGGAACATCCCTTCTTCACACGGCCGGAAATAGCTTACACCTCCGCCTGCAGTTTCTCCGCCCTGTCGGCAACGCGTAAGCGCTCGATCAGCTCATCGAGATCACCGGCAATAATCTGGGACAAATTATAGAGCGTCAGCCCGATCCGATGATCGGTGACGCGGTTCTGGGGAAAGTTGTACGTCCGGATCTTGTCGCTCCTGTCGCCGCTCTTGACCATCGATTTTCGCGTTGCGGCAACGGAGGCGGTCTGCTCGTTGATCTTCACCTCATACAACTTCGCACGCAACATTTTCATCGCCCGCTCACGATTCTGAAACTGCGATCGTTCCTGCTGGCAGGCGACAATAATCCCGGAAGGCCTGTGCGTTATCCGCACCGCCGTTTCAACCTTGTTGACGTTCTGTCCACCCTTGCCCCCTGAACGGTAGGTGTCGAACTGGAGATCTGCCGGATTGATTTCCACCTCCACCTCTTCCACCTCGGGGAGCACGACCACGGAGGCGGCCGACGTGTGTACACGCCCTTGCGCCTCGGTTTCGGGAACGCGCTGGACGCGATGAACCCCGCTTTCAAACTTCATTAAACCAAAGGCTCCGTCACCGGAGACCGAAAACGTCACCTCCTTCAATCCCCCCTTTCCGGTCTCACTCCAATCCATTTGCTCGACCTTCCATCCCTTCCGTTCGGCAAACCGGGTGTACATGCGGAACAGATCGGAGGCAAACAGGGCGGCTTCCTCCCCCCCCGTGCCGGCCCGGATCTCCATGATGAAGTTCTTGGTATCGTTCGGATCCCGGGGCACCAGCAAGATCTTGAGCTCTTCCTCCAGCTCAACGACTTTCCCTTTCAGCGAATCGTATTCCTCCTGTGCCATGGCCTTCAACTCGGGGTCACCGGCGGAAGTGAACAATTCTTTACTCCCTTCCCAATCGTTCCGCACCTTCTTGTACCGCTGGTAGGCCGCAACGATCGGCTCGAGCATACGGAGTTCCTTCCCGAGATCGCGGAACCGTTTCTGATCGGCAACGATGGCAGGATCGCTTAACAACTGCTGCAGTTCCTGCACCCGCTCAATATTTCGTTCCAACTTGTCAAACATGCATGTCCAAAGGTTAATAGTCCGGTTCGGAAAGAGAGAGTGAAGGGGGTGGTGCGCTACTTCCCGGCCGGAGCGGGAACTGCTTCAACGGGGTTGGAGGATTCGAGCGTGTAGTTTCCCGGGTTGTCGAGGCCGAGGGCGCAACGGAGCGCCACGATGGCCACTTCGAGTTGCGATTCGTCGGGTTCCTTCGTGGTAATCCGTTGCAGCCACAGACCGGGGGCGATGAGGATTTTCCCCCACGACGTGGAGCTGTGTTTCGCTGAAAACTTGATGAACTCGTAAGCCACCCCCCCGACCACCGGAATAAAGGGAAGATGGGTCAACAAACGGACCGGCATCGTGAGCTCACCGAGAAACTGGATGAGAAGGGCGTCCAGGATGCTGAAGGAGATGATCGCGACAAACATGACGATCAGCAGAAAGCTCGTGCCGCACCGGGGATGAAACCGCGTGTGGCGCTGCACCACCGGCGGCAGAAGCTGATCGCTTAGCTCGAAGGCGAACACGGCCTTGTGTTCCGCCCCGTGGTACTGAAACAGCCGTTTGATATCCTTCATCAGCGAGATCGCACCGAGGTAGGCCAGAAGGATGGAAATCCTGATCAACCCCGCCACGAGATTAAATCCAAATGCGTTCTGCTCAAGTTCGAACACCTTGCTGGTCACCACGATAGGTGTCACAAAGAAGATCGTGATGCCCAGAGCAAGGGCAAACACCAGCGTCCCAACCAGGGCAAGTGTCGACTGCCCCTGTTTCTTCGGTTCCTTCGGCTTGCCGTTGCCATTCTTCGCCGCCTCTTCCGTCTCAACATCCAGCATGGCAATCTCCGCCGAGTAGTTCAGCGTCCGGATCCCAAGGTACATCATGTCGATCAACCCGACCGCCCCGCGAATGACCGGTACATTGAGGAACTTGAATTTTTCGATCAAAGACCTGAACGATTCATGTTTCACCACGATCCTGCCGTTCGCTCTTCGGACGGCGGTTGCCACCGACCCCGGGGCTCGCATCATGACTCCTTCAATCACCGCCTGTCCGCCGATCTGCATCGGTTTTCCCGGGTCGTACAGGGGGTTGGTTGGAACCCAACTTGAATGATCTTGCTCTGCGCTCACGAAATCTCTCTTTCTTGGTTTTTGAAGATATTTATGCAATATACCAAAGAATGGGGCGAGTATCAACGATTGTGCAAATGCGGTGGTCTCTTAGTTTCCGTGGTTGAGGAATTACAGACCTGCCCGCTACACGCAAAGCGGTGCTTGGGGCAGGCGGGGAGTTCCACAGAGAAGAAGACAAGCGAGTTCCACAGAGAAAAGCTGTTCTCTGTGGTACTCCGTGTCCCTCGGTGTCTCTCCGTGTGGTGCCTTTTCTCCAAAACCGAGACACCACCGAAAACACACCGGTCGCGGATGGCAATTCGTAATGGAGGGGGCGAACTGGCGATTCGCTCTACAATGAATTCCTTGCGGCGATGATGTTCTGGAGGAGGATAACGGGATCCGTCGCATGCGGAGCCTTCGCCGGATCCAACAGGTCCATCTGACCGGCTGCTTGCGCGAACTGGCCGTCGGCGTAGTAACTCTGAATAAGCACCATGCGGACGCGTTTTGCCGTCACCCTGGTATCATGAACAAACACGTAGGCCGGACGCTGGGTTAGGACGGCATGGGCAAACGAGATCGCACTCGTGAAGTCATTTTGGGCATGGGCCACAAACGCGTGCCCGGTCCGCACATCAAGATCGACATCCGTTGGGATGCCGCTGACTCCCAGCGCAAAAGCAAAGTCGCTTTTCGCCTTCGTGAAATCACGCTTGGAGGAGTTCGCCCACCCACGACCGCAGAGAGATTCTGCACGAATGGCCGCTGTCGTGGATTTATTGTACGCGTCGGTAAAATTCGTGATGGCCGAGTCGTACCGCTTTTCCTCAAAATCCTTCCAGCCAAGGGCCAGCAATTCCTTGTCGTTAACGGTATCCTCCGGAGGCGTGGGTGCATCATCTTTCCCACACCCGACAAGCAACACACAGAAAAGAACCGGGAAAATGGAAGAACGGTAGATCATTTCAGGAGCACCCCCTTCCTGGTCTCAATAAACGTTCCGGCGACCAACCGATAAAAATATATCCCCGTGGGCAATGAACTTCCATCAAACCGGACACTGTAACGCCCGGCGGGTTGCTCCCCTTCCACCAGAACCGCCACTTCCTTACCAAGAATGTCATACACCCTCAACTGTACCCGGGAGGAATTCGGGAGCTCGTACCGGATGGTTGTGAGCGGATTAAAGGGATTGGGATAGTTTTGGAACAAAGCAAACTCCGTCGGGACATTCTCGAGCTGGCCATCGATCTCCGATTTTCTGACAACACCAAAAACGCCAAGCTCACGGACAGATCCTGCGAGCGTTGAAGTCCCACGCTCCCGGGTTGTCGGCACCTCGAGCCATAACCCGTTCTTCCTGAGCGCCAGGGTGAACTGATCTGCCTGGGCCACATCCGCCACTGTGATCGAAGCAGGTTGTTCAAGGGCAAACCCGGAGGGTCCGATGGTAAACATGCGCACAGCTTCTGACGGTTGTTGAACGTCAGGATCCGCGGCCGCGATACCCTCAAAGAGGGTGAGATACACCGGCCCCCGGACTGAGCCCGGCTCGGCCCGGAGCGAGACCCATCCGTTCGTTGAGACAAGCGTGGTGGATTCATGTTGTTTCAACAATTGCGCCGCGAAGGTGATCAGGGTATCAGTATGGAATACGCCGTATCGCTTTGCCGCGCGTGCGCGGATGGAGACCGAACCGCTTCCTGTCAATGTTTGGGTTGTATCGATAAAAACCCTGGTTGTCCCCGGAACCGGCACAAACCGCAGGCTCACAGCCCCGCCGGTTTGCGTCATCGATCCCGACAGACTTGCAGGCCGCAGTTCATCGGAACCGGCAACCACCACATCGATATATTCGCTCAAGAGCGGATTCTGCAGATACCCCAGCGCAAGCAACGGGGCGGCGCTGGAGTCGGTGTACTCGAAGACCGCGCGGAACATCGCGTTGAAGCCATCCAGGATGTTGTTATTCAGGGCACTGACATTGCGAAACGTCTCCCATGTATCGGGCGCGCGGGGATGGTTCGGTCCCCTGTACACATAGGAGTAATCCGTCAGGGTCGTGTTGTCGACGGCCGCATAGGTACCGACGGAATCATCCTCATCCTCCAGGAACCCAAGATACACGGGCCCCGCGAGGTTTGTCAGTTGGTTCGCGTATGCTGCAAGATCGATATCGACAAACGTGGCGACGGGGCTCACCGAACGGTCTACCGTCACAAGGAACGGTGTTATCAGGTTGGGCCCGGGCTTTCCGTTGTCATCTCCCCAGACATAAAACATAAAATCGCGATCGTCCTCCGGCAATGCAGTCCCGTTGATGAACTCCTGATTGAACGCGATCATCATCCTGGCTGACCGTAGAACGTTGGTCGGCACCTTGGGTACAAACCTGACTGCAACGCCGCGCGTCGCTGAACTGTTCCCAAAACCCACATATGGAGCGATACCCTCTGTAAACGGTGTTGGGAATCCGTCGTCATAACGTTCCTCCGCGATAAAATGAATTACTTCCCCCGTGGCTGCGTAGGAAACATTCACCGGACTGGTAAGGTTGGCGTTACTGATGACAAAGACGATGGAGGAAAGCGATGTACCGAAATCGGCGGAGAAGAATTCCACCCCCGGAGTGAGCTCGCGAACCCGGACCATCGAAGGTCCGGTCTCAACAGCCCGCACCCTCAAACCCGGTTGGCCGGAGAAAAGTATTTTGAAATCCTTTGCCCCGGGCGAAAACTCCATGTACTCCACCGCCTGTTGTTGAAGTGACAAGCTGCCGCTTGCGTTGGGGTCGAAGTACCGGGCAAGCAGAAACGGTCTTGCGCCAAGCTGTGAAGCATAACGGTGCTGGGGAAGCGCCAGGGCGTTGTCGCCGAGCCAATTGGCTGTGAAAAAATTCAAGCCCGTCATATCGAAATCGGACGCAATCCCCGCTTGCTGGAGCGCCGCCTGGAACCCGGGGATGCCGTTGGATGGATGCTGCGTAAACCGCCGGATGAATTCCAAACCGTACTGTTCGGCAAGGTACCGCGTCCAGAGCGCAGCCCGGCTGTAATCATCCAGGGAATTCGACCATCCGGTCAACGGGACATTCGTATCCTGCAGGTACCCTGCGGGACTGCGGAGAGGATAGCCACAGACACCTTCGGCGTATTCCGATAACCCTTCGTTAAAGAAGGTGATCTCCAGGGGATCATAATTCCAGTGGATCAGATGCTGGAATTCATGCGCGAGGGTCGAAAGAACAAGCGAGGTTCTCCGATTGTTGTTGAAAAAAATCGATGGGTAGGAGTCGATGTAGAGAAGGTCACGACGGTTGCTGAAATTCTGGAAACCACTGGAAGGATTGACATCGAGGGAATAGAAGAATCCGGCGATGAAGGAGCCGGACCCGGTCCACCCATCCTGGATATCACAGATGAGGAAGTGCGACTTTCCGTCCCCTGCGCCTTTCGTAAAATCCGACCCAACGTTCGGGGGAAGACCGAAGTATTGTTTCTCGAGGTCGAGAATACCCCGTGTCGAATCCTGCGAGGGGGCAGGGGTGCGTTGTTCCAGGGCCCGGACGATCTCCTCCACCTCCGCCATCGTGACATGGCCGTTGTCCAGTTCGCCCACGGCAACCCACACGTAGCTTTGGTTGGATGTCGCCATCAACTCCGCGCGCACGGTGTCGTGCGCGGATTCCAACGGTCTTCGAACCCAGAAAAGCTCCTGGGTCCCGACGACGAGATCATGCGATTTCTTCAACGCGTGGATGCGCATGGCCTCTTCGATACCGGGGTACATGCGGCGCGTGTTTTCAACCGCCTCCCGGATATTATGCGGTTCGTTCATCGCAATCGTCGCACAGTGTCGCTCGGAGGGAAATTGCAGCGGTACAAGATCCTGGGCGGGGGCCGTGGAGAGGGAGAGCAAGAACCCCAGGCTGAGCACCCATCCGGCCAATAAGACGCTGACGCATCTTCTGTTCATCGGTCTCCAGCTCTTCATCGCTCGTTCTCGCTTTGTCACGAAGGGATTATGGCACTTCCATAGTCTCTGTATACAAAAAAGAGACAAGAAACTCAACTTCTTCCGAGGAGTTTTGCGATGGCCTGTTTCGCGGAGATGATGTCGGCGGGATCGAAAGCCCTGACCAGGAAAGCAAACACAATAAACACAAGACACCATGCCGCTTTGATTGCCAGGCCGCTCACACTCGCCGGCTCCACCGGAATAAGCGAGGCGCCGGC
>JBBEBV010000351.1:7698-12699 GCA_040882165.1 Bacteroidota bacterium
AGATAAATCCCGACAACAAAATTGACATACGCCCCGGTAAAGATATAGGAGAGGAGAATAATGGGGACGATCGTAAGACCTGTCCAGTAATCAGGGTGAATGAAGTACTTCCCGAAGACCTGAATCCGCACCAAATCCTCCACGAACAAAGACACGCTGATGAGGATAAAGAGCATGAGCGCGACGAAATACGTAAAGACCCTCGCGAAGAGATCCTTCGCGTCTTCATCCTTGGCATGCTGCAGGAAGAACGGTCGCCAGGCATAGTCGAACATTCCCACGACGAGCATCATCAACACGCCGAGGCGGTAGTTGGCCTGGTACACACCGACGGTGGCGTCGTCGGTGAGTGCCTTGAGAATGGGGCGGTCGATTACCTGCATAGCGGCCCCGGCAATCCCGGCCGGCACATAGGGCAACCCAAATTTGAGCAGATCACGATACAATCCGCGTGAAAATCGGATCGTGAGTTGCGTGGCCGTCGTTCGGAACAGCAAGAGAAACGAAAACGCCAGGGCGAGAAGGTTCGCGAGGAATACCCCTTCGGCCTTCATTCCCATCCCGACGATGAAGAGGATGTTCAACGCGATATTGCAGAGGATATTCAGGACCCGCAATCCGGCGAATTTCATCGCCTTGTGGTCCATGCGGAGCGACGCGTACGGGATCGCTACAAGCGTGTCAAAGAAGAGGATCCAGCCGGCATATCGGATCAGATCTTCGTGCTCCTCCCCGATCCCGATCCAACCGGCCACAGAACGGGCCGAAAAATGAATCACCAGGGAAAAGAGGAGGGACGTCCCGAGCAGGGAAATGAACGGCGTACTGAAGTTTTGTTTTGCATCCCCATGCTCCGGTGTGGAGACGAATCGCATAAAGGCCGCCTCCATCCCGTAGCCATAGACGATCACCATAAATGCGATATAGGCATAGAGGGTGGCAACGACGCCGTACTCGGAGGGAAGAAGATAATTGGTGTAGAAGGGGACAAGCAGGAAATTCAGGAAGCGACCGAGGATGGAGCTCAGGCCGTAGATGGCCGCCTCTTTGCCCAGGCGGAGGAGTTTTTCAAGCATGCGGAGAGGTCGTTGGATGCATCACGGATGAATCCGGGGAAGCGGCAGCAAGAATGATGCCCGGTTCCAGGTTATCGGGGCTCATCGATCAGCATCACCGGGATATCATCCTGCACGCGGTACACATGCCCGCAAGATTTGCAGGTGAGCGTGTTCTGGTCCGGCTTGTAATCGAGATCCCCTTTGCACTTGGGACAACAAAGGATTTCAAGAAGTTCTGGTTTTAGCATGATCCCTCAGCGTTTGAGATATGGAACAAACGTCTGTTATTCCTTTCGTGACATCGCTTCTTCAAGGGTGTGGATAAAGATCGCCGGCGCGCGGGTGGGTTTGCCGGTGGCGGCGTTCAAAAAACTGTGCACGGTATATCCTTCGACGATCACCTCCGACTCCCCCTCAACCGTTACGTTGTATTCGATCCGGATCCGCGCCACGGGCATGTCCTTGAGGATCGTCTGAACATTCAGGAGGTTGTCGTACCGGGCCGAACGTTTGTACCGGGCGAAGGCCTCAATGACCGGCAGGAAAATACCGTGCGCCTCAATGTCGGAATACGGAAGCCCGATGGCGCGGAGTAAATCCGCCCGCCCCTGCTCGAAGTACTCGAAGTACTTTCCGTAGTAGACAAACCGCATCTGGTCTGTATCTGCGTACCGAACCCGTATCTGTGTGGTCTGACTTATCATCACTCCTGCCCTCCCGGCCCCGGGTTACTCCGCCCAGCGTCCCATTTCACTGAACTTCTCAATTCGTTTCTGAACCAGCTTGTCCGGCTTGAGTTTCTTCAGAACCTTGATATCCTCGATCAGAATGTTCTTCAATGTTTCCGCGGCCATGGCATGGTTCCGGTGCGCGCCCCCCTGGGGTTCAGGGACGATCCGGTCGATAATCCCCTGCTCCAGCAGGTCGTTGGCGCTTAGTTTTAAGGCCTCAGCGGCTTGTTCTTTGTAGTCCCAGCTTCGCCAGAGAATGCTCGAGCAGGACTCCGGTGCAATGACCGAATACCATGCATTCTCAAACATCAGGATCCTATCCCCCACACCGATCCCCAATGCTCCTCCGGACGCGCCTTCTCCAATAATCACCACCACAATGGGAACAGGCAGGTGGGACATTTCAAACAGGTTTCGCGCGATGGCCTCGGCCTGTCCCCGTTCCTCAGCCTCGATTCCCGGATACGCCCCGGGCGTATCGAGCAGGGTAATAACCGGCCTGCGAAACTTCGCCGCAAGGTGCATCAGCCGGAGCGCTTTTCTGTATCCTTCCGGATTGGGCATGCCGAAGTTACGGTAGACATTGGATTTTGTGTCACGTCCCTTCTGGTGGCCGATCACCACAACGGGATCTCCTCCCAACGTCCCAAGTCCGCCAACGATCGCCTTGTCATCGCCGAAGTGGCGATCACCGTGCAGCTCCACGAAATCTTCCAGCATCAGGTGGATGTAATCCAACGTGTAAGGACGGTCCGGGTGACGGGCCAGTTGCACCCGTTGCCAGCGCGTAAGGTTGGTAAAAATGGATTCGCGGAGCTGGTTCACTTTGCTCTCCAGTGTCTTTATTTCATCCGCAATATCGAGGTTGTCCTCATACTTTCGCATCTCTATGATTTTTTGTTCCAACTCAAGAATGGGCTTCTCGAAATCCAATGCCAACTTTGCCATGACTACACTCCTTTGTGTGCAGAGCCCTTTGGTGCGGTCGATGCGCCCTTGCCTTTGCGCCGCCCCCGAGCCCTTCGGATCTGTACAGGGGATTCCGGAAGAGGTGCTGCATCCAGCGGCTGCATATTCCTTTGCACCATCGCTTTCAGAAGGATCTCCGTGTCGAGTGCGACCGATTGGTTTTTTGCGTAATACAGATTGTACTGCTCAAGCTCGTCCACGGTAAGGCTCCGGTTGCCCTGCAGTTGAACCAATCCGGTTAGCCCGGGCCTTCCGAGGTTCAGAGATGACCCAACACCACCGTTTCCCCGAGTTGAACTTGCATCATGGGAAAGCGACCCGCCCGCGGGGGGACCGACAAAACTGTATCGCCCCGAGAAGACAGAGGGAAGCATGAGGATGAACCGGGACCGGGACTTACCCTGAGCTCGTTTTTTCCAATATACGAAAGGATAGACTGAAATCAAGAGGAGGAAGGACAGGACCAGATCGAACCCGCGTTTCAGAATGCGATTTCCCGTCTTCTCGATGTTATAGTTGATTTGCACCAACGGGAGCTCATCCAGGGAATCGATGCTCCCCTTTCCAATGATCACTTCGAGCGTTGTTGGGACAAGATGGAAATTGACCGTTTGCTCGCGCGTCCTGCTGATGACCGACAGAATATCAGTGTACGAGAGGGTCTGAGTGGAAAAGATAACATCGCTCACGCGTAAATCGTGTATCACCTTCCCGATATTGTCCACACTTCCCAGGATCGGCAAGCCGAGCAATGATCCCCCAATCCTCTTGCGATTGACATCGATGAATCCCAGGACATCGTATCCGTCGCCCACCCTCGTGCGTAACCGTCGGAGCAGTTCCTGTGCGGACGCGTCGGTGCCGACAACCAGGGTGCGGCGGCCAAAGAGGCTCTTCCTGCCTTCGGGTGTCGTCTTCCCCACTGCACGGAGTGCCAACCGCCAGGAAGGGAGAAAGACAATGCTCAACCAACCCGAAATAATGGTGACCCCGCGGCTGAACCCGTAATCCTTGAAGAAGAACACGAGGGCAGAGATGAATATAAAACTGACGAGTGTGGCAACGATCGTCCTCGACGCGGACATGCGGTGGCGCGTATACACACCGGCTGCGGAGAGGCCAGCGACAACTATCACGGCTGGAATCGTGTACACGATCGGATACGCATGGAGGGGAAGCCGCATCCATGTTCCAAACCAGAGAAGTTCAGCCAGGAAGATGCTCAGATCCACGAGGAGAAAGTCAAACGCTGCAACCCCCAGGGACCGTGCAAATGCTTTCACCATCGCAAAGCGGGAGGTTACGCTGATCGCGAGCCGCAGAAAGGACGCAAACAGATAGGATGTACTGTGATGCTTCCGCACGAACAGGTGCATCGCCTGATAAAATGTTCTGATTTCGTTCAGACTGCTGCGGCGCGTGCTTTCCCCCTTGTAATGAATGATCTTCGTCGCGGGGACGTAATAGTTCTTCCACCCGGCGTGTTGGATCCGGTAGCACCAGTCAAGATCCTCGCCGTACATAAAGAAGTCCTCATCCAGTCCCCCCACCTTCTCGTACGCCTCACGGCGCACCATCATAAACGAGCCGCTCACCGCATCGAGCTCGTAGGTTTCATCGGGACTGAGATACGTGAGGTTGTACCGGCCGAACAAACGGGACTTTGGGAACAGGGCGCTCAGACCGAAGATTTTCGTGAAGGCAACCCAGGGAGTGGGGAAGCTGCGCCGGCACGGGAGCTGGAAGCTTCCATCCGGATTCAAGATCTTGCAGCCCGCCAGCCCGGCATCAGGGTTTTCGTCAAAGAATCTCATCATCGCGCGGAGCGTGTCTTCCTGGACCAACGTATCGGGATTGATGAGGAGCAGGAGTTTCCCCCGTGTACGCCGGAGAGCGAGGTTGTTCGCCCTGGCAAAACCGAGATTCGTTTCATTGACGATAAGATGGACGGAGGGGAATCGCTTCCGGACCATCTCGACGCTTCCATCATCCGAAGCATTGTCCACAACGATCATCTCGCCGCGGATTCCCTTCATGGCTTTCTGCAGTGAAACAAGTGCGTGATTGAGGAACTCACACACGTTGTAGTTCACGATGATGACGGAAAGTTGTAGCGGGGTGGTATGTTTGGTTTTGCCGCTCAAGGCAAGAATATCAAGGGGGGAGAAAGGACTGGCGTTCTTCCGGTCACGCGATTAACGTCGTTCAAGCAGGCTTTTAAACTTGAGCCGCCATACCATCCA
>JBBEBV010000352.1:0-1973 GCA_040882165.1 Bacteroidota bacterium
CAATCCGCGTTACTATGCCACTGAAACCGAACATTAAGCTCCTCTTCAAACCAGCCGGACTAACGGTCCGCCTTTCGGAGACCTTTGTACTCACCGACATCGTCCCGGTGATCGAGACGGAGGGACACACCTGGTCCGCCGATGGTCCGGAGTGCCGCGCTTCTGTCGAAGGAGCTGTTGTGGTCTATCAGTTCCCGGAGTGCCGACTGGAGTTGACCTTCAGCTCACTCGACGAAGAAACCCTTCTTCTCGATGCCCTGGTCCGCAACACATCCAACCGTGATCTCCGGATCCGTTCGGTGGCGCCGTTCCGGACGCGGAACGATTGGGGATCGGAGGGGTTGTTCAACGTCGACGCAGGGGCAAGGGTCATGACCTACCCGGCGGAGCGGGCGTACGGGTTCTCGGGTCCACAGCGGATCGACGGCAATCAACCACACACATCGTTCTGGTTCGCCGGCTTCTCCGATGTGCGGTCGCGTCAGAATTTCTTCGTCGGTCCGGCGGATATTCCTGCGGGGATGATCCGGCACAACATCCACCCGTTGATGTCACACACCCCGGGCCGGCGCGTTCTCCGTTGGGAGTGTTCATTCGATTGCCGTGCCGGCTCAAGAGGCGTCCGGCTTGTTCCCGGCGCGTCGATCCGGCCCGGATCGTTGCACATTAGCCGCTGGGAAGGGGGGTATGAGGCGGGACTCGATCGTTACGGAGAATACCTGGGTCAGAAGTTCGGCAGGAAAAGAAGCGAGCATCCGCCGGTCGGATGGTGTTCCTGGTACGCCGGCTATTTCAGCGATATCACGGAGGAGGAGGTTTTGAAGAACCTCGGGCACACCGCTCTTATTCCCGAGCTAAAGTATTTCCAGATTGATGATGGATGGGAGAGCAAGGTCGGCACTGCGACGGCGGGGATGCCGGAGTATGACAGTCTGAAATTTCCGCATGGCATGAAATGGCTGGCTGATGCCATCCGTGCAAAAGGAGTGAAGCCCGGACTTTGGATCCGTCCGTTTAAAGGATGGGGAGAATCTGCTGGCATCCCGAACTGGGCCCGCGGTGCAACGCTCGATATCTCTCATCCGGAAGCGCGGGTGTGGTTGTCGCAACTCACCCGGCGCCTGGTCCGGGAATGGGGATACGAATACCTCAAGTTTGATTTCGTGACATACGATCTCTTTGGCAAGTGGGGGATGGAACTGGCGGAAAACCCGGGGAGGCTCGGCGGGGTTGCGGATGATACGATCACCAATATCACCGCCTACCGGCTTGCGCTCGAGGCGATCCGGGAGGGGGCGGGAGAGGAGTGTTTTCTGCTCGGGTGCAACTGCCTGTTGGCGCCCGCATTCGGGATCGTGGATGGGATGCGGATCGGGGACGATGTAAGCGCGGCGCATTGGGAGCGGACCGTCCTGATGGGGGCGAAGAGCGTTGCTCCTCTTCGGTTCCTTAACGGCAACGTCTGGTGGAACGACCCCGACTGCATGATGGCGCAGGAGCCGATGAGTCTCTCGGAAGTGAGGCTCTGGAACACATTTGTCTCGTTCACCGGCGGACTTCCGATCGTCTCCAGCAAGCTGTTTGAGCTTTTGGCCGAGCGTCCCGCGCTTCTCGTGCGGACCCTGCCGGTCCGGCACCACAAGGCGCGGCCGTTGGATTCGGATGAAGAGATTCCACCTGTTTGGTCATATCGTGTCCGCCAGGATGGCCGGGAGATAGTTGTTGTGGGATTCTTCAACTGGGGGGATTCGGAACGGGAGTTCGTAATCGATCCCGCGGCCGTTGGTTGTCCGGAAGGGGAGGTGGTTGTGCAGGAGTTCTGGGGGAAGAGGGAGTGGATTGTGTCAGACCGGATGCTCCGCGCGACGGTGCCCGCACGCGATTGCCTTGTCGTAACACTTAAGGACCACCAAGAAGCTTCCCTTTCCTTTTAGGAGAGGGGCCGGCGGCGTACCAAAAATGGATGCGTCAGC
>JBBEBV010000353.1:0-1972 GCA_040882165.1 Bacteroidota bacterium
CGGACATATCGTGACCTTCACGGACTACACGTACTATGACGATTACATTCTGATCGCACGAAACTTCTCGCATATCGACGAGCTCTCCGACATTCCCCGTGAACTCTTTGAAGATGCCGGACATCAGGGACAAGGGGGCAACCTCTATCGACCGATCCTGACGATAACATTTATCCTCTCGGCACAACTGAGCGGGCTCTCCTTATGGGGCTATCATCTGACCAACATCTTCCTCCATGCCCTCGCCTGCATGCTTCTCTTCAAGACGTTGTCGGTTCTCGCATTCAGGCGCGTGCCCGCTTTTGTCGCGACTCTTCTCTTCTGCGTCCATCCGGCGCTGACACAGGCGGTTGGATGGATCTCGGGCAGGAACGACCCGCTCCTTGCGGTATTCTTGTTGCCCGCTCTTATCGCTTATGTTCGGTTCTCGGAAACGGAGAAGCCCGGGTGGTATTTTCTCGGGCTCGTATTTTTCTGGTTGTCGATTCTTACGAAAGAGACAGCGATCGCCTTTCCTTTTCTGGCTCTTTTGTATTCCGCGGCCGTGCGAAGGGAGAGATTGTTCAGCAGGAAGACGCTGCTCTGGATCATTGGATGGGGGGTTATTATCGTGAACTGGCAGCTCATGCGCTATGTGGCTCAGATGGCACCGCTGGGCGACCTACGCCATGCCCTTGGAACGATCTTGTCCCATTGGTCCGTAGGCATCGCTTTCTTCGGGAAAATCCTGTGGCCATTCGACCTCGCCTTCGCACCAATGGAGGAAGATCTCGGACTGTTGCCCGGTATCGTGACCATCATCGTCACATTGGCCCTCTTTTTTTTCTCCCGGACGAGAAATTGGGGGATGCTGCTGTTCGGGGCTGTTTGGTTCGGGATGCTTCTGGCCCCCACGTTTTTCCATCATGATAATCTCTACTACCCTCCAAAATTCTATGAGCATCGAATTTATGTTCCCTTGATTGGAGCTCTGTTCGTGTTCCTTACGATCGACCTTTCACATCGGATACGTCCGAAAAAGTGGACCACCCCTCTCGCCCTCCTTTTCACGGTGATTCTGCTTGCCACCATGAGCGTTTTTCACTCTTTTCATTTCCGGGATTCGATTTCCCTGCGCCAGTACGCTGCCCGCTCCTCACCTCAAGACGAAACGCAATATAGCCGGATTGATCGCATGCATCTCTCACCCAAGGTACGTGCCCATATTTCGGCGCTTCGAGGAGATGGCCAGACCGCAGCAACGTTGAATCCGGGCGAGTTGAGGCACATCGTCGGCCAGTTCGAGGATGATGTGGAGGGCTTGCACCCGCAAGCGCCGGATGATCATACGCGGGCGATCCTCCTCTTCGGACGAGGATTTCTTACACGGTCAGTCAACGCTTTCCGAAGCGCGATCTCACGGGAACCTCTGAAAGCCGAGATCAGATACAATTTGGGAGTTCTTTACTATGACGCGCATAAGTCGGTCGCGGCAAGAGACGAATGGGTGGCTGCGCTCGAACTCGACTCCCTCCTTTCAGAAGCACATCACAATCTGGCATACCTGTATCACGAGCAGGGAGAAAACAATGCGGCACTTGAACATTGTAGAAAGGCGATCGAGCTCGGTGCACACGTCCCTCCCGATCTGCTAAATGCAATACGCGTCGGACTCGAAAGCCCGCCGCCCGCTGACAAGTAGATATAAAAGTGAATGGAAGGAAGGTTGCCAACCTCGGTATAATGAACGTCTAGCCGATTCGGCACATTTCATCGGAAGAAATTCTTGCGTAAGAAGAGCGGTGGGCCCTGCAGGGCTCGAACTTCCAAAACGACTGAAGTTAGCGAGCGAAGCGAGCCTAACTTCATTGTCGTTTTGAGAATCCCGCCGTTGTGTGGCGGGACCTGAAACAGTGGGCCCTGCAGGGCTCGAACTTCCAAAACGACTGAAGTTAGCGAGCGAAGCGAGCCTAACTTCATTGTCGTTTTGAGA
>JBBEBV010000354.1:0-1951 GCA_040882165.1 Bacteroidota bacterium
CTTTCGTTTAAGCCCCTCCGGCGTTTGCTTTGATTTATTGTGTCCTGTTATTCATCTTGGAGCCCTTCGGGCTCCCTGAGGTGACATGGAGAAGTAGCTTATTCTCTCTCCATGCGCGTTTTGTGTTCTTTGGATGAAGCCCCTCCGGCGTTTGCTTTGATTTATTGTGTCCTGTTATTCATATTGGAGCCCTTCGGGCTTGCAGCGTTAATAATCCCGAAGGGATGATATTATTGTAGCACGTGATACGATATCTTTTTCAACCCCGAAGGGGTGACACAACCTAACGGCATGGTCGGGCTCGCAGTTGTTCGGGCGAGCGCAGTCATGCAGGCGGTGGTGACATTATTTTTCCATGATGAGTTCCATATCCTCCAAACCCAACTATCCGTCATCTCACAGTTCCATGCTCGTTAACGTTACCATCCCCGTATTCAACGAAGAGAAGATCCTTCCTTCCAGCATTGCGACCCTGCACACATTCCTGACGAAGCATTGCCGTTTTGAGTGGGAGATCGTTATTGCCAATAATGCCTCGACCGACTCAACGCTGGAGGTGGCGCGGCGACTCGCCAAGGAGCTGGGAGACGTCCACGTTGTTCACCTCGACCAGAAGGGACGCGGAAGGGCTTTAAAGAAAGTCTGGAGCGAAAGCCGGGCGGACATCCTGAGTTACATGGATGTCGATCTTTCCAGCAACCTGTACGCGTTCCCCCCGCTCGTCGAAGCGCTGATCAGCGGCGGATTCGATATCGGGATCGGTTCAAGACTTCTGAAAGCATCGACCACACGGCGTAGTCTCAAACGGGAGGTTGTTTCGAGAACGTACAACCTCCTCGTCAAAGCTTTCTTTTTCACGAAATTCTCGGATGCTCAGTGCGGGTTCAAGGCGATCACAAAAGAGGCTGCGGGGAGACTTCTCCCGAAGATTGAAGACACGGGGTGGTTTTTTGATACCGAGTTGCTGGTGATTGCGGAAAAATCGGGCTACCGGATTTTCGACTTGCCGGTGAGCTGGGTCGAGGATCTCGACAGCCGCGTGAAGATCGTCAGGACAGCGATGGACGATATCCAGGGGTTGATTCGTGTTCGAAGAGGCTTTGCCAGAGGGAAATACCGATAAGCAATGGAAGAACAGCTCTACCGAAAATTCTACGAGATCGAGCAGAAGCACTGGTGGTTCGTCGCGCGGCAGCGAATCGTCGAGCACATTATTCAACGCAGACTCGGACTGCCGGACGGGGCAACGGTACTCGATGTCGGATGCGGGACGGGGGCCATCCTCGAAATGCTCTCCCGCCGTTTTGAGGCGTATGGCACCGATACCTCGGCCCTGGCAGTGGAGTTGTGCGGGAAGAGGGGATTGAAGAACGTCTATCAGTGTACACTCGATACATTTCCAAACCCCGACCTGCGGTTCGACCTGATCACCCTTCTCGACGTCATCGAGCATATCGACGACGATTCGCACGTTCTACGGCAAGTCCACGACTTTCTCAAACCCGGGGGGTCATTCATCATCACCGTTCCGGCCTATCAATGGCTATGGACCAGCCACGACGAGGTGAATCACCACAAGCGACGGTATGTCCGATCGCACTTGAAGGGTGTGCTTGAGGGGGCCGGGTTGAAGATTTCCATGATCTCGTACTACAACACGTTGCTGTTTCCGGCGGCGTTGGTGGAGCGGCTGGTGAAAAAGGCACTCCGGTCCGGAGACGATTCAGCCTTGAAGGTGCCGCAACGCCCCGTGAACTCCCTCCTTTCCTCCCTGTTTGCTTCCGAACGACATCTCCTGGGAAGAATCCCCCTCCCCTTCGGCCTCTCGATTGTGGCCCTGGGGACGAGGGGACATGAAGAATAAAAAAACGGCATGATTGTTCGAACTGTTTCTTTTTCTTCGTGGATAAAAACGGCTTATTTTTTCGAACTGTTTCTTTTACTTCGTGGC
>JBBEBV010000355.1:0-1949 GCA_040882165.1 Bacteroidota bacterium
GTTGCCCTCGTCGTTCTTGTTTCGCTTCTCTGCACCCAGATCCCGCTTTTCAACTACCTTGGATTTGAATTCTCCGCTCTCATAAGCCTCCTCGCGAGTCTTCTTGCGGGCCTGCTGACGATTTCGTCCTGGCGGAACAGTGACGAGCCGGACCGGCCATCTGTCTGGCGCTTCTCTGTTGGTATGCTCCCGCGTTTGTTGCCGCTCCTGCTCATCCCGCTTGTGATCATCAGCGCAAATGCGTTCGTTGTGAAGAACTGTTCATTTCAACAGGGCCTGATGTTGTTCGCTCTGATTCCCCTCCCTGCCGTGGTGTTCGGCCATGCACTCGCCCTTCTTCTTTGCGTCCGGCTGAAGGGGTGGTGGCGGACGTGGTTCGTGGTTTCCTGGATTGGCATTCTGTTCCATATTGTCATCGTGACCATGAGCGGACCGCAAATCTTCGCCTTCAATCCCATTCCCGGGTTTTTCCCGGGTCTCACCTATGATGAAACGCTGAACGTTCTGGACCGGTTGCTTTTGTACAGGGTCGGTACGCTCGGGGCCTCGCTCGTGCTCTTTCTTCTTGCCGTCGTGGCCGGACGTCGGGCTGCAGCATCTCCATCGAATCACGCTTCTCCCGGGAAGGCATCGTCGTGGGAGCTTCCCGTTGCCGGCGCCCTTTCCGTTTGTCTCGTTACGATGTGGTTCTTCAGCGATCGGCTGGCGCTCTCGTCATCGGAGGATCACATCCGGGACGAGCTGGGAGCCGTCGTCGAGACCGACCATTTTGTGATCGTGTTTCCCGACACGATGGTGAAAGGCCGGGAGAGGGAGCATCTGATCCAACTCCATGAATTCTATTATCAGGAAATCGCGCAATTCCTCAGGGTCAATGTCTCCAGGAAGATCACCTCCTATCTGTACGCTTCGCCGGAACAGAAAGGAAGGCTCATGGGTGCCGGGAGGACGAACCTTGCGAAGCCCTGGCTGTCGGAGGTCCATCTGAACCTCGCCGATGCGGGGGAGGTCCTGAAGCATGAGCTGGTTCATGTGATGGCAGCGGAGTTCGGGTTCCCGTTCCTCCGTGTAGGGGTGAATTCCGGACTGATCGAAGGATTGGCGGTCGCGGCCGAGCAGGTGGAGTACCACGAGCATGTGCACCGGCTTGCCGCGATGGCGTTCGCGATCGGCATCGACCCGGATATGGAAAGCTTGTTCTCGTTAACGGGTTTCATGCAAGTGCACCCGGGCATCAGCTACGTGATGGCCGGCTCGTTTTCACGATTCCTCATCGACCGGTTCGGCATCCAGCGATACAAGCTCGTGTATCAGTTCGGCTCTTTTGAAACGGCCTACAACCGGCAATTGCCGGCTTTGCTGGAGCAATGGAGGCGTTTCCTGGGGCGCTATGAGCTGAACGATGCCGATCGGGACAAGGCCCGATATGTGTTTCAACGTCCCTCCATCTTCGCAAAGGAATGTGCCCGGGTGATCGCGAACCTCAACGCGGAGACCCGTACGCTTCTTGGAAGAAAAGAGTACGCGTCTGCCCTGGCATCGTCAACGAGGTCGTTGGAACTGAGCAACAATATCGAGGCGACAAACCAGAAGGCGCTGTCCCTGTTCCGGCTTGGCCTCTTCCATGAAACGATCGCCTTCATGGAGGAGCGACTCCGGGATTCGGCGGTGGCTCACACGTTGCTTCCCTTGAAGCTCTTGCTGGGGGACGCGTACTGGGCGCTGGATTCGATCCCGCGCGCGAAGAAGTTGTACCAGGAGATCGCCCTTGCGCGCCTCAGCATGGGGTACGATGAGGCGAGTGCTTTGCGGCAGGAGATCTTGTTCGGGAAATTTGCATCCACAGAGATTCGGACACTCTTCCATCGGGAATTGGATGACAGTGCGAAGGCGGCATTGCTGAACGGGCTGGTGTCGGCGTATCCGAACGAGGCGCTCCCGGGATTCCT
>JBBEBV010000356.1:0-1946 GCA_040882165.1 Bacteroidota bacterium
GCGTCGAACTCCCGGAACGTCTCTTCATACCCCCGTTCCGTGGAAAGATCGTACCCCGCGGCAAAGACATGGCAGGTATCGACGCAGACCGCCATCCTGTCCCGTTCTTCCACCAGGTCGATAATCTTTCTTAAATGCTCAAACCGATACCCGATGGCTGTCCCCTGTCCTGCCGTTGCTTCGATGACGCTTCGCACGCCGTATCCCTTCGTGCGTTGATGGATGAGGTTCAGCGATTCGGCAATGCGTTTGATTCCTTCTTCTTCTCCCGCTCCCATATGAGCGCCGGGATGAAAATTCAGGTACTGCACACCAAGCGCTTCGCATCGATCCAATTCATCCTTCAGGGCATCTCTCGATTTTTTAAGGATTTCCTCATCCACCGCGCAGAGGTTGATCAAATACGTATCGTGCACAACCACCGGATCAATCCTTGATTCCTGCAACAGCTTTTTGTAGGTTGACACGTCCTCGTCGGTCAGTGGTTTCCCCTTCCACTGATTGTTATTTTTGACAAACATCTGCATCGTGGTGCATCCGATCCGTTGGCCACGCCCAACGGCGGTGGCGACACCCCCGGCAATCGACATATGGGCGCCGAGGAGGAGGGTGCTGTTGTTCAAAGCAGCCATCGTACGCTTTTTCATGGTGCAGAAATTCCGGGAAAATCGTTTCCCGATACAGGTTTACTTCGAAGGTAGGAAAATTTCCCATGAAAAGACTTCAGCGGCTTCAGAACAAACGGACAAAACTCGTTGTGGGATTGATTTCCGGGACTTCCGCCGACGGTATCGATGCGGCACTCGTGCAGATCACGGACAACGGAACGAATACCCGCGTCCGGCAACTCGCGTTCGTCACGGTCCCATACCCGAAACGACTCAAAGAACTGGTGTTAAAGAACTCGCTCCCGGGAACGGGGAGTGTCGACCTGATTTGCGAACTGAATATCCTCATTGCCCATTTCTTCGCGGACGCCGTCCGGCACGTTGCGCGAAAAGCCGGGCGGAAAATTTCCGCCATCGATCTGATCGGTTCCCATGGGCAAACAGTGCATCACCTTCCGAAACCGAAGCGCGTGTTCGGCAAGACCATCCGCTCGGGATTACAGCTCGGAGACCCCTCCACCATCGCCCAATTGACGGGTATTCCCACGGTGGGGGATTTCCGGACAGCCGATATGGCTCTCGGCGGCGAGGGGGCACCGTTGGTCCCGTACTTCGATTACCTGATGTTCCGTTCTAAAACAAGAAACCGGATCCTGTTGAACCTGGGGGGTATTGCGAACTTCACCGCGTTGCCGAAGAACGGCCCGTCGCGGGATGTTGTTGCGTTCGATACCGGACCCGCCAACATGGTTATTGACGCCTTGATGAAGAAATGGTATCGTCGGGAATTCGATCGTGCCGGGAAGATTGCGCTCGCGGGCGACATCGTTCCGGGCTTGTTGGCGAACATGATGGCCCATCCGTATTTTCGTCAGCAACCGCCGAAGTCGACAGGGCGCGAGATGTTCGGCAGCATGTTCCTTCCAAAACTGTTGAAGTATTCCCGGGGATTGCGCAAGCGGGACGTCATCGCCACCGTAACGGAGTTCACCGCGTTTTCCGTTTTCGATCAGTACAACAGGTTCATCGCCCCGTGGATGAACGTGCACGAAGTGCTGGTCAGCGGCGGCGGCGTTCACAACCGGGCGATGATGGAAGCCTTGCGTGACTATTTCCGCCACGCGACAGTCGGAAAGATCGAAGATATCGGCTTCTCCTCCGACGCCAAGGAAGCGGTTTGTTTTGCGGTTCTTGCCAACGAGACCATTTCGGAGAACCCTTCGAACGTGCCGAGTGTGACCGGTGCAACGCGGCCGGCCATTCTCGGGAAGATCTGCCTCCCCTGACCAAAGGTTTTTTTATCCACGAAGTTCACGAAGAACACGAAGATTTTTGAAT
>JBBEBV010000357.1:0-5141 GCA_040882165.1 Bacteroidota bacterium
GATAGGAGCTGAGTTGGAAGGAAGAGATTTGTTTTGATGAGGTAGGTTTACTGAAGATCAATCCGTTGCGTCAGGCTTTTCGGAGCGGCGTTGCGCCAGGCTGCGATGAGCGCATCCTTCACCATTCTTTTCTTCGCGAGTCGAAGGTGCACATTTGTTGCGCCGCGGAGACCCCATACTCCCTTAATGAGCAGGAAGGCTTCCGGGTCGAGCAGGATAAACTCCTTTTGCTGTTTCGGCGTCAATCGAACCATGCCCCATCCGTTCTTCGGGTAGCCCAGTGTCGCAAAGATCTTTCCCCGCACCCGGAAATCCGGGTGATCAAAGTGGGATTTCTCCTCCACATCGGGAAAGCCCAGGGCGATGGAACGGAATTCGTTTGTGGTCATAAGGGTGTTGCCGCCCGCTAACGTCGCGAAAAAGCGGCGAATTGTCAACTGGAAGAGCAGGTGGTAGGGGGTAGGGAGCCGGTGGGAAAAGAGGGGGGATCGTCAACCTTTTACTTTCATTGACAGGGCGTTGATGTACGCTTGACGGGCTCAGAACCGTACGTCGACCGAGGGCCAGTCAATCGACCTGGGAAACCGTCCGCGATACCTGATGCAGTTGAAACGCGAGATACAGTGCAAGGACAAGTAAGATTGGTGCGGTGAGAACCCCGGGAGTGTACGCACCCTGACTCAGGCTCCAGGCGGGATGTCCGACGCCGTTGATCGTTTCGATCACCACCCAAAACCACGCGAGCGCTTGCGCGGAAGGCCAGTTCTTCCAAACGGGCCACAAAAAACACCAGAAGCCGAATACCACGAGAGCGCTGTTGATGATCAGGAACCCCAATTCGTGATCCTGTGAGATCAAGCCGGTCAGGAACGTGGCGGGTGGAAAGGACTCCCACAGCCGGCCGAGGTATTCCTCGATCGAGTGTGCTGCCTGAGTGACAACGAGCGCTATGAATACGATTCTTATTCGAGACATGGTCTGGAAGTTCGCCTGAAGATTGAAGGCTAAGCCGCGGCGCCCCGGTTGCCGCCTTCACCTGATTTCCTGCAGTCTCTACAACCCTCCGTAGGCTATTCACAACGTCGGAAAAAGGGAAGGGAATGTCAACGGGGAAAAGAAGAAGCAGGTGATGGGAAAAAGGGGGTGGGGAAGACTTTGAGACAGTCTCTAGAAAAACACCCGCATCCACATTTCGATTTTTTGCCGGGCCTGACGAGAACCGAATTCCGATGAGTCACCTCCCACCAAAAGCGAAGGCCAGAGGATGAACTCCACATTCGTCACCGGTTTATAGTTCAGCGAAGCTGAAAGGAGAAAGCTCCCATCGCCCAGGTTGTAGATCGAAAAGAGTGACGGGGTGAAATAAAGCCAGTCGAACGGTTCCGGCTGCGATACTTTGAAATAGAGGTATTCCCTCATGAGTGTGTTGCTCTTAAAATACGCCTGATTGGTGGCCAACGTTTGCCGGATGGCATCCGGCGTCCCGGCGTCAGATCCGGCTGCAAGAAATTCGCCGTACGATTCGTATTCCGATCTGCTGAGCCCAAACCCGTTGTGATAGTATTCCGCGATCACCGTCGTGTTCCACACGTTGAGATATCGAATCCCCAGGAGGTAACTCACGATGTCGCTTTCATCGACTTGAACTGCTCCGTTCGCAATGACCGGGCGCGGCGCTTTTCGGGCCACGCTGAGTTCCGCATGAAGCTCCACGTTCTCCAGAAGGTTTCCTGAAAGATCCAGTCCGTACTTCCTTGATGTGGCCGAGCTCTGGTATGTCAGGAGATCGATATCCGTATCCCACAACAGGAAGGAGAGTTTCACCGCAACATCGGTATACTTCATCTCCCCGAATCGATTGTTGATCCCGGGATTGCGCGGGATGACCACGAGCAGGGCCGAAAACGTCTGAAGCGCTTCTGATGAAAAGCTCTTGATGTACTCGGCGTTGGCTGAAAGGAGTCCGGCTTGCGCAAGCTCCGGGTTCTCAGGATCCTTTGCCGGATTCACGAAACCGGCGGGGTTAAACGCATATCCTTTTCCCCAACTGTACACACGCTTTCCGGCCTGAATCGAAAGGTTCAAGGAGGGGTGGTAGTCGCCATAGGCTTCAAAGAGATCGAAACTCGACTCTTGTTCAGAGTAGTACGTCGCGTGCGTTCTGAGTTGAAAACCCAGGTTCTCTGTCCTGTATTCGGCATTAAGATAGGGCTCGAGACGGTACTGCGACAGATAGGGGGAAACATCCTTGTCGTGAAATTGTAGCCGGTAGAAGGGTGAGGACTGCGACATGTGGAACAACGAATACTTCACATCGAAATTTCCGTTCCATTCGAGTCTGTTGTTCCCCCCCGGTTCGAGAACGTCTTCCTGCGCCATGAGGAGGGCAGGAAGCAACATCAGCCACGCGAATTTGGAATTCATCGAAGATTCCCCAGCCGGCTCATAAAATTGAGCGTGAACACTTCATCGGGAAACTGTCGGGGTTTGATCCGCTGGTAAATCAGAAACGACCGGTATCCCTTGTAGAGCGGACTGAACGTCTCAACAACGGAGGGCCTCACCAGCCCGTTCCCAAAGTTTTTGTCTTGCTTGAACTCCAGCGTCTTTATGAGCAATCCGCTTGCGGAATACGCCTCGACCTTGCGGATGTACTTTTTCTCCTTTGTAATCCACATCTTCAACTTGTCATACGCGACGGACCTGTTTTTCGCTTTGAGGTCGAGAATGTGCTCGCTCTCCGTTTCCCCGCCAAAAACAGCGTCATATTCCACGGAGTACTCAAGCTGCATGATGTCGGCGTTATTAAAAACTCCGCCGGTGATCGATTGCAGGCTCGTAATGCGGATGGGCTTGTTCGCACTCGGAATGTAGAGCCACATGTTTTCACCAAGGCGAAGAGTCGCCCTCCCCTTTTCACTCGCCGGCGCGAGGTACAGTCCGGCGATCTTATCCTTCCCCTTCTTCACCGTATAGAAGCTGAATTCCTTCTTCGACCCGTCCGGCTCTTCATTGATGATTGTGCGATACGCCTCGTAGGATTCCGGCGCGAGGTTGTCATCGACGGTCTTCAGAAGCGCGTTGGCGTCCTGCGCATGGAGACTGAAGATCTGGAGCAACACAAGAACAAAGGAGGCGAATATCTTCATGGCATCTTTCCTTTACACGTGTCCAAGGGCATCTACGGGTTCCATCCTGGCCGCCTTGGAGGCGGGATGAAAACTTGCCAGGAGTGATACCAGCATGACGATCGCCACGGTGAGGAGCACCTCGCCCGCCGGTATGCTGGGAGCGAGCGAGATGCTCATCTGGCCAAACGTGAAGTCGATGTGTGTGAGATTCAGGATCCAAATGATTCCCAATCCAACTGCCACACCGACGACGGTGCTCAACAGTCCCATGGAGAATCCCTCGATCAGGAACATCATCAGGATGCGGCTGGGAGGAGTGCCGATGGCGGCGATTGTTCCAATTTCACTTACCCGCTCGAAGACCGACATCGTCATGATGTTCAGGATGCTGACCAACACAATTGAGATGAGAATAAACTTGACGACAAGGATCAGCAGGTCGACAATCTTCGCAATGCTGGCAAACGGAGAGAGCTGGTCCCATGTGTGAACCTCCGCGGCAGACCCAGGAGTACTGAAGGCTCTTTTCAATGAACCGGAGACGCTTCCCAGGTTGTCAAACTCCTTCACCTTCACGGCAATCTCGATGACTTCGGGGCGGTCCATTCGTAGAAGGATCATTGCATCGGAGAAGTGGATATAGCCGTCCTTCCCTGTGGGTCCCAGCACAGTCTCCACGACACCTCCGATACGAACGGGAAGAGCGTTCACTGAGCCCTCTTTGTTCGTCGCGATCAGAACAATTTCGTCACCGATGTTGAGTCCGAGTCCCTTCACCAAATTCTCGGGCACAACGATCTCGCCCGGCTTCACAAACTCATCCGGCGCCTCTCCGGTGGTCTTGATTCTCCGGACAAGGTCCGTCACGGTTCGCTGCTCCATTTCCGGCCGGACGGCACTCAACCGGATATTGGAGGTCTGCGCATAATTGCTGATCATCGCGCCGAATTTAATGCGGGGACTGTACGCTTCAACCTCGGGCATCGCGAGGAGCACTTGCTCGACAGCCGTGTATTCCGAGTCCGAAAGAGAAAGATTGAGGGGGAGGTTATCAATGGACTCGACGTATCCCTTCTTGTGAATCTGCAGATCACCCAGGGCCGTGTTTGTAATGACGCCCACCATCTGCGTCTTGAACGAAATCGCCAGGCCTCCGAAGACAATCACAAGAACGACGCCAAAAGCGATGAGGGACGATGTAAGCAGTGTCCGCCGTTTGTACCGGAACAGGTTTCTCACAGCAATTCTGATGAGGTTCTTCATTGTGAACCTCGCTGTTGTTCCTTCGTGGCGTGATGGACAATGACGCCGTCCTCAAGCGTATAGATCAGTTCAGCCTCCCCAACGATTTTCGGATCGTGTGTGGAAAATACAAACGTGGTCCCGAACGTTCTTTGCATCTCGTGCATGATGCTGATGACTTTGAACGCCGTCGTGTGGTCGAGATTGGCGGTCGGCTCGTCCGCAAGAACAATCTTCGGATTGGTCACCAGGGCCCGGGCGACGGCAACCCGCTGTTTTTGTCCCCCTGAAATCTGGTTCGGGTATTTATCCTTCTGATCGAACATGCCGACCTTGTCCAGTAGATGCAGGATCCGCTCCCGCCGTTCCTTGACGGCAACATGTTTGAGCATCAGGAGCGGGTACTCGACGTTTTCATAGACGGTAAGGACAGGAATCAGATTGAAATTCTGGAACACAAAGCCGATGGTGTTGCCCCTGAAAGCCGCCGCGTGCGCACGATCAAGCGTTGCAACATCGACGCCATCGACGATGACGTTTCCGCCTGTAGGCTTATCGAGTGCTCCCATCAGGTTGAGAAGCGTCGATTTGCCGCTTCCGGATGGTCCAATGAAGGACACAAATGCTTCACGGTCGATGGTCAGCGAAAGATTTCTGAGGGCATCGACCGGTACTCCGGATGCCTGATATGTTTTCGTTACATCATGGAGCTGGATGAGGCTCAAGGGAACGCGCCTGTATCATTATTGATTGATGAATTCCTTCACA
>JBBEBV010000357.1:5241-12176 GCA_040882165.1 Bacteroidota bacterium
CACAGATGTGATGCACGGATGGCGGAAAGGGGTCTAAACCTTCACCCGCCTTAGCCTCAAGGAGTTGGAGACTACGCTCACCGAGCTAAACGCCATCGCAGCCGCAGCATACATCGGGTTGAGCAAACCGAGGGCGGCGACCGGGATGCCGATGATGTTGTAAATAAACGCCCAGAAGAGGTTCTGTTTGATCGTGAGAATTGTTTTTTTCGAAAGCTTGATTGCCCCCACGACACCAAGAAGATCCCCGCTCATCAGAGTGATGTCGGCTGTCTCCATCGCTACATCGGTGCCGCCCCCCATCGCGATGCCGACATCCGCCTGAGCCAGCGCCGGCGCGTCGTTGATCCCGTCCCCGACCATCGCAACCACCTTCCCGTTGCTC
Source organism: Bacteroidota bacterium (assembly GCA_040882165.1). Lineage (GTDB taxonomy): Bacteria > Bacteroidota > Ignavibacteria > UBA10030 > UBA10030 > UBA6688. Next base: position 5,627 of record JBBEBV010000357.1, read on the forward strand.
TGGAGGGACTTGACACGGGCGGCTTTATCCTGGGGCATCACTCCCGCGATCACACGACTGATCCCGGCCTGGGACGCAATCGCCTCCGCGGTGCGCAGGTTGTCTCCCGTGATCATGACAATATCGATCCCCATCGCTTTCAACTCGGAGACCGCCTGCTTCGACGTCGGCTTGACGGTGTCCGCGACGGCGATCAGTCCGGCCAGTTTGCCATTTGCTGCAACAAAGATCGGGGTCTTGCCTTCGGAGGAGAAGCGTACGGCCCGCTCTTCCGATTCACCAAGCTGAATGGCGAACTCTTTCATGAGGCCGGCATTTCCGATCGCGACGGCATCTCCCTTAACCACTGCCGTCACCCCGAGACCGGTGTGAGACTGGAACGATTCAATTTCTTCCGGCTGGATCGTCCGAAGCTTCGCGTGGTCGAGAATAGCCTGCCCCAGCGGATGTTCGGAGCGCGATTCGATGGAGGCGGCGTAACGGAGAATCGCCGGCTCGTCGAATCCATGAAGAGACAGAACGTCCGTAACGGATGGCTTTCCTTCGGTGACAGTCCCCGTTTTATCCAGCACGACTGTCTGAATGTTGTGTGCACGCTCCAGGCTTTGAGCATTTTTGATGAGGATCCCTTTCGTGGCTCCGAGGCCTGTGCCCACCATGATGGCAGTCGGGGTTGCGAGTCCCAACGCGCACGGGCAGGCGATGATAAGGACGGCGATGAAATTAATCATCGCGGCGGTGAAGGGGAGTCCGCCGATGAAGAACCATCCAAGAAAGGTCGCGATAGCAATCCCAATCACGATTGGCACGAAAACGGCGGCGATCCGGTCGGCTAACGCCTGGATCGGCGCCTTCGAGCCTTGTGCATCCTCAACGAGCTTGATGATCTGGGCGATGACAGTTTCCTTGCCGACGGCTGTTGCGCGGAACTCGATGCTCCCGTTCTTGTTGATCGTCCCGCCGATGACCTTCCCTCCGGTGGACTTCTCCACAGGCATGCTCTCGCCGGTAATCATCGACTCGTCGATAGAGGTCGCCCCCTTCGTGATGATCCCGTCGACCGGGATTCTCTCCCCGGGGCGGACGATGACGATATCGTTATGGATAACGCTTTCGATCGGTACATCCTTTTCCATTCCCTCGCGGATAACACGGGCGGTTTTCGGCTGGAGGCCGATCAATTTCTTGATCGCGTCGGTCGTTCGGCTCTTGGCGCGCGCCTCCAGCATCCGCCCAAGCAAGATCAGCGTGACGATCGTTGCTGCGGTGTCGAAATAAATATGGTCCATCGGGTTGTCGATCGGAAGCCAGCGGGGGAAGAGGGTGACGATGGCGCTGAAAAGATACGCCGTCCCGGTGCCGACCGCCACGAGCGTGTTCATGTCCGCTGAGAAATGTTTTGCAAGTTTCCATGCGATGACGAAAAAGCGCTTTCCGGGTCCCGCCATTACGGCCGTGGTGGCGAGGAAGAGGAGGATGTTGACCTCCGACATCGTCAAGGGAACGGACGCCATGAACCACTCCGTCATGTTCACCATGCTGACGATCATGACGGGGAGCGTCAGGACTGCGCTGAAAATAAAATCTTTCTTCAGTTGCCTGTACGCTTTTTCCTGGTGGCTTTCCTCTTCCCTGGTGGCGACGTTTCCGGAGACTGACCGGTCAGCCGCGGGAGGGGGGATGGCGAGTTTGTAACCGGCTTCTTCTACGGCGGCGGCCATCGTTGCCAGGTCGGCTTTCGCCGGGTCGAAGGAAACAGTCACGTTTTCGGTGGCGAGGTTGACGTTGGCAATCTCCACCCCTTCCACTTTCTTGAGTGTCTTTTCGACGCGCGCGACACAGCTTGCGCAGGTCATGCCTTCGACGGGGAGGGTGAGGGTTTGGTGGGTTTGCGTGTTCTTGTGCATGATGAAGCTCGTATTGAGTAAAAAGTAAAAAGTGAAAAGTAAAAAGTAATGTGGCGCTGATGCCTATTGAGCTCTCGCCCCGTTGCTCTCTTTCACAGGCAGCCTGATTAATTGCCTTCAAGTGGTTCTTCAAACAACCCGGTAGCCCGCTTCGTTGACAGCGTTCGCCAGCATGGCCGGGTTGACCTTCGTCTCATCGAACTGCACCTTCGCGCTGCCAATCTCGACCTTCTCGACCGTGACGCCGGGGATCTTGCCGAGCTCCTTCTGCACGCTCATGACGCAATGGCCGCATGTCATGCCTTCGATCTTCAGTTCCTGGGTTTTCATGGTGGTGTTCCTTTCTAAAGAATGGTTCGGGGATGCTCTTTGACGGTTTGACAATGCAAATATACTACAGTGGACCTGCTCAGGCGTTACAGAATTGTGAGGGGGATTTGCAGGGTTTTAAAGGTGGGTGTGGATAGGCTTAGAAAAAGGTGGAAGGAGGAAGGAGCAAAAAGGGTTCGTAGCCTTGAAAAAGGGTTGAATTTTACCGATACTCCAAATGCAATGATTCATCCTTCATACCCCTCCAAGGAGCTATTGCTCCATATCCTCACTGAAGCATCGGAACGTGACTTTTCGATCGGTAAGACCCAACTTGTGAAGTTCCTCTACCTGACGGAGGTGGAGTACTTCAGGATTACTCGCCAACGTCTGACGGACCTTCGATGGCTTTTCTATCACTATGGGCCGTACGCGTTGGAATTGGAGGATATCCTCGCTCACCCCGAGTTTCATAAGGAGCAATTCACAACCCAGAGCGAAAGAGATTTTATCCGGTTTCGTGTGGCCGAGCGGGTTCGCGGATATAAGTCTTCCCTCGACGCAAAGGTAACGCTCATTATTAAACGAATTGTCGGACAATGGAAAGACAAACCGCTGCCGGAGTTGCTTGACTACGTGTACTTTGAGACCGAGCCGATGCAGGAGGTGAAGAAACGAGGCGACGTTCTGGATTTCAGTACTATCAGACCGGAGAGTGAAACTGAAAGGGTGATTCCTCTGAAGGCATCAAAAGCAACTGAAAGAAAAGTAGCGGAGCTGCGCGGGCGGATGAAGCCCTTCCTTGAGTCTATAGGGGAGCAGCGCGCAAAAGAACCGGAGAGCTCAGCTGATTACCTGGCGGCGATCAGTGCCTGGGCAGAGGAAGAGGGAATTAGTCCTTTTTCTGCTTGATCCGCGTCTACTCACCATGGGTTCCAAGTGACCCGCAATTCATGATTCTCCCCGAACCTTAAAGGCGTTTGTGATAGGAGCGTGTTAATTACATAGAGGGAAGGTCCGACAGGGTAAGCCTTGCAAAGCACCTCGAAGAGGCTTATATTAGCGAGACATTTGCCAATTTTTTCAACAACACCTAACTACGTATTGTGATGCCAATTTCGCCCCCGCACACGCCTAGTACGTCAAGATTGAAATACTCCCGCACCGAAAACCTTTCTAGTCCGAAAATGCAATTCACTTTCTCAGGTCATGAGACTTTCCAATGCAGAAGTCTATGGCTAAAGAAGGGATACGACTTTATACGCGCTGGTAACAAGTTCTCGCAAGCCGACGCGGTTGTGCATCTCGGTGTTGGCAAGAACATGGTCTCTTCTATCCGCTATTGGATGAATGCGTTCGGATTCCTGAGTGGAAATGATGAGCTTGCCAAATTTATATTTGGTCCACGCGGAAAGGACCCATATCTAGAACACCCAGGTTCTCTTTGGTTGTTGCACTACCGACTCGTCACGCAAGGGGTCGCATCATTATATCACCTTGTCTTTAATGAGTTTCGTCGTGAACGACCGGAGTTCACCAAAGAACACTTGAAAGATTTTTTGAAGCGCAAATGTCAGCAGCAGAACGAACCATTCAATCCGCACATCGTTGACAGGGATATCGGGGTCTTTCTGAAAACGTACGTGCGTCCCAGTGCTAAAGTCCAAAACATTGAAGAGGAATTTGCCGGACTGCTTCTAGAGCTTGACCTCATGGAAACACTAGAGGGAATAGATGATGGGTTCGGTGAGCGCTATCGTATTTCTGGGCGTGAACGAAACGAAATTCCATGGGAAGTGCTTCTGTTCTGTATCTTGAGCAATGAGAAATATGGAAGCTCGGTATCATTTTATGAGCTACTCAACGGACAGAACAGTGTTGGCTCTGTGTTCGCGTTAAGTGGTGATGGTCTTATGTTTAAAATAAATGAACTCACTCGATTTCACAGCGATATTGTCTACAAAAATGATGCTGGTGTTCGGGAATTGCAATTTAAAAGTAGACCAGAACGTTGGGAGCTTCTAAGGGGTTACTATGGAGTCTAGCTTTACACCTTCAGTCAATATAGTCAGGGATCGTGAAAAGAAATTGACATACCTGCCCACAGGTAATTCACGACGCGTCTATGAACAAATTGCCACAGGATTCCGAACAGGGACACGTTCGTTTAACATTATCGGATCTTATGGGACCGGCAAGTCGGCGTTCCTCTGGGCAATTGAAAGGCAGCTTTCCAACAGAGCAACCTACTTTGGTCCGATAAACGGTCATTTCAATGGTGTCAGGCGATTTGAAACTCTCAACATAATTGGAGAATACGACTCGATTGTCAATTCCTTTGCTCGAGGTATCGGGTTAAATGCTCGTCGTGTTAACGAGCAACTCATTCTGAAAAAACTTGCTTCGGAACATGAAAAAGCTGCAAAGAAAAAATCTGGATTACTGATTGTTATTGACGAACTCGGCAAGTTCCTTGAGTATGCTGCTTCGAAGGAAGGCGAACGAGAATTATACTTTATTCAACAACTTGCTGAGTTCTGCAACGACTCCTCGATGAGGTTTCTCCTTCTCACGAGCTTGCACCAAGGGTTTGACTCGTACGCCAGGCGGTTGGATCAAGTGCAAAGGCATGAATGGGAGAAGGTCAAGGGCCGTCTTACGGAACTTCCATTTAATGAGCAGGTGGACCAGCTCCTATATCTTGCGGGAGAGTACCTGCATACAGAAACAATTGAAAGAGGGCCGACGTCATCCCTAGAAACCATTAGTTCTTTCACGCAGAAAATTTGCTCGTACAATTTTGATGTTAATAAAATTAGTGAAATCGCCAAAAAACTGCTTCCACTTGAACCCATAGCTGCTTCAGTACTAACCTTGGCTCTTCAAGCGTGTGGCCAGAATGAAAGATCTCTGTTCACGTTCCTGAGTTCCCATGATTATCTTGGTGTGCGGGCGTTTGATCGTCGTTCGAATCCCCTATATAACCTCAGCTGTGTATATGATTACCTCATTGGGAATCATTATTCTTTCATCGCTTCCCGTGATAACCCACGCTATGTCCAATGGGCGGCGATTCAGCGTGCGATTGAGCGAGTTGAAGGAAGTATTGATACAGATACACACAATGCACTGAAGCTTGTGAAGGCGATTGGACTTTTAAACATTTTTGGACTTGAGAGTACCCGCTTAGATTCGGATGTTCTCGTTGAATACGGTAGGACCGCCATGGGGATCGATGACCCTTTGCGCGTCGTAAAAGCCCTCGAAGACAAAAAGATTCTCCGGTTCATCCATTTCAAGAATCGTTATGTCCTATTTGAAGGGACTGACTTCGATTTCAGCGCCGCGTTTGCTTCGGCTTCAAGCAAAGTCGACCCAATTAGTGATGTTGTCCCCAAACTACAGAGCTTTTTCACGTTTCCGGTGATCCGTTGTAAAACGGCAACCATGAAGCGAGGTACCCCGCGATTCTTCGAGTACCAGATATCACATAAACCCATTACCGCATTATCCGCCGGTGAAATTGATGGAATTGTCAACCTCATTTTCTCAGCTCCACAAAATGTGGGGGAAGTGAAAACCGTTTCGAAAGGTGTTCATGAAGCGATCGTCTATTGTGTTTTTGACAATATCGTTTCCATCCAAAACACCTTGTGGGATATAGATAAGTCGAGTGCTGTGTTAGCTTCGGTCACAGATGATTTGGTCGCACGGCGTGAAGTTAAGGCAATCCTTGACTATCAAATTCAGGAATTGAACCGACTCGTGCTTAATAGCATGTTTGCTGATTCGGTTACATGGATATTTCGCGGGAAAGAAATCCCAATTCATTCTCAGCATGATTTGAACAAGTACCTGTCGTTGGCCATCGAGCGAATATATGATGAGACGCCGACGTTCCACAATGAATTAATCAATCGTCATCACTTACCCCCTGCGGTGGTGACCGCGAGAAGGAATCTCATTGAGAAGTTGATTGCCAATTGGGATAGAGAAGACATTGGTTTTCCGAAAGACAAATTCCCAGCGGAAAAGACGATCTATCTCACTTTGTTGCAAAACACAGGGATCCACAAGAAGCGTAGAGATGGTTGGTCTTTAGGTAAACCTTCGGATAAAACGTTTCATCCGTTATGGTCACGGTGCGAAGCCTTCATGGCAGGGACTAAATCGACGCGCAAATCAATAGCCGACTTGTTTGAAATAGTTCTATCGAGACCTTTGAAACTGAAAAAGGGTTTGGCTGAGATTTGGGTACCGATTTTCTTAATTATTAAAAGAGAAGATTATGCCCTTTTCGGAGAGCAAGGGTACATTCCTTACTTGACACGAGA
>JBBEBV010000358.1:0-8011 GCA_040882165.1 Bacteroidota bacterium
CATCAAGTCAACCCTCTCGATCATCAATCACAAGCTCAAGTTGATGAACGTCAGGGTCGATCTCCGGCTTGCGGGGGAACTCCCGACTGTCCCATGCGACGTGTCGCAGGTTCAACAAGTTCTCATCAATCTGATCATGAACGGCGCTGAGGCTACCGTGAACAAAGGGGAGGGTTTTTTGACTTTGCATACCGAGGTTGCACCGGAAGAAAACGCTGTTGTGTTAACGGTGACCGACAATGGGGACGGGATCCCGGCCGAGGCATTACACAGGATTTTCGATCCGTTCTTTACAACAAAGGGGGAAGGCAAGGGGGTTGGGCTGGGATTGGCAGTCGTGTACGGCATCATTCAGGCTCACCACGGCGATATTGAAGTGCAAAGTGTGGTGGGGGAGGGAACGACGTTTCGCGTTTCCCTGCCGCTCACCAATGGTGACGAGGGAGTGCAGGACACGAACCTCCCCCGGACAACGTAGGATAGGATCCGGTGCCTTCCATCTCGATTGTCGCGCTCGGAGTTGTCGAGGAAGACGTTCTTGCCGCCATGGAACTGAGCGTGTGGGAAACGTTCGGGTTTGAGATCCAACGGCTTCCCCTGCAGGGGGTTCCGGAGTTTGCCTTCGATGAGGAGCGACGCCAATACAGTTCCGAGAAGATCCTCCGATCGTTGCTCAAGGAGGTGCGGGGCGATACCGTGAAGCTCCTCGGCGTGACGCCCGTCGATATGTTTATTCCCATGCTGAGCTTCGTGTTCGGGCAGGCACAGTTGCATGGGAAGGTCGCTACGATCTCCCTGGCCCGGCTGCGGCAGGAATTTTACGGACTGGAGCCGAACCGGGGTGTCTTCCTGCACCGGACTGCAAAGGAAGCGATCCACGAACTGGGGCATACATGGGGTTTGACCCACTGCCGGGACCGTTCGTGTCCGATGGCGCTTGCCACCAATCTTCAGCAACTCGATCGGAAAACCGACGAGTTATGCACCAGTTGCTCCATCATGTTGCGGGAGACGATGCGCTCCCTTCACCGTTCCGGGTATCGATCATAAGAGGTCTCTATGAATCAGCATTGGAACATTCTGGTGGTTGACGACGAAGAGATTATGCGGGAATCCATGGCGGCCTGGCTGCGGGAGGACGGCTATACCGTCGATGCCGTTGTGTCGGGGCGCGAGGCTCTGGACAAAGCCCGGGAATCGAACTACGCCATTTATTTCATCGACCTCAAGATGCCGGGGGGGATCGACGGGATCGAGACGATGATGGAGATCCGGAAGTTGCATCCCGATGCGTCCGTGATCATTATTACCGCCTATGCAACCGTCGATACGGCGATCACCGCGATGAAGGAAGGAGCGCAGGAATATATCGTCAAACCGTGCAACCCGGAGGAGATCTCCCTCCTGGTCAGCCGCATTATCAAAGTGAAGAACCTCCAGCGGGAGAACGTCATCCTGCGGAAAAAACTGTCCCGCCAGTACAGCTTCCATGATATCATCAGCAAGAACCCGAAGATGCACGATATTTTCGCACTGATCCATGAAGTGTCCAGCCTGAAGAGCACAGTGCTGATCGGGGGGGAGAGCGGCACGGGCAAAGAACTGATCGCCCGCGCTATTCATTTTTCGGGTGACCGCGCGGGGAAGCCCTTCATCACCGTGTCCTGCGCCGCGCTGGCGGAGACGTTGCTGGAGTCGGAGCTCTTCGGTCATGAAAAAGGATCGTTTACCGGCGCCTCTTCACAGAAAAAGGGGAAGTTCGAGATGGCGAACGGCGGGACGATCTTCCTTGACGAGATCGGCGACATTTCCTCCAAGCTGCAGATGGACCTTCTTCGCGTTTTGCAGGAACGAAAGTTCTACAGGGTGGGAGGAGTGCAGGAATTGGAGGTCGATGTGCGCGTGATCGCTGCGACGCACCGGGACCTCCTTCAGGCCGTGCAGGAGGGAAGGTTCCGGGATGATCTGTACTACCGTCTCAACGTGATTACGATTCATCTCCCGTCACTGCGCGACCGGCGGGAGGATATTCCGCTGCTGGCAAAGCATTTCATCGAACGGCTTTCCCATGAACTCAGCAAGAATGTCCAAGAGATATCCGAAGGAGGGTTGAAATTGTTGATGGACTACGATTGGCCGGGGAATGTTCGTGAGCTGGAAAACGCGCTGGAACGCGCGATCGTAACGTGCCGGAGCACGATCCTGTCGGAAGAGGACTTCCAGTTCCTGGGAAAAGCTAAGAACGGCAAGAAGGAATGGAGCCTTCCCGCTCACGTGACGCTGGATGAATTGGAAAAGCAGGCCATCGTCGCCACGATTGAGCGGACACACGGTAATATCAAAGAGGCGGCTTCGATCCTGGGTATCGACCGGTCGACGTTGTATGACAGGATCAAAAGGTATAATATACCGCGGTGAGTGAACAGGGAGGGTTCCTACGCCTCCAGGAACATCTCACCCCACACCGCATCCCAATCGGCCTTCGGTGCGGATCTCGGCAAATCTTCCACCGGCACGCCGCCGTCTGCCAGGCTCATCCCAACGCCATCCTCCGACAGCGCGAACTGCAATCGTTCCAATTCCCGCGTAAGCCATGGTTTGATTTCAGCCCCTCTCAACAAGTGCCGTAGGGCAATCCCATTCCCCTCCGGCCGGACTTTGAGGTACCATTCCTTGCCGGGACCTCCGACATCGACCACCGTTCCTTCAACCGGCGAGAGAATGCGCGTATCCGCTCCGCGGGTGGAGACCTGCCATGCCGTCCCGTGAACGTGCATCTTTGATCCGATTTCAGGAAGTTGGATATTCTCCACGGAGCCGAGAAGCCGGGTTCCAAGATCGTTCAACCCAACCATCACCGTTCCGTCGCCAGCCGGTTTGACCCACGTGTGTCCCCGGTCGTAGTAACGGTCCAGGGGAAACGAAAGACCGAAGAGCTGTTCCTCTTCCTGGGCCTGAGGTCCGATTCCGGCGGGAGAAGCGGGGTTTGCCCGCAGGAACAACTCGTGTGACACGCAATCGCGGCAGTCGAATTCATTCGGACACGTTCGGTGCGCCACTTCTCCGGAGAGTTCATGCCGGCAGGCCCGGGCCGGCTCGGGGAGATCTTCGAAGGCCACTTCCCACATCACATGATCGACGCGGTGGTTTTTGAAATCGCCGATGGCCCGCATCAACGCGCGCATCAGGGTGGAAGCGATGATGATGAGAACGGAAAAGAAGACCCCCAAGAAAATGATATGACCGGCATCCCAGCGAAATTCATACACCCATGGCAGCATAACAGTGCCTCCCTTAGTAAGGTTGCGTCAATTCACGTTCTTGCGGAAACAACGGCAAATACCGGAATGAGATTGAATACAGCAACACGCCGTAAGCGATGACCATGGAAAATGTGGCTACTTCCTGCCAACTCGGCATGTACGAGAGGAACTCGTCGAAAACAAGCGTCGGCAAGGCCAGCGTTTGGATCGTCAGGACGAACCGGTTCAACGCAACTCCGGCCAGCACGAAGACGGCGGAAGGGATGAGCCACACCATCCGCTCACGCAATTTCTTCCGGAGCAGGACAAGCGCCGGCAGCAACCCGAAGAGCACCACCTCAGCAAAGAGCACCCAGGTACCGAAGGCAGCACGGTCGTAGTACTCAAACGCCGGGAACCCCGAGGAGGGAGACGTGCTGTTGATCCAGATTAGCGTGTCGACCGATTTGAACAGGATATAGATAATCAACATGACACCGGACAGTTTCCCCAGATAGCTCATCGTTTCCCGTTTCACCAACCGTTTCTTCGAGAGCTTTTCCACCAGCCAGGTTGTCAGCAACACGAAGCTGGGTCCGGCCGCCATTGCCGAGAGAACGAAGAGAAAGAAGGTGGAAGGCCAGATGCCAAGCTCTTCGCGGAACGCGAACGGCCGGCCACGCAACACACCGTAAAGCCCGCCGAGCGATCCCTGGTGAAAAAAGGAGAGGAACGCCCCGACCCCGGCAAATACAACCATGAGCTTGTGAAGATTGAACTCGAAAACAAGGTAGCTTGGGACCTTCCGGATCTGACGGTTTTTCATGACGATCGGAGCGTATTCCAGGATGAGAACGGTCAGGTAGAGCGTCAGGCAGAACGTGACCTCCGTGAGCATGGAGTGGACGTTCGGATGCCAGAAGGTGAACCAGGCCCGCAACGGTTGGCCAACATCTACCATCAGGACCACAATCGCCCCGCTGTAGCAAATCAGCCCCAACACCACGGCGCTGTTGATCACCGATTTGAGCTCATGTCTTTTGAGGATGTACAGAAGGAATCCGGTGAAGAAGGCCCCCGCCCCAAAGGCGATGACCGTAAGATCAAGATAAATCCACAAACCGAAGGCGAAACGGTTGTCCATGTTGGTCTGGTTCAACCCTTCCGCGAGACAGAGGTACGCTCCGTAGAGGCCCCACGCCAGGAGCATCGCCCATGGCAGGATCCAGAGGATAAACTTCCAAAACGGACTGCGCTGGACGCCGCGCGTGATCAAAAGCTTATCCATGGAGAGTCTCCTTTTTCGAGCGTGCAAGCTCCCGGTCCGCGAGGCGGCGCACCCAGTCACGACCCGAGAGGTAATACACTTTTGTTTCCGTCCCCAACCGGGCGAGGAACCGAAACGCCCGCTCACTCCTGGCAAGCAGGGCAACATCGGTGGATTCGTCGTTCAGGTCCCCAAACGTGATGGCCTGAACGGGGCACGCTTCGACGCATGCGGGTATGTAGTCCGACGGGTTGATCTGCCTCGACCCCTGTGCGGCTGCCCGGGCACGTGCTTCGTGCAATCGGCCATGACAGAAATTGCATTTCTCCACGACACCGCGCATGCGGGGTGCGACATCGGGGTTCAATGCCTTCTCCATGCCGTCAGGCCATTTCGGATCCCACCAGTTATAGTAGCGTGCATGGTACGGACAGGCCGTCATGCAGTACCGGCATCCAAGGCAGCGTTGGGGGATTTGCACGACGATCCCAGTCTCCGGATCGACCTCGACCGCATTCTGCGGGCACACGGAGACACATGGAGTTTCCACCTCGCATTGCTGGCACATCATCGGGATGAAGGCTGTTTGGGCATCCGGAAACGGGCGGCCATCCTGAACTTCGAATACCCGCATCCAGGTTGTGCCGTTTCTCTCGTTCACCTTCGGGTGGCCGGGACTGACATTGTTCTCGACGGCGCAGGCGATAAGGCAGGCACCGCACCCCGTGCACCGATCCAGGTCGATGGCCATCCCATAGCGTGATTTTTTGACTGTGGTCTGATCCATTTCTTACGCCTTTCGAAGTGTTGCCTGGAAGGCCCGCCAGGTGGGAGCTTGATCGGGTACGATAAGTTCGAGGATGTCCTGCTCCTGCACGATCTCTGTTCCTGCTTGCCCGACCGGTTCGGGGCTGACGGCGATTTCGGCTACTCCCGGCATCACGGCACTATCCACCCGGATCGTCACCTCCTGAGTTCCACGCTCCGTGGCGAGTGTACCCCTGTCCCCGTTCGCCACGCTGAACTCCTTTGCTGTGGCAGGATTCAAAACGGCGACTTTCGAACTGCGATGCAGGCCGGATTCCTGATAGAGCTTCGTCATCAGGGGTGAAAGCTGAGCGCCCCCTACTTCGGCTCGCCTTCCGTACGGCAGGACCATGATCCTCTTTTGCATGTCTGATCCGTTCGAGGATGAAACTCCCTTACCCGCGTCCAGCATACGCTTGTAAGCATCAGGCGACCGTCCCATGAAGTGGAATTCCGGCAGAGGCTTTGAGCGGACAGGATCGTCCATCCACATGCCGCCGGTTGTGAGTTCAGCCCAGAGTTCGTCGGATGACCCAAGTTCGGTGAGTTGCACGGAGGATCCCGTGCTCGCTTTAAAGACACGTCCCCGCCGGGATTCAAAGATCGCCGAAGTGCGTTGCTTCAGAAGTTCCTCGAGTGTCCCTTCCACCTCAAATATCTTCCCCATGATCTCCCTTGCATCCATTGTTCCCTCCGGGCGCCTGAGCAGGGGGGAGGAGACGGAAAACGTCCCCGTTGCAGACGAGAGCATGGTCGGGACATCCGTCAGCGCCTCAAGGTGCGCTGGTGTCGGAATGATAGAGTGAGCGTGTTGAGCAAGCCCTGTTAATGTCGGGGAAAAGGCAACGACAAGGCTTTGATCCGGAATAAGCTTTTGTTCCAGGAGCGACCAGGGAAGCGGATCGCCCGGCTCGGAGGCATCGATCAGTAAGACTCCGATCGAATGATCTGGGATGTCCGAGACGCCTTGTACGGGACTCAACCCGTTTGCTGAGAATTCCTTCGGCGCCGGAACTGTGCGTTGGGGCACAATTACCCCGCTGCTCCCGAGAGCGCCGAGGAGAATGTTTATTCCCCAAACAGCCATCTCCGCTTCTCTCCCCAATGGCCCTCCTCCCGAATCGCCGTCCCCGATGACAAGGGATGGACCTTGCGCGGCAAGTGCCCGCGCGGTGGCGAGGATCACATCGCTGGAAACGCCCGTACATTCGGCGGTATGATCGGGAGTAAAACGACCGACGAGGTCGAAGTAGGAGTGTTTCCCTTTCGTTTGAAAATCGAGTGCCCGTGACCGGATCAAAGCTTTGTCGTACAGCCCCTCACGCAGAAGAACGTGGGCGAGCCCGAGGGCCAAAGCCGCTTCCGTGTTCGGTCTGATCGGGATCCATTGATTGGCGAGTTGAGCCGAGCGCGAATATCTTGAATCGATCTGGATGACCCTTGCGCCCTTCTGGCCCGATGAACCCCGGTGTGCAAGCATCTTTGAAGTCTGAACGGGAGTTCCCCAGCCGTCGAGGACCGGCGCCGAAAAGCTGAGAACGGTTCGGACCCTTTCGAGATTGTACCCGACCGGTCCGAACGATGTTCCGACCATCTCGTCAAGGCATTGCGTGATCAGGATCGGATCGGTCGGTGAGACAAGGTAGACTCCGCGACCGTGCAGGGCAAGTTGATTCCGGTAGAACAGGGAGAGTGAGCGTCCCGGACGTTGGTCCAGGAGTGCAAGGGTGCCTTCCCCCGCGTTCCTGCTCTTTGCCACGGCGGTGGAAATTTTTCTGAGAATTTCCTCGGATGAAACCGGTTGGACTTCGATGGTCTCTTCACGACGGAAGACCTGAACCGGGGATTTCAACCGGAGAGGGTGATAGGCGAGATGGTGCCCCGCCACACCGCTCGGGCAGAGGGTTCCATTGTTGGCAGGGTGGTTCCGGATGCCGGAGAGAGCGTACGGGATCGTGTTCACGCAACGCGCCTGAATTCCGCATCCCGCGGAACAAAGAGCACATGTGCTGAACGTTGTTGTGATCGGGCCGCGGGGGACCTTGGGGATCCATGGTCCGTTCTGTGTCCAGATCGCAACATCATCCAGGAGTTTCCATGGAAGGGGGGTCACCATCATACCGGCGATGGAACCGCCGACAAATTTCAAAACATTGCGTCGTGTGAGGGTCAAGGGCATGAGGATCTTTCGTTACTTGTGACAGGCGAGACAAGCGCTGCGACGGTTGTTTTCTTTATGGCAAGCCACGCAGTCGTCCATTTTCATCCCCTCCCATGGGTTGGATTTGACACCGGAGATATTGGCCCCCCAGACATCGCGGCTGTAGCCGGTGATGCGGTTTTCCTCAAAGGGACGAAGCGTCTCGGTGGTCCCATGGGGCCCATGGCATCGTTCGCAGGCAATCTCCCCGACTTTCACATGGTCGGCATGAGAAAAGTGGGCATTGTCCGGCTGGCGTGCATACACAAGCCACGGAACTTCCCGTCCCTGCCTGACATATTCTTCCACAAAGTGCTTTTCCGCCTCCGTAGCTCCGACCACGTCTGCGTGACATCCTGCACATTGCTCAAGCGTCGGAATCCCGGCGAACCGGCCGTCGTCGCTCACCGTGTGGCAACCATCGCACGTCATTCCCACCGCCTCTCCCGCATGGACCGCGTGGCTGAACTGAACCGGCTGATCAACCGACCGGTA
>JBBEBV010000358.1:8111-9517 GCA_040882165.1 Bacteroidota bacterium
CCGTACGGTTCGGAGATGATTTTTTCCGGATGGGACCGGAGATACGCATTGACTCCGGTGATCGACATCGGGTTTGGGAACGCGAGGTTCAGGTCGATTCCCCGGACCGTGAGAACGGCGGTCGGTCGGGAGACCCCTTTCCAGGTGACGAAACTCAGCCTGTCGACATGGCCGAGCACTTTGGCGAAGAATGCATCGATGCCTACGTGGCACGTTCCGTCACTTCCGACATCGAGCCAGAGGTGGTTTGGCGCATAGGCGAGGTTCTCCGGGACCTGGATGCCATCCACCCATCCCTCATCCGTCGAGGCGATCGTCGCCGGGACGGAAGGCTGGGAGACCGGGGGTTGGGCAAGGGCGAGAAACGCTTCGCAATAACGATGCGCTTCGCTGCCGCAGCGGGAGAGTTGCGCTTCAGTATAGGGGACGAACTTCGACATCGGCGCGGCCGTGCAGTACTGCACCAGCGATTCCTGGAGAAACGGACAATGGGATTGATCCGGCCAGTCTTCATGATGTTGTTTGGCGACCGGGCATGAGACCCACTCCGGAGAGGAGCATCGCTCGTCTCCGGTATGGTCGGCCGTTCGCACAATCATTTTTTTGAATGCGGAAGCGCGGCAAAACTTCACCTGCGCTTCACGCAGAAAGGGGCATCGCATTGCATCCTCGCAGAGTAGTACCTCACCCGGACTGCGCCGTCAATTCGTGGAACGAATAATGTTCGGAGGGTCGTCATCCTGATCCGAACGGCGACGGGCGGACTCATTGATACGTTCACCTCCATCGGCCATGGTGATTCCCAGGCCGGAAAGATCGAACGCGTGGGAGTCATTCTCTACCGCGACGCGGGCGCGCTTCGCGGCGAGTTTTGCAAACAGTTCGGGAATGAAAATTCGGGCAACGGCGACGAGACAGACCAGCGTCACCAGGCCCAGTGTGGCATTTGTGAGATTGAGCCACATGGTCTCGGAATTGAGAAAGTCGAACACGGCAGTGTCTCCTTGAATCAGTGTGGGAGAATACCGCACCAGAGTGCGGAGTTGAGGCTCATGGTGCAAGCGGAGTGCCGGAGAAATGTGATGAACCGGGTCCCGGTGTATCGAACAACGGGACAATCAGATAGGGCAATTGCGGGGCAAATCCCGGCTGGAAGGGTGCAGGGAGAAGTGTGGGAATTCCCGACGGCGTGTGGGGTATTGCGACGGGAGAACTGCGCTGAGGCTTTAAGGATGAAAAGCGACGGAGGAGCCGACCCAGGTCTTGTTCTTATTGAAATCCACCCCCATCATCTTCCCTTTACTGAGGCGGACGAGATTGTTGACCAGCATCGGGGCATCGTGCCAGAGGAACATCATGCGGATTTAGGATGCTTCGTGTACCATTTAACATATTGCTCTTGCATG
>JBBEBV010000358.1:9617-12116 GCA_040882165.1 Bacteroidota bacterium
TAATGGGTGATGAGCAGGCGGTCAATATCGAAATGGACAAGGGTCAGCATGGTCTCGTTCGGGTGCGCATCAAATGAGGTGAACTGGACGACGGATCCCCCGGCGATCGTCCGGACCGTTGTCTCTTCCTTCCATCCCTTGGTGCTGGTGCCGATCCATACTCCATCAAGCGTTTTGAATCGCTCGAAGAGTTTCACGGAGGTTTCCGCGGAAACCGCTGTTTCGTCCCCGGTGAGCATGTCGGATGGACGAGTCTCGCCCGCATCACCCGGGCAACATGTTCGGCGAACTCTCTCATGGCCGGCCCCATCCGGACCATGCGAAAGCAGGAAGGTCAGGGGAACAGCCACCGCGAAAGAGACTATTTTCAAGGTCATGGTAATTCTCCTGGTCGGGTTGTTATGTCGGTTCAATCTCGCGAAGTTCGATGGTTCCGCCGTACTTCAGATGAGGACATTCGGAGGCGACCTTTATCGCCTCGTCGTAGTCCTTTGCTTCGATAATGAAATACCCGCCAAGAATGGATGACCCTGTTGTCCGGATCCCTTCAGAGATGCCGGTCTCCCCGTCCGATCGTGTCAGGATGCGTCCCGTTTCCCGTAATTTCTCGCCCGAGACAAACCGTCCTCCGGTGTAAAGACCCTGCGCCCACTGACCATACTCCCTTACCAGCTCCGCCGTGTTCTCGGAAGGGTTCGGAGATTCGAAGAGCAAGAGAACGTACCGCGGGTTTTGAGGTTTGGGTAAAACCTGTTCTTCGGTCCTCGTTCCGATACCATAACCGGAAACCCCGCCAAGGATCAGCAGGAGAAGTGCAGCGGCAAGCTGGAACCATGATCGGCCCCGGAGTGAAGCCGAAGTTGTAAGGAGTCCACGCCTGGTAAGTTCGTTCATAATGGATTCCTCAAGATGTTGTGGAGGGGTCCGGTGTCGAGGCAAGGCTCCGAATGCCCGTTGCTCCTCCGGTGTCAGGTCGTCGTGATCGTGCTGGGTCATGGATGAAGATCCTTTGCGGCTTCCTGCTTCAGTGCTCTCCGGATCGAACTCCGTGCCCGCGAGAGTTGACTCTTGGATGTTCCAGGCTCGATGCCGAGCAGTCTCCCGATCTCTTCATGGGTGTACCCTTCGACGTCGTGCAGCACCAGGACAGCACGGTACCCATCCGACAGCGTTGCAATCGCTTGTTCAAGATCGAGACGTTCGGCGATGTGCACCTCTCTCCCCGGTTGAAGGAGATCTTCGCCATCGAGACCGATCTCGTTTCTCAATGTTGCGCGCCGTCTGTACAACTCGCGGCAACGGTTGACGGCAATCCCCGAGAGCCAGGTGGTGAAACTCGACTCCCACCGGAACTCCCCCAGTCGTTCCACTGCCCGAATCCATGTCTCTTGCACCACCTCCTCCGTATCAACCTGCATGCGTCCGGTCAGCCGATAGACGAGTTGGAAAAGCGCAGGAGTGCACTGGCCGTATAAGCGACGGAATGCCTGCTCGTTCCTGCTGGAGAGAAATTCCTCGATCAGGCTCCGATGTTCGGCCTGCCCGGGGGGATTGGGAACCGGTTCCATGTGACTATGAGTGACGGCAGAGTGCCAAAAGGTTGCTTTCATGATTCAAAAAAATATCACGTCTTCTGGTTGACGGAAAATTACAGCTTCGTTGCCACTACCACCACCCCCTTTGCGGCGGCGACAATTCCTCCCTGTCCGTCAATCGCTTCAAGGAAGACGATATAGGGCCCTATCCGCACACGCTGTTTTTGCGTATCGAGACCATCCCAGATCACTTCCCCCGTTGGGCCCGCCAACTCGGAGTTGGCAAGCGTCTTGACGTTCCTTCCTCTCCTATCGAAAATCGTTATGCGAATGAGCGAGGTGGTGAGTGGGAGATTGTACCGAATAATACAGAAATCTTCAAAACCATCCCCGTCGGGGGAGAAGGGGTTGGGATTGAAGGAAAGGGAGGCGTTGGAGGAAAGACCGGTGGTATGAAGGCTGTTTCTCTCGCCCGGCGTACCTCCGGAGAAAGCCGCACTCGTGCTCCAATTACGTCGGTCGTTGGAGCCGATCTCCTGGTTGATGCGCTCCAGCGATCTTCCTTTCGAATCGGTGACGTCCGGATGGTGCCAGTTGGGCGAATACGAGACGGTGTCGATGGCCAGGCCGGATTGGTCGCGCAGGATGATCGCATCGCCGTCGTTGCCGAAGCTGAGGCCGCCGCTCCGGTTGAGGATAAAGAGGTGACGTGTGGAAGCGGGGGCGCGGAGGAGGGGGAAGCGGGAGAAGATCGTCGACTCGGCTGCCGCGACAACAAAATCGCCCGGCCTGATGGTGTGGGACTGCGCCGTCATGATGAACGTGTTCACGCTTCCCCCCGTCGTCGGACGATCGGAGAATCTCCATCCCGCAAGATCGATCGTTTCGTTGCTCCGGTTGAAGAATTCAATCCATTCATTTTGCCCGGTCAACGGATCGTACATGAATTCATTGATGATCATGG
>JBBEBV010000359.1:0-1927 GCA_040882165.1 Bacteroidota bacterium
CGCCATCGGGTATTCTTCATCGGCTGATGGTCTTGCTCAAATGAGGCCTCCTATGAACCGAACAAGCTTTACCGTTCTCTTGATCATTGCGGCGTGCGCCTCCCATGCAACGGGTCAGAATTGCTCCGGGACGTCTGTGGGACTGAAGCCCTTAACGGAATTGGGCTCGCAACTGCATCAAGGGTCTGAGGGGGGATTATATCCGCAGGGATTGAATGAGCGGCCGTGGAGCCATGATTCGTCGGGGAGAGCTCTTGCCGGACAGGTGAAACCCCTCAGTGCTGCAGGGATTGGTGATGCGTTGGATGGGAAGATCGTCCTGCTCTCCATTGGCATGTCGAATGCGACTCAGGAGTTCTCCACCTTTAAAGGATTGGCCGATCCGGACCCAATGAAGAACCCCCAACTTGTGATCATCGATGGGGCTCAGGGTGGACAGACGGCTTCGATCATTGCAGACCCTTCGGCAAATTTCTGGGGTGTCATCGATCAGCGATTGACCACGGCAGGGGTAACACGGGAGCAGGTCCAGGTAGCGTGGGTCAAGGAAGCCAACGCTAATCCCACTCAGCCCTTTCCATCTCATACGCTCACACTCCAGGGTCACCTGGAGTCTATTGCGCGCATTCTCAAATCACGCTACCCCAATATCAAATTGGCGTATTGGTCCAGCAGGACCTACGCGGGATACGCCAGGACAACGTTGAATCCTGAACCCTATGCGTACGAGTCCGGGTTTGCGGTGAAGTGGCTGATTGCAAAACAGATCGAAGGCGATACGTCGCTCGTTTATGAGGGATTCAACGCACGAGCGCCGTGGCTGGCGTGGGGACCATACCTTTGGGCGGACGGCACGGTGCCCCGCATGGATGGCCTTTCCTGGGAATGCTCCGACTTCCAGAGCGACGGCACACATCCATCAACATCAGGACGTCAGAAAGTCGCCAACCAATTACTGACTTTTTTTAAGACGGATCCGACAACAGTACCTTGGTTCCTCAAACCAACTGTGCTTTCCGCCGGTGAAACAAATGATGCTGAGACGAAGACTTTCGTCCTGCAACAGAATTTTCCAAATCCGTTCAACCCTGGGACAAACATACACTTTCACATCGCGAGACCTGCGCGCGCCCGTGTTGCCGTGTACGACGTTCTTGGAAAAGAAGTAGCCCTTCTCCTTGAACGCGACTTGGAAGCCGGGTTTCACCAGGTTTTCTTTGATGCCTCCCTTCTTCCAAGCGGTGCTTACTGGTACAGGCTGACGGCAGGTTCCGCTTCCGCGACGAAGCCGATGATCCTCGCCCGCTAAGGACAAGAACGAGTTGCAAGAAGAGGGAGCTACTGCAACAGCAAAACCCTGCTCCCCTTCGCCAATGGGCCAATTTCTTCTCTTCTTGCCCTCTTTCCCGCTTTTATCCCCCTGCTCAGAAGATTCAAATATACAGTCTTCACCTGATTGTGGCTTTCCTCCTCCTTTTGTACGATGACGGGGCGCACGCTGGTTCCCCAAGATTCAAGTTTACCGTTCTCATCTCTCAGCCGCAAAAGGAAAACCAGTCCGGGGCAACATTATTCTTCGCAATCGGATCATAGTCAAACATGGAACTGGAAACGTCTTCTCAATGATCAAACGAAGGAAGTTCATGAAATAACGATCTTCCAATCTCCCGTTGGTGCGACGGGGGATTGGACTTTGCCGGTGCCGCGCGGGGGACTCCGACGCGTGGTGCCGGATCCGCAAAATCCTCTCGGAGTCCAACCTCAAAAGCAAAGCCCCTGCCTGGTGCGGGCGGGGGCTTTGTATTTTTTTACCTGCTACCTTTTGACCGCAAAGACCACAGAGGATGTGCTTAGTGATTCTTCCCCGCCCGCCTGCTGGCGCAGGCAGTCGGGCGGGGTGACCTTCGTGGATAATTTTTCTTTTTTC
>JBBEBV010000360.1:0-1920 GCA_040882165.1 Bacteroidota bacterium
TGGTCGGTTCCATACCACCAGAACCAGTCCGATCCCTCGGCGGCGTACATCGATTCCCATGCCCGGTACGCATACCATGCCTTGGTGTTCTTCCTGGGTTCGGGGGCATGAGGATCAGGCTGTTTCAAACCCGAGTTCTCGAGATCCTTCCTGGCCGTCAAAAGATACTCCCACGCCCGGTTCTCTTCATCATCTCCAATCCATGTGTCGTAGTTGGCGTTGATCCAGGAGCCCGGCCAGAGCCATTCGAGGTTTCTCATCGACTCAATCGGATGGGCGGGAATTCCCCGATAAGGATTTCCCTGCATGTATTCCGTTACGGTACTGGTGACCACTTGTCCCGACTCATGGAGTTTTGTAAGTTTTCGGTACAGGGCGTTCTGAAAGGTCTTCCCTTCGTTGTCGAACCGATACCATTCCCACGCGTTCTCGCCGTCCAAAATAACCGTGAGCAGTCTGTCCGGCTCCCCTTCCCGGGGGGCGTAACTCAGGACGTGACGGATAAAGTCATCCGCCGCAACTTCTCCCTCAAGATTCTGGTACACAAAGCCAATTTTATCGGAGAGATCGGTGTCACGAAACACGATCGCCATGGGATTGTCGGTGCCGTTCGTACCACGCAGGGAATAGGGGTAGTATTTGCTGCAACCCTGGGGCTTGGAACGGGAAAGGATCTTTTCATCGGTGGCCGTCCATGTGATCCCGTGCTTTGCAAACACGGCAACAATGTCATGGGCGACCGATCCTTCCGCCGGCCACATGCCGGTCGGGGAGACACCAAATGTATCCTCGTAATACACAACAGCCTTCGCAACCTGAGCTTCCGCGTCCTTTGGGAAGAAGAATCGTGGCGGCATCGGATCGTTCGGCTGGCAGAGTCTTCCCAGGTCGCTGTCGTAGACAAGGGGCAAAATGGGGTGGTAATAGGGCGTGGTGATGATCTCGACCTGGCCGGTATGAAGGGAGGGTTGATACATCATCTTCTTATGGAGGGGGATAATTGCCGCCAGCACTTTATACGTCTCGGCGACAATACGATTACAGTCATCTTCTGCGATCGTTTTGTTCAGCCGGTATGTTCCATCCCCTTGTTTGGTGATCAGATCTGTCAGGTCGATCATCGCTCCGGTCGCGAGCTTCACTCTCCCTTCCAGGAAATCCGGGTCAAAGTAGGCCATGTAGAACCAGAATTTGATCTCCCGCCGCTCCTGCTCGCTGAGCCCCCAGGCATCGACCGCTTTAAAGCGTTCCTGAAGCGCCTTGTACTCCGGATACCGGTTCATGATGACGTCACTGATGCCGAACGCGTTCCAAACATTCGTCAAAAGGAATTGCAGGTCTCTCGCATCAAAGTCCTTGGTATGCTTAAGAGCAAGATCGATCCAGGGATCGGTCTTTCCCCGGTACTTCGCGAAATATCGCTTCGCATCAACGTGGTTCCTCTCGAGATCAACGAACGGTTTGAGGCGTTTGAGGTAATATTCCTCCAGTTGGTGGAGCAGCGAGGAGGTAAGGTTGACCGTGAAATGGATGGAGGGATACTTCTCCAGAATGGACACCATGTCGTAGTAATCCTTGGTGCCGTGCGTCCGAACCCAGGGGCCCTGGAGCTGGTCGCTCCCCGGATCGAGGTACAGCGGCTGGTGCTGGTGCCAGATAATATTAAGGTAGAGTGTCGCTCCGGTTTTGGGGTACTCGTCGCCCATAAGTCCTGATCCTCTCAATTCATACAAATTGAGCGATAATATAGTGAAAGAAGAGACAAGAAAGTAAAGAGGCGGCGATGAGTCGGTACGAGGGATGGCAAACCTGAGTTGAAGCACGCGAAGCGTGCTACTTTTTGGATCCCCTATTCATTTCGAAGGCGCTCAGATCCAAAGAGGTGAATGCTGTCGCATTCATTTGTTAGTAGGCCTTCGG
>JBBEBV010000361.1:0-1919 GCA_040882165.1 Bacteroidota bacterium
ACTGCTCTCGCATCGGCGGCACGAGGATCCGCGGAGCCGTGCCGGACGCCAGTCTCCGGATCGATCAAAATCCCCATCGCGCTTCCCTGACCCCCGATCGTGACGACGCGATGCCCCATCATTTCCAGGAGCCGCTGAGAATCCTGAGTTGTAGAGTACTTTTCGATTCGCAGGACATCCGGGAACCACTGGTGATGGAACCTCCCCGCGTCGATCGCTTCTGCCATATTCATTTTGAAATCCACCACATTCAGTATGATCTGGAGAACGGTATTGATGATGGTTCTTCCCCCGGGGGTCCCGACCAAAACCCATGGTTTTCCATCCCGGGCGATAATGGTAGGGGTCATGCTGGAGAGCATGCGTTTGCCGGGAGCGACACGGTTCGGGGTGGTTCCGATCTTGCCGGTGCTGTCTGTCAAACCAGGGACGGGATTGAAATCACCCATCTCATTATTATACAGGAACCCAAGACCGTCGGCAACAATCCTTGATCCGTAGCCGTACTCCAGGGTATACGTCACGACCACCGCATTTCCCTCCGCATCGATGACGGAGTAGTGAGTCGTCTCACTGCTTTCGTGCGCTTCGGCAAAGGGGGTGAGATCACTCTTCGAGGCCCGGTTGAGGCTGATCGTCTTCCGTACATTTTCGGCGTGTTCTTTGGAGGTCAGCATGGCAACCGGGATGTCGGGATTGAAATCCGGATCTCCGATATACCGAGCACGGTCGGCATACGCCAGTCTCATAGCCTCCGTAAGTACGTGGATGTACTGCGCCGAGTTGTGACCGTAGGATGAAAGGTCGAATCCCTCGAGGATGTTGAGCATCTCGATCACTGCAACCCCCCCGGAACTCGGCGGGGGCATTGAGACAATCTCATATCCCCGATAGGTTCCACGCACCGGAGCACGTTCTTTCGCTTCGTACGCCGCCAGATCGGCTTCCGTGATCAAGCCGCCGTTTCGTTTCATGTCCAGGGCCACAAGTTTCGCCGTCTCACCTTTATAGAAGCCGTCACGCCCCGAGCGTTGAATCCGTTTCAACGTCTTTGCCAGGTCCGGTTGCTTCCAAAGAGCACCAGGTTCGTGGAGGATGGTATCTTTCTTCAGGAAAACCTTTGCCGAGGCGGGATACCGCAGAAAGTCGCTTCTCAGCCACTTGAAATCGTCCGCCATCGACCAGCTCAAGGGAAACCCGTCTTCTGCGAGGCGGATGGCCGGGGCGGTGAGGACTTTCCACGACCGTGTGCCGAACTTCTTCAATGCAAAGTCGAAGCCGGCAACCGTTCCGGGCACACCAACGGAAAGGTACCCTTCATGGTTGAGATCCTTGATATAGTTCCCCTCCCCGTCCACATACATACGCCCGTGGGCGGCGGCAGGAGCTTTTTCGCGGAAATCAAATGAGGTGACCGTCCCGTCGTTCTTGTACACGATCATGAACCCGCCTCCGCCAATATTCCCTGCCGCAGGATGGACAACCGCGAGTGCCAGTCCCGTTGCAATCGCGGCGTCGACGGCGTTTCCACCTTTTTTGAGGATTTCGACACCCACCTCGGAGGCGAGATAGTGGGATGAGACCACCATCCCGTATTTCGATTTTACGGTGGGTCTTGATCCACCCGCTTCGATGGGCGAAACCACAAACAGCAGACCGACAATAAAGAGCAGGGTGCGGCGCATGGATGGTATCCTCTTTGGTTGAAATCTTAAGGAAGGGCGATGCTTGCCTACATCGTGGATCGCCGGTGCATTCATTGTTGATTGGACGCTGGTTCCGATTTGAGGATCGCTGACGCGATCCTCAATATCGGGTCTCCGGCCCATACAAACACCGTCAGCATCCTGTGAATGCTGGGCTTGTGTGGATCGCGAATCCAAGGTTCCAAGTAGTGGATCGCTTGCGCGATCCTCCGT
>JBBEBV010000362.1:0-12015 GCA_040882165.1 Bacteroidota bacterium
AATGCTGCAGCGGTGTTTTCCCCCTGGGAGATAATCCAGTGGTCTTTGGTTTCGGTCAGGCTGTGCCCCTCCACGCCGAGCTCAAGCAGATGCCCGTCGTCAACAAGGAACTGCCGACTGAGTCCGAGGTTGCCGCGCCAGCGGTGGGACTTGAAGCCCCAACCGATGGAGCCGTAGACCGAGTAATCTTTCCAACCATCCCAGTAATACCGTTTTTCAGATCCGAGCCCGAGAAAAATTCCCTCGACGCGGTTGTAGCGGAAGATGAAATTATCGAGGTTGGTCGTCTCGCTCACCCAGGGCGCGTTCAGGCGGAAGGAGGAGCGCCGATACCGATCTTCGTCCTCACGGTAAGAGGAAGCTCTGGTGCTGGACCGGTCAATGTAGCCGTCGATGGTTGATCCCTCCTCCTCGAAGATTTCGCCGTTGATCACCTTTGCGTTGCCGGTGATCCAGGCCCCATCCTTCATATGCAGATCGCCCCCTACCACCAGTACATCCCCCTCAACCTTGCCATAGATCGTCAGGTCGCCCCCCTTCACAATGACGTTCGAACGAATAATTTCATCTTCATTGATCCTGACGGTCCCCTCGTAGGTGACGCTCTTCTCGTCGCTGTCGATCTTGATTCCGCGTCTTGAGCGTCGCTTCAAGCTATCGACGGAGAAGAGGTCTTTCTCTTCCGTGAGGGAAAGGCTCTTCCCTATTCTGGCGATGACGTCCTCAACCATGGTGCCGATGCGCTCGCCCAGTTCTTCATGCCTGGTTTCGCGGGTTGTTTCCCTCTGTTTTGATTGAGCGTTGAGGGAAGAAAGGGTGACAAGCCATACCAAAAGAAAGGCCGTTGTGATTGTCCGCATGTTCATAAAAATGCCTCGGGTCGATGGGGGTTGGAATCACTTCCACTTACGATGCTACGCCGGGAAAGGTTGCAGAGCTTCAACCCAGCCCCCTTGCCCGGAAGAGCCTGAATCCGGCCTTTTTCTCGAATTCACAAACAACAAGAAATTTCTTATATTCCTCACACCAAATTCTTGACTACAGTATAAGGGCTACGAGGGAGTTATGCGTTTAGCCATTAATATCGACCATATTGCCACACTTCGGAATGCCCGCGGGGGAAAAGAACCGGACCCGATCGAGGGGGCCAAAATCTGTGAGGAGGCCGGGGCGGAAGGGATTGTGTGCCACCTGCGGGAGGATCGGAGGCACATCAAGGATGAGGACGTTTACTTATTGCGCCGGACAGTCAGGACGAAACTCGACCTGGAAATGGCGGCGACCGACGAGATCATCGCGATCGCGCTCGAGGTCAAGCCCGATCTTGTGACCTTCGTCCCCGAGCGGCGACAGGAGCTGACTACCGAAGGAGGACTCGATGTGCAGGCGGACAAACAGCGCCTTCAGGATGTGATCAAAACATTTCATCAACAGAACATCGCTGTGAGTTTGTTTATCAATCCCGTCCCCGCGCAGATTGAGGCCTCGAAGGAAATCGCCGCTGATTTCATCGAGATCCACACCGGCGAGTACGCCGACGCGGCGACCGAGCGGGACCAACGCGCCCAGCTTGCGCGGGTGCAGAAGGCCGCCCGTCTCGCCAAATCCCTCGACATGGGAGTCAATGCCGGCCATGGGTTGAACTACATCAACATCCTGCCGGTCGCAGCGATCCAGGAAATCGACGAGGTGAGCATCGGCCACTCGATCATTGTGCGTGCGATGGTTGTTGGACTCGGGCGCGCTGTGAGAGACATGGGCGAGCTTGTGCAGGGAAAATAGATTTTCTCTTCTTTATTCTTCTGTTGAATTTATTTTCATCACCGCCGGATTAGGGTTGCGTGAAAGAGCGTCAATCCTTACCTTGTTAAGGCGTTTCTGTCGCGCGCGGTCCCCCAAAAACCACGATACGGTGAATGGCAGAGAAGGTTCGGATCCGAAGCCGAGTCTCTGCAGGTTCATAGGATCCATGGTCCTTTCTTTGTGTTCCTGCCGACGAGCTCTCTCCGCTCGTCGTTCAACCTGATTGTGCCTCGGATTCCACAATCCCGCTCTCTGCCCAAAGACCTTTTCCTCAGGGAGATGAAGAATGACGTTTCTCGACGATTTGTATTTTGGAAATTCGCTTCGGGCCTGGATGATTGCCGGAGGCGTTGCGGTCCTGTCCCTCTTCATTCTTGGCGTTGCGAAGAGACTTCTGGTTGGGCGCCTCTCCCGCATGGCTGAGCGAACACCCACCGATGTTGACGACCTGATCGTGGAGCTCATCGGGCAAATCCGATGGTTTTTTCTTCTGATGATTTCGATTTACGCGGGATCGTTGTTCCTCACGGTACCGGAGGGACTTACACGCGTCATACAGAGTCTTCTGGTAATTTCGTTATTGATCCAAGGGGCGCTGTGGGGGAACAAAATCATTACCTACTGGCTCGGCAAGTCGATGAAGAAGCGGATCGAGAAGGACGCTGCCAGCGCCACCACGCTCGCGGCTCTCGGTTTCATCAGCCGGTTGATGCTTTGGTCTGTTATTCTTCTGCTTGCGCTCGACAACCTCGGTGTCAACATTACCACGCTGGTTGCCGGGTTTGGTGTCGGAGGTATCGCCATTGCTCTTGCCATGCAGACGATCCTGGGTGACCTCTTCTCTTCCCTCTCGATCGTGCTGGACAAGCCGTTTGTCATCGGCGACTTCATCATTGTGGACGAGTATCTGGGAAGCGTGGAATATATCGGGTTGAAGACCACCCGCATCCGGAGTCTCTCGGGTGAACAAATTGTCTTCTCCAACTCCGACCTTCTTCAGAGCCGGATCCGGAACTACAAGCGCATGTTCGAGCGTCGCATTGTATTCACGATCGGCGTGACCTACCAGACGCCGTACGACAAAGTGGCATGGATCCCGGGGAAAATGAAGGAGATCATCGAAGCCCAGCCTCTTGCCCGGTTCGACAGGGCGCATTTCAAGGAATACGGCGATTCGGCCCTTCTGTATGAGGGGGTCTACTATGTCAAGAGCCCCGATTTTGCCGCGTACATGGATACACAACAGGCGATCAACTTGGAATTGTATAAAGTTTTCGCGGACAACGGCGTCGATTTCGCTTATCCGACGCGGACCCTGCACGTTGTTCAACAGCCGGTCGCCGAGCCCGTGAACCTGGCACCCCGGAATCCTGAGAAGCGGGGAACACCATGACTGAGGCCGGGAAGAAGAGAATCCTGATCGTCTCGAACCGCCTTCCTGTCAGCATTCAATATGGGGGACACGGCCCTGAGGTAACCGCGAGTAGCGGCGGTTTGGTGACGGGACTGCTGTCACTGCAAAGTGAGTTCGGCATGGAATGGATTGGATGGCCGGGTGTTGTCGCAAAGGCGGACCGGCCGGTGATCGAGCGAACGCTGAAGGAGGAGTACGGCTTTCACCCGGTCTTCATGTCCGAACATACCTCCGAACGGTACTACGAAGGGTTCTCCAACAGAAGCATCTGGCCCACCTTTCACTCTCTCCCCTCGTACGCCAAGTTTCTGCTACCCGAGTGGGAGGCCTACAAGAAAGCCAACAGGCTCTTCGCGGAAAAAGTGCTCGAGCTCTATCAACCGGGCGACACGATCTGGATTCACGATTATCACCTCCTTCTGCTTTCACAACAACTCCGCGAGCGGATCCCCGATGCCACGATCGGATTCTTTCTTCATATTCCTTTCCCCCATTACGACATCTTCCGCCTGATGCCGCAGCACCGGGAAATCCTGGAGAGCATGCTCGCTCTGGATTTGATCGGCTTCCACACCCACGACTATGCCCAGGCGTTCCTCGGCTGTGTGCGCCGGATCCTGGGGCGTGACAATACGCTGGGACAGATCATGGTCGGCAACCGGATCGTTCAGGTCGATGTTTTTCCGATGGGGATCGATTTTCAAAAATATTCAACGGCAGTCCGGGACCCGATCCTGGAGGGGGAGATCGGAAAAATCCGTCGCAGGATGGGCTCGCGCAAGACCGTCTTTAAAGTTTCCCGCCTCGACTATACGAAAGGTGTTCCAGAGAGCCTGCGCGCGATCCGGACATTCTTTCGCCGGTACCCGCCATGGCATGAAAAAATCGTTTTTGTCCTCGTGGTGGTTCCCTCACGGGAGCGGGTCGAGCGGTACGCCGCGTTGAAACGGGAGATCGACGAACTTGTTGGGAATATCAACAGCGAATTCGGGACGCTCGACTGGACCCCCATCCGGTATATCTACCGGTCGCTCACATTCGGGGAGTTGGTCGGCCTCTACCAGAGCGCCGACATCGCCCTGGTGACGCCGTTGCGGGATGGCATGAATCTGATCGCCAAGGAGTACCTTGCTGTCAAGGAAGACAACACCGGGGTGCTGATCCTCAGCGAGCTGGCCGGCGCGGCGAAAGAGTTGGTCGAAGCCATTCAAGTCAACCCGAACAGTGATGAGGAAATCTGCGAGGCACTGAACGTCGCCGTCTCGATGCCTATCGAAGAACAGCAACGCCGCAATCGTCCCATGCGACAACGGCTGGAGACCCACGACATTCACCAGTGGACACAACAGTTCTTCACCAGGTTGAGGGACATCAGGGAAACGACAAGGAACCTCGAAGTCAAACAACTCGACGACCCGACAAAAAAGCGCATCCAATCGGAGTTCATGAAGGCGACAACCCGGCTGATCCTGCTCGATTACGACGGTACGCTGGTGCCGTTCGCCGGAGAACCCCATCTGGCGACCCCGGATAACGAACTTGTTGCCACACTGAAGCATCTGTCGGTTCTTCCGGACACCACCACGGTGATCCTCAGCGGTCGCGACAAAGATTCGTTGGATGCATGGTTCAACACAACAGGCGCGATCCTCGTTGCCGAGCATGGCGGCTGGGTGAAGCGATCTCCCTCTGAGGAATGGGAGCCGACCATCGCTCCATCAAGCGACTCATGGAAGAAGGAGATCAGGCCCATCCTCGACCTCCACGTCGATCGCATCCCCGGATCGTTCGTCGAAGAGAAAAATTTTTCCCTCGTCTGGCACTATCGCAAGGCAGAGAGTGAATCGGCTTCGTTTGCCGCGCGCGAGCTGCTCGACATGCTCTCAAACCTGACGACCAACCTCGATATTCACATTTTGCCCGGCAACAAAACCATTGAAGTGAGAACAACCGGAATCAGTAAAGGGGCATTCTACCTGCGCTTCTTCGCCACTGTTCAGTTTCCCTTCATCATTGCGGCAGGGGATGACTGGACGGATGAAGACCTCTTCGCCGTCCTTCCGCCGGAGGCCTACTCGATCAAAGTTGGACTGCAGATGTCGAAGGCCCGCTATAATGTCCCCGCCTATCAGGATATCCGCTCCCTATTACATGAACTGACGGAGGCTGCCCATGCGCGCCATTGATGAATACCGGCATATCGTCGGGGACAAAGTGATCTCAGAAATCATCCAGCTCGCACGGAATCTTCACGGCCTGCGGGTCCTGCACATCAACTCGACGTACTATGGAGGCGGGGTCGCGGAGATGCTGTATTCCCTCATCCCACTCCTGAACGACGTTGGCGTGTCGACCGACTGGCGGATCCTGCGCGGCACCCCGGAATTTTTCACCATCACCAAAAAGTTCCATAACGCGGTGCAGGGGGACCCCATCAATCTCACCGAGGTCAAGAAAGCGCTCTACCTGCAGAACAACCAGGATTTCGCCTCCTATTGCATGATCGATGCGGACTGTGTCATCATCCATGATCCCCAGCCGCTCCCCCTCATTCGATTCTACAAGAAGAAACAACCGTGGATCTGGCGCTGTCACGTCGATCTCTCCCATCCCAACCAACAGCTCTGGGACTACCTCCGGGGGTTCATCCTCCGGTACGATCGCGTCATCGTCTCGGATACCAAGTACATGAAGGAAGACCTGCCGGTCCCTCACTCGATCATTCATCCCATCATCGACCCCCTCTCTTCCAAGAACAGGGAGATATCGCAAGCGCTGATTACCAAAACACTGAGGAAATATGGGGTGCCG
This sequence comes from Bacteroidota bacterium, assembly GCA_040882165.1. Lineage (GTDB taxonomy): Bacteria > Bacteroidota > Ignavibacteria > UBA10030 > UBA10030 > UBA6688. The sequence continues at coordinate 6,029 of JBBEBV010000362.1, forward strand.
ACCGACAAGCCGATCATAACACAGATCTCACGCTTCGACAAATGGAAGGATCCGGCCAATGTGATTGAGATGTACAAGCTTGTCAAGGAAGAAGTTGATTGTCGGCTTGTGTTGTGCGGCAGCATGGCGACCGACGATCCCGAAGGGATTACGATTTATGAGAAGATCGTGAAGCTTGCAAACCATGAAATTGCCTCAGAGAACGTCATTCTGCTCACCGTCGAAGACAACATCCTTGTCAACGCGCTCCAGCGGGTCTCCGCGGTGGTCATTCAGAAATCGATCCGTGAAGGATTCGGTCTCACCGTGACCGAGGCGCTCTGGAAGGAGACGCCGGTCGTTGCCTCCAACATCGGCGGCATTCCTCTGCAAATGGTGGATGGAGAAACAGGGTACCTCATCGACCCCTACGATATCAAAACCGGGGCCGCCCGGATTATTGCGTTGCTTAAGAATCCGGGCGAAGCCAAGCGCCTCGGCGCCAACGGCAAGGAACTGATCCGAAAGAAGTTTCTGATCACTCGTCATTTATCCGACGACCTGAAACTCCTGAACGAACTGTTCGGGTAAGACCCAGCGCAGGAAGGCCCGCATCGGTTGCGGGCTTTCTTTTGTGTCCGAGTCTCCCTATCTTAGCCCGTGCTTTTCCATCCGTCACCCCCATTGACCTATTGAAAGGAGGATCCATGAATCAACGGGCGCATCTCGTTCTTCTGCTGCTGGTTTCCATTGTTTCTTTGGTTTCAGGGCAGGAAGGGTTCTCGCTTTTTACGCAAGACTTTCCTCCCGAAGAATTTGCGCATCGACGCGCGGCGGTCTATGAGGCCATCGGACCCTCGGCACTGGCGCTCGTTCAAGGGGCTCCGATGCCGGACAACAATACGCGGTTCCGGCAATCGGCTGATTTCTATTACCTTTGCGGCATCGAATCGCCCCACGCCTACCTTCTGCTCGATGGCAGCCAGAGGCGCGCCACGCTGTTTCTCCCACACCGGAACGAAGGGCGGGAGCGGAGTGAAGGCAAAACCCTCTCGGCGGAGGACGCCGAGTTGATCAGACAACTGTCGGGGATCGATGCCGTCTCCAGCTCCGATCTCCTGCATGAACAACTTGCGCGCTTTGCGCGGACACAGTCCATTACAACCTTGTACACGCCGTTTGCGCCGGCGGAGGGATTTGCCGGAGGAAGGGATGTCGGATTGCGGGGCGCTGCGGATATTGCCTCTGATCCCCTCGATGGTCGTCCGTCGCGGGCGGGGCATCTCATTCACCTGCTGAAGACACGGCTTCCGCATTTCGAGGTGAAGAACCTCAACCCCATCATCGACAACCTTCGGTTGATCAAGAGCCCCCGGGAGATCGAACTGATTCGAAGAGCGACAATCCTTTCGTGTGAAGCCCTGCGGGAATCCATGCGATCCACAAAGCCGGGCATCTATGAGCATGAACTGGACGGAGTTGCGAAGTTCGTCTATTACCGGAACGGGGCGCAGGGGAAGCGTACTATTCCCTGGTGGCCAGCGGACGAAACGCCTGGTACCCGCACTATAATGCCGGCAAGCGACAGATGCTGGAGGGCGATTTCCTGCTGATGGATTTTGCCCCGGACTACGGCTACTATATGAGCGATATCACGCGCCAATGGCCCGTGAATGGAAAGTTCAACACATGGCAACGGGAGCTGTACGGTTTCTACGTCAAATGTTATCGCTCGATTCTCAAGGCGATCCGTCCGCACGTGACCGCGCAACAGATCAAGCAGGAAGCCGCGGCGGAGATGGAAAAAATTCTGGCCTCCTCCCGCTTCTCAAAACCGATCTATGAAACAGCCGCGAAAAATTTCGTCTCCGGTTACAAAACCGGGGCACAAAACCCGCGCACCTCGCTCGGTCACTGGGTCGGGATGGGGGTGCATGATATCGGGTCGGATTCCGGCCCGTTGCGGCCGGGCATGGTGTTCACCATTGAACCCTCGCTGCGCGTGCCGGAAGAACAGATCTATATCCGGCTGGAAGACCTCATCGTTATCACGGAAACGAGGGCTGATATCATCTCGGAGGTTCTCCCGATGGATATCGACGGGATCGAGAAAATCATGAGGGAAGAGGGGTTACTGCAGCGGTATCCCAGAATCGATTTGATGAAGAAGTAGAACCGGCAAGTCTTCCGGTGGGATCGTTCTCCCCCGGGACCAAGCGGTTCCAGTTCCCCCCATCGCGATCGTTCTTGTACGGCGAAGGGGCAATTGAATGTCCCACAATCCTGTTTGGTGCTCTGTATGGGGAAATCTCTTCCCAGGTTTCTCAGACCACGCGGTGACGAAGAGGGGAGGTTTTTTACACGAAGTCGTCGCGAGCGCTGGCGGTCTTGGGCGAACGTCGGCGTCCTGGTTCTCGGACTGATGGCCATTGCCTCCGTCGTGGCGGAGTACGGATTCTATCTGAAGCCGGAATGGGAGGCGTATACACAGACGGCAGGCGTTGTCGTTCTCTACGGGTTTGCCGTTCTGATGCTCCTCAAACTTCTGGTGGCGGAGGACAGGATGGCGCACATCCGGTCACGGGGAGTCGAGATCGGACTCCTCTCGATCATCCTTTTGTACCTCCTCCTCCCGCGCATGGTGGAGGGGCTCCTCCTTTCCTTCAATCCTCTTTTGACCCCCGATGCCTTGACGCGTCTGTACCTTGTCCTCACTCAGTTCTTTGTCATTGTCGCGTTCATCCCGACCCTGTTACGGTACAGCAAAAAGCTGATGCTCACCGATATTCAACCCCCGACATTGATTCTGCTCAGTTTTGCGTTTCTCATCGGTGTCGGCACCATCCTTCTCCTTCTGCCGCGAGCCACCGCAGGAAAGTCCCTGTCCCTGCTCGACGCCCTGTTCACCTCGACCAGCGCGGTCTGCGTCACAGGACTCATCGTGGTTGACACGGCCACCTTCTTTACACCGGTCGGTCACACCATCCTCATGATCCTCATGCAGATCGGCGGTCTGGGAATCATGACCTTGACGACATTCTTCGCTTTCATGATGGGGGGTGGTACACGGCTGAAAGAGTATTCCACCATGCAATCCCTGCTCGGGGAGGAAAGCCTGGGAAAGATCAAAAGGACGATTCTTCAGATCGCGCTCGTCACGTTCACCATTGAAGGAATCGGGGCCTTTGCCCTCTACGAGTTCAGCGAGGGGATGAACTTTGCTTCGCAGAAAGAGCGAGTGTTATTTTCCCTCTTTCATGCCGTTTCCGGGTACTGCAATGCCGGGTTTGCGTCAACGACGGAAAACCTCGCCGATACAGCCCTTCGCTTCAATAGCGGCGTTTTGACGACGATCATGGTGTTGGTTGTCATCGGCGGCCTCGGGTATCCCGTGCTTCTGAACCTGGGGACCCTCCTTCGCATACGGTCCGGCACGTTTATCCAGCGCAGGCTTTCCATTCATACGAAGCTTGTACTGTTCGCCACGGCCTTTTTGCTTGTCACGGGGAGCATTGGTTTCTACCTGCTTGAACAGGACAACACGTTGCGTGATCTCTCGTTTGGCAGGCAATTCATGGCCTCCCTGTTTCACTCCGTCTCCGCGCGCACGGCCGGGTTTAATACGGTCGATATCGGCGCGCTCACCGCCCCCACGCTGTTTTTCATGATGGTGCTGATGTGGATCGGCGCATCGCCCGGATCGACCGGGGGAGGGATCAAGACGACTACAGCCTCGCTCGCATTTCTGAATATCCTTGCCATCGCGTCGGGACGGAACACCGTGGAAATCTTCAAACGCCGTGTCTCGGACATCTCCATAGTGAAAGCGTTCAGCACCGTGCTCCTTTCCTTTTCCTTTATCGCTCTCGCATTCTTCTGCCTCCTGTTGAGTGAACGCGCGTCGTTCGAGGCCCTCCTGTTTGAAGTGGTGTCCGCCGCAAGCACCGTCGGTCTTTCCACCGGTTTGACGCCGCAGCTCAGCGAAACCGGGAAATTCATAATAATTCTATGTATGTTTGTTGGCCGTGTCGGGTTCCTTGCCACGATCGTTGCACTCGTTCGCCACAAATTCGAGGGACGATACGACTATACCCAGGAAAACGTCTTTGTGACGTAAGTTCGTCACCACGCACCGTACCTATGAATAAAAAAATCGCCGTGATTGGCATGGGCCATTTCGGCATACACCTTGCCATCGGATTGGCCAAGAAAGGGGCGGATGTTCTCGCCATCGACGACAGCCTCGACCGGCTTGATGAGGTCAAGGACCAGGTTACCCATACCGTTCGCCTTGATGCCACGGAAGAGACGCCGCTCCGGAGCCAGGGACTGGAAGAGTTTGATGCGGTGGTTGTTGCCATCGGGGACAATTTTGAAGCTTCCCTTCTGACGGTTGCCATGCTGCAGAAGGTCGGAGTGAATCGCATTATCGTACGCGCCACAACCGCCGTTCACGAACGGATTTTAGAGCACCTTGGTGTGAAGGAGATAATCCTCCCTGCTGCCGAGGCGGCGGAGCGCCTGGCCAATTCACTCCTGTTTGAAAACGTGCTCGATTCGTATGCCCTTTCCTCGGATTACACCATTGCCGAGGTCACCGTCCCGGATGGATTCATCGGGCGAACGGTCGAAGAGCTCGATCTGCAAAAACGATTTGAAATCAGCCTGGTGACCATCAAGCGGATGGGAAAAAAGAGTGAGCTCTTCGGGTTGAGGAAGAAAGAGGTGGAAACAATTCTCGGCGTTCCACAGCCAGGGACGAGGGTCGAGCGAGGGGACATTCTCGTGGTCTTCGGGGCGAAGCAGGCCATTCAGCGGCTGACGGAGGCGGAGTAAGAAGATTCCATGGAAACCGGACTGGTTGTCGTCTTTGTAGGCCTCCTCATCTTCCTCGCCCATTTCTTCGTTGCGCTGTTCGATCGGACGCGGATTCCCGATGTACTGTACCTTGCCCTCATCGGGGTCGTCATCGGTCCCGTTCTCGGTATCGTCTCCCCAGACGACTTTGGGAAGGTCGGGCCCATCTTCACCACGATCGCCCTGGTCGTGATCCTCTTCGAAGGCGGACTTGAGCTGGGCATCGAAAGCCTGCGCAGTTCGTTCCGCGCGACGATGCTGATCACCGTCGTGAGTTATATCCTCGCGCTGGCCCTCATTACTGCCGCGGTCTTTTTTCTTACAGAGCTCACACTCCAAACGTCTCTTTTCGTCGGTGCGGTCCTCGCGGGTCCGGCCCCCTCCATTGTTATCCCCCTTGTGCGGCAGATCCGTCTGAGCGGCACCGGCAAGACGACGCTCATGCTCGAGGCTTCCTTTGGAGAGGCGCTGTGCATCGTCGTTTCCCTCGCCGTCCTGGAATCGTTCAAGCTGGAAGAAATTCAGATAGGACATTTCATAGGCCGTTTGCTTTCGTCTTTCGTGTTCGCGTTGGTCATCGGTGTGGTGGGAGGATACGTTTGGTCCTTACTGCTTGAGCGGATGAGAGAATTACGCCATGCGATCTTCACGACGCCCTCGTTTGTTTTTATCATCTACGGAGTGTCGGAGTTCCTGGGGTTCAGCGGTCCGGTTGCCGCGCTGATGTTTGGTATCACGCTGGGAAACATCGACCGCCTTCAGCTCCGCTGGCTCATGACACGCTACAAGCTCATACCGCTGCGGCACAATGAAGTAGAGAAGGCTTTCTTTGGCGAGATCGTGTTCGTGCTGAAGACGTTCTTCTTCATCTACATCGGTCTTTCGGTCCGGTTTGCGGACGTTGCGTCCGTGGGGATGGCCGTTGCCCTGGCCGGCATCCTCCTGCTCGCGCGCTTTACCACACTCCAAATTTCCACCTTCGTGAAAGCAACGTCTCAAGAAGACCGCCTCCCCATGTCGGTGATCATTCCCAAAGGAACGGCGGCAGCGGTGCTGGCGGGTATTCCGATTCAGATGGGAATCTTTGGTGGGGAGCTGATCCAAAATCTGACGTACGGCGTGGTTATCTTCAGTATCGTCATGACCTCGAT
>JBBEBV010000363.1:0-3699 GCA_040882165.1 Bacteroidota bacterium
ATCAATAATGCCGCCGGGGTCACGCTGTCGCAGGCCACCGTGATCAATGGCGTGCTCAGACTTGTTTCGGGTGTCTTCGACAATACCATTCCCTTTACATTGGGTCCAAGTGGATCAATTTCGAACGAAGGGGGGAGTCTGAAGAATCCCGCAACCTCCATCGACGGACCGGGGGATGTCGTTCCGCAGTCGTTCTTTGTGGATCAGAATTTTCCAAATCCCTTCAATCCCTCCACAACCATAAGCTATGGATTGCCGTCGGAGGAGAATGTGGTGGTGAAAGTGTACTCGATGCTCGGGCAGGAAGTCGCCACCCTCTTTGAAGGACGACAGGCCGCGGGGACCTACCAAATGCAGTTCAACGCTTCACACCTTCCTTCCGGGGCGTACATCTATAGAGTCCAGGCCGGCAGCAGCACGGTGGTGAAGCAGATGATGTTGTTGAAGTAAGGCTTTCTTCAATGTTTACGAACATCGGCGCAGAGACCAACGTGGTCCTGCGCCGGCGTTCGGATCGAATGTTAAAGCAGTCCTTAGTGGAAGAAAACACGATGATGATGCGACAATTTTTGATCATTGCCTGTGCCCTCCTCGCGTTGTCCTGTGCGACGGAAGAACGTCCCAAGGTGGAAAAACCCTGGTCGGTTCGCATTGCCGAAAGCTTCCTCGCGGCGCATCCCGATTCGATCGTCTATGCCACCGAGGCGAAATCGAGGAAATGGAACTATGAGCAGGGGGTCATGATGGAGGCGTTCTACAGGATGTGGGAACATACCGGGGACAGCCAGTATGTCCATTACGTCCGGAAGAACCTGGACCATTACATCGAGGATGATGGAAGGATCCTGACCTACAGGCTGACGGATTTCAATATCGATAACATCGCGCCCGGGAAGGCAGCGCTGAGACTGTTCAACATCACGTGCGCTGAGAAGTACTGGTGGGCCGCTGATACGCTCCGGCGCCAGCTCGAACTCCATCCCCGGACAAAGAGCAACGGGTTCTGGCATAAGAAGATCTATCCTTCCCAGATATGGCTGGATGGAATCTACATGGCTCAACCGTTCTACGCGCTTTACGCAGCGACGATGGACGAGCCTAAAGCGTTTGACGACATCGCCCGCCAAATCACCTTTATCGAACGGCAAGCCCGTGACCCGGTGACCGGACTCTTGTATCATGGATGGGATGAGAGCAGGCAGCAGAAGTGGGCCGATCCAAAGACAGGTCAGTCACCCAACTTCTGGGGGAGGGCGATGGGCTGGTACGCCATGGGGATCGTCGATGTGCTCGATTTCTTCCCGGAGGATCACCCGCAACGTGATTCCCTGATTGCCGTCCTGGGCCGCCTTGCCGAGGCTGTCGTAAAGTATCAGGACGCGGAATCGGGGCTCTGGTATCAAATAGTGGATCTTGCCGGTCGCGAAGGAAACTACCACGAGGCATCCGCGTCCTCAATGTTTTCCTATGCACTGGCCAAAGGAGTGAGAATGGGATACCTCGATGCGAAGTTCCTCCCCGTTGCACGAAAGGCCTTCGACGGTCTGCTGAGGGAACTGGTGACGGTCGACGAGAAGGGCACCGTGAGCCTCCACGATGTGGTTTCGGTGGGCGGGCTGGGGGGCAACCCGTACCGCGATGGCAGCTTCGAGTACTATATCAGCGAGCCGAAGAGGACAAACGATTTCAAGGGGTACGGACCCTTGCTGCTAGCCTCCATCGAGCTGGAACAACAGACCCCGGGCGAAAACCCATGACCCAGAAACAGAAGGCGCATCGACGGGGATTCCAAATTACGCTGGAGGATATCGCCAAAAGGCTGGGTGTTTCCAAGGTGACGGTCTCGAAGGCCCTACGCGGGCACCCGGACATCTCGACCGAGACGGTTAAGAAGGTCAAAGCGGTGGCGCAGGAGTTGGGATATTACCCAAACTTCATGGCGCGGAACCTCTCCTCGAGGAAGTCCAATACGATCGGCGTAATCGTTCCGAAGATCGCCCATCACTTTTTCGCCTCGGTGATTGAGGGGATTTATGATGCAGCGTTCCAGCACAACTACGAAATCATCCTGACCGTTTCACAGGAAAATGCCGAACGGGAATTGCAGCATGTGAACTCGCTCCTTTCGATGAGGGTGGATGGACTCATCCTTTCCCTGTCACAACAGACCAAGGATTACTCTTTGTTTCATACGATCAGGGACAAGGGAATCCCGCTCACGTTCATGGACCGTGTTCCCAAGCTCGACGGTTTCAACACCGTCGTTGCCGACGACAGGGCCGGCGCGTTCGCGGCCATCGAGCATGCGATCAATATCGGATACCGCGAGATCGCGCATCTTGGCGGGTACCAGCATACGAATATCGGCAATGAGCGATCCCGTGGATTTTTGGATGCGATGAAGCAATACGGCGTGCAGGTAAACCCGGATTGGGTGGTCCGCGGTGGCTTCGACGAGACCGACGGATACAAGGGCTTTATGAAGCTTCACGAAACCGGCCGGCTCCCGGAATTGGTGTTCGCCGTTACGTTCCCGGTCGCACTCGGGGTCTACCGCGCTATGAAAGAATTGGGATTGAAAATCCCGAAGGATGTGGACCTGATTTGCTTCGGGAACAGCGGTCTCAACCAGTTTCTCGATCCCCCGATGAGCTACATCGATCAGCCGACGTACGAACTGGGTCAGAAAGCATTTGAGTTGACGCTGGAAAACCTCCAGCGCAGGGATCAGTTCGTTCCCCAGCACATCAAACTCCCGACACGCCTGGTGCTCTGCAAGACATGCACGAAGAAAGTCGCAGGGCAAAAGAAGGCGAGAGCTGAACACCCATGAAGCTTTGCTCCATGATATTCTGTTGTCTCCTGATTTCGTCTGCCATCGCCGGTGAACGCCGGGTCCTGATTGTGGACGCTGCGGGAAGAGGGGATTTCCGGACGATCCAGGAAGCGATCCGTTCGGTGCCGCCTGACAACAGGGAGAACAAAATCATTCTGATCCGTAATGGTGTCTACCCTGAGAAACTGTTTATCACGACAAGCCATATTTCCCTTGTCGGAGAGAACCGGGATAGCACCCGTATCGTCTTCGCGCAGCTTCGTTCCGACTGGACGGGGTCACGCGAAAATCCCACCGATGGCCCCCAGGCCGATTTGGATTGGGGGGCGGGTGTGATCAATATCGGCAACGGTGTTTCGGACGTGATCCTGGCAAACATGACCGTGCACAATAACTATGGGAGCCTGCAAGGTAATCGCAGCCATCAGTTTGCCATTCGCGGGCTCCGTGCAACCCGCATCGCCATTCTCTATTGCAACGTTATCGCCGATGGCGGTGACACGGTCAGTCTCTGGGACAGCGATTCCGGGATGTATTACCACACCAACTCATATTTTGAAGGATGGGTCGACTACGTATGCCCGCGCGGGTGGTGCTACATTACCGACAGCCGGTTTTTCGGCCATAATACTCCAAGCGCCAGCCTTTGGCATGACGGTAGCAAGGATAAGGATCAGAAATTTGTCATCCGCAACTCATGGATCGACGGTGTCCCGGGATTTCCCCTCGGCAGGCATCACAAGGATGGGCAATTCTTTCTCCTCGATTGCACGTTCTCCGGGAACATGGCGGATCGACCGATCTACTATCCGAAGACATCACCGAGCGCCATCCCCTGGAAATGGGGGGAGCGTCATTATTAT
>JBBEBV010000363.1:3799-11982 GCA_040882165.1 Bacteroidota bacterium
TGTCCCACGTCGTATACTTCGGAGAGACCGACCCCCCCTCTTCGAAAGGGAACCAGCAGGAGGCGGGCACTACGACGGGACCACTGAAACCGTCGACGCGGTACTTTTGGAAAGTGGATGTTGTGACACATGAAGGAACGATACCGGGAGAGGTCTGGCAATTCAGCACGGCGGGGAACGCCCCCATCGGGAGTAAGAAAGAGAAAGGGTTATGAGCGATCAGGAGAACCTTTCCAGATCGACGGTTTCTGAAGAACCTTCATCGGACTTCTCAAAAGAGGTAAAGAGAAAACGTGTCCTTGCATTTCTTCAGGATCATGCACTGGACGGCGTGCTTTTGACGTTACAGCAAAATTTTGCCTGGTACACCGACGGCGGTCGCAGCTATGTGAATGTCGGCACGGAGGAGAGCATCGCGGATCTTCTCATCACGCCATCAGGAGACCATCTCTTTTCGAATTCCACGGAAAACATCCGGTTGGCGACCGAAGAGATCCCATGGAAAGTTGACCATGCTCATCTCAGCCCCTGGTGGGAGGATGGAGCCAGAACAAGGAACATCGGATCAGAGTTCGGAGACCGCATAGGGTCTGATGCTGGGCCACTCCGTCGTGAGTTCTCCCGGCTCCGTTACTCTCTGCTGCCGAACGAAGTGGAACGGTACCGGAAGCTTGGGACCGATACAGCCGCTGCATTTTGGGATCTGGCCCGGTTTCTCCGGACCGGCATGACGGAACGTGATCTTGCCGCCGAGCTTTCGGCCCAACTGATCCGCAAGGGAATGTTTCCGCTCGTCATGCTCGTCGCCTTCGATGCGCGTGCTTCCTCCTATCGTCACCCCCTTCCGACGGATAACAAGCTGAAAAATCTCGCCCTTGTCAGTGTCTGTGCAAGGCGATATGGACTCATTGTGTCTGTCTCCAGGGCGTTCTCCCTCGGTCCGGTCCCCGACGAACTTCTGAAGAAGCACCGTGCCGTTGCAGCTCTCGATGCGTGGTTAATCGGGAAAACGACTCCCGGGCGTCGGATTCCCGACCTGTTTGAAGGGCTCAAGGAACAATATGCTGAGGTTGGATTCGCCAACGAATGGCAATTGCATCACCAGGGGGGAGCGACCGGCTACGCCACCCGGGACTATCGGGCCACGTCCACAAGCGATGAGGTGGTGCAGGATAATCAGGCTTTTGCATGGAATCCGAGCATCACCGGGGCCAAGTCGGAAGACACAATCCTTGCTGTGTCCGGCGGGATCGAAATTCTTACCGCCGATCCCCGATGGCCCACCATGGAAGTAGAAGTGAAAGGCGCGAACGTCTTGCGCCCGGATATCTTTGTTCTTGATTAATCAGGGAGAAGTCCCATGGTTTGTCGATACCTTGGTTGTCTCGTTGCAGGATCGATTTGTTTCTCAATCCTTTCCGCTCAGGAACTTCGCTTCTCCGTCGAGAATCCCTCGTCGGTGGCGCGTCCGCAGGAGCCGGTGGTCGTTTCATGGTCGGGGGTGGTGGACAGGATCCCCGGTGCCACGAGCGCGCATGTGCAACTTTCGGATGAACGGGGGAAAAATATCCCCCTCCAGGTTGACGATCTGGACTTCGATGGATCGCCCGATGAACTGACCTTTGTCTCGGATTTTGCTCCCCGCGAGCGTCGAACCTTCACCTTGCGGATGCATCGCGGGAGAGAACAATCCGGTGCCGATTCCTTCCATACCGATGCGGGTAACTGGAAGAAGATTGGGGACGATTATCAATCGATCGACGATGACGATGGACCGGGATTGAAAAGAGCTCAATCCGGATACCGCTTCGACGGCGTTGGCTGGGAGTCGGAACTTGTCGGATACAGGATCTACCTTGATGAACGAAACGCCGTCGATATCCAGGGGAAACGGAAACCGGGGCTTTACTGGAATTTCATCGGCTCCACGGGGGTGGACTATCAACAGGATGCCGATTGGGGCATGGATGTGCTTCACGTCGGTCCTGCCCTCGGGGTCGGGGGCATCGGATTCTGGGCGGGAGATTCCGTTCTGAAACCGGAAAGCGTTGATCGTCGCCGATGCCGGATCGTTTCCCGCGGACCTGTCCGCGCCGCCGTCCGGATCGATTATACTGGATGGGGTATCCGAACGGAAAAAGTAAATATCACATCGATGTTTTTCATCTATGCGGGCGATCGCGTGACCGAGCACCGTGTGCTTCTCAGCCAATCCTCATCACCCAGGACGCTGGTCACCGGAATCGTCAAGCATCCGTCAGCGGAAGCCGTCTGGAACGGGGGGGAAGCATGGCTCTCGACACTGGGGGTCCAATCGCGCGCCAACGATGACCTTCTGATGGCGCTCCATTTCGAGAAGTCCTCTGTTGTGCGACCAACGGAAGACGCGTTCGGCCACCTGGTTCTGCTGAACGTGGAGCCGCAGAAACCATTGAGCTTCCTGATCTCCTCTGTCTGGGAAGGGGAGACCGGCGCCATGTGGTCCGGGGATCGGATCGCGTCTTTCCTCCGTCAAGTGGGATTGCGGCTGAACGAGCCATTGAGAGTGGAGTTCAAGTAACCCTCGTTGCAGATCGGGAATCGAGAGTACCAGTCACAGGTTGTTGTCTCATCGCGTTAGAACACAGCAGCTGAGAAGTCTTAAGGAAAGGAACACATCACATGCCAAAAAAGAATCTTGTTATTCGCAATACCGCAAAGAAGTTGGGCAGGAATATCCTCATGACGCCGAAAACAACCCCGCTGAAGGCTCTTTCTTGCGGGCGTATCATTCTCAACCAAAAGAAAAAGAGCGTCGCTGCTCAGGCCAAAGGGCGTGAAGTCTCCCTCATTTGCATCAGCGGTCAGGGGACGGTGACGGTTGATGGCCAACAGTACCTGATGGGGCGGTACGATGCCCTCTATATTCCCCCCGGTTCCTCCTATGAGGTAGCCACGGAGAGCGAGGTTGATCTGGCCGAAGCCTCTGTCCCGACGAAACGGCCGGGTACAGTGCAACTGATACGGTTCGAAGAGCTCCGGAATGATCCAAGCTTGTATGTGAAGGCGGGGAAACCGACCTATAACAGGGCGGTGATCAAGATGATCGATGTCAACGTGCCCGCCGACCGATTGCTCTGCGGTATCACGTGCGGCGATCCTGGAAACTGGACAAGCTGGTCTCCCCATGAGCACGCGGCTTCCAAGGAAGAGGTCTATCTCTACATCGACATGCCCAAGCCCGCTTTTGGCATCCAGATTATGTATGATGACATAAAAAAACCCTATCTTCTGGAGCAGGTCTTTGAAAACGACGCGGTGGTCATTACCAAGGGATATCATCCGAATGTTGGTGTGCCGGGCTATGGCATCAATTTTGTTTGGATGATGGCAGCGCTGCGTCCGCAAACAGATCGCGATTGGAACCTGATGCACTGGCAGGAAGAGTTCGCAGGACGGTATTAAGCGGGTTCTGCCCCAAAAAGCCCTCGATCTTGTATGGAAGTCATCTCAAAAAACGGATTGGTTCCAAGAAGGAGCACGCTTCGCGTGCTTCAGTAGTATGCCTCCGGCTGTGTATTTTTGTGGCAAAAAAATCAAGAGGGTTTTTGAGACCGCTTCCAGTAGATTCATCGTCTGTCCGCTCTGGCGCAAAGCCGTACTTTTATTTCTTCCACTGTTCCCGCGAATCATGAAAATCCTGACTGGTTTCTTTGTCTCCACAGCCCTTCTTGTTTCGGGGTGTCGCGTTGTCAGTGATCTGACCATTCTCAAGCTCGCCCATGGGCTTGACCGGACGCATCCCGTCCACATTTCCATGGAGTATATGGCGAAGCTGGTCCATGAACGCTCGGGCGGGAAGATGCAAATCGATATTTATCCGAGCGGACAGCTCGGGACCGAGCGGGAATGTATCGAGCTTGTACAGATCGGAAGCCTGGCGATGACGAAAGTCTCGTCGAGTGTGCTGGAGGGATTCGCTCCGGCCTTTAAGGTGTATAGCCTTCCCTATCTTTTCAGAGATGAACGGCACCGCTTCGCAGTGCTCGATGGGGAGATCGGTCAGAAACTCCTCCTCGAGACCGAGCCCTTCCGGATCCGGGGATTGGTCTATATGGACGCCGGGAGCCGAAGTTTCTATACCAAGGATAAGGCGATCGCCACACCCGCGGACCTTATCGGGAAAAAGATCCGGGTACAGGAGAGCACGACGTCGATCAGGATGGTCCAGGCCCTTGGCGGTTCTCCCACGCCGATTGCGTGGGGGGAGCTGTATACCGCTCTTCAGCAAGGGGTTGTCGACGGTGCGGAGAACAACCCTCCCAGTTTCCACCTTTCCCGTCATTACGAGGTATGCAAGTTCTATTCATTGAATGAGCACACGGGGGTGCCCGATGTGATCATCATCAGCACGGTCGTATGGAATTCCCTGACCGAGGAGGAACGGAACATCCTCCAACAGGCGGCACGGGAGGCGGAGGAAGTGCAGAAGAAAATCTGGAAGGAGGCGACGGAGGAGGCTCTCAAGATAGTGCAGGAGGCCGGTGTGGAGGTGTCCTATCCCGACCGAACGGTGTTTGCGCAAAAAGTCCTGCCGCTGTACGAGGAGTACCGGTCCGAACCGGCTGTCTATGAACTCATCCAACAGATCAGGAATTTCAATGAACCTTGAACGGATGCGACTGGCTGTGGATAGAGTCCTTGAATGGGTGCTGATCACGATCGTCGCCGTGATGACCCTGAATGTACTCTGGCAGGTGTTCACGCGATTCATTATGAAGAGTCCGAGCTCCTATACCGAGGAACTTGCCCGGTATCTCCTCGTCTGGCTCGGTTTGCTCGGTGGTGCCTACGCCGTCGGAAAAAAAATGCACCTTTCCATCGACCTTCTGCCGGCCTGGTTGAAGGGGAAGAGCAGACTGATTCTTGAACTCGTTATTCAGGGATGCATCCTCCTCTTTGCCACCAGTGTGATCCTGATCGGGGGCGCCGACCTTGTCGGCCTGACCCTGACGCTCGACCAGCTCTCCGCCGCCTTGCGCATCAAGCTTGGGTACGTCTACCTCGCCCTCCCCCTCAGCGGAGCGCTGATGAGCTTCTACTCCGTAACGTTTATCCTGGAAACTCTTCGCGCATTCAAGGAGCATGCCTGATGGAATGGATGGAAGTGATTGTCCTCGTTCTGACCTTTGGCGCGCTCATCGCTCTCGGTGTGCCGATCTCGTTCTGCATCGGCCTGGCGACCATCGCCACCATGCTCCTGACCATCCAGACCACCCCCGCGTTGACGACGGTGGCACAGCGCATGGCAACGGGACTCGACAGTTTTGCCCTGCTCGCGATCCCCTTCTTTATCCTCTCCGGACAATTAATGAACAGAGGGGGGATTGCGCGGCGTCTCATCGAATTCGCCAAAGTCCTGGTCGGGATGTTCCCGGGTGGGCTGGCGTTTGTCAACATCCTTGCAGCCATGTTCTTCGGATCGATCTCCGGATCCGCGGCGGCGGCCGCCTCGGCCATCGGGGGATTCATGACGCCGCTCATGGACAAGGAAGGGTACGACAGAGGGTTCAGCGCGGCGGTGAATATCAGCTCCTCGACCACCGGACTTCTTATTCCCCCGAGCAATATCCTGATCGTCTATTCGCTGGCCAGTGGGGGAGTGTCCATCGGAGCCCTGTTTCTGGCGGGTTATCTCCCCGGTATGCTGGCAGGGTTGAGCCTGATGGGGGTCGCGGCCGCAATTTCGATTTCCCGCAAGTACCCGGTGGGAAAGGCCTCAAACCTCGGTGAGGCGTTTAAAAAGTTCCTCGATGCGATCCCGAGCCTCCTGCTCATCATCATTGTCATGGGGGGAATTATCGCAGGGTACTTCACGGCAACGGAAGCGTCGGCAATTGCCGTTCTTTACACCTTCATCCTCTCGGTTGTCATTTATCGCGAGGTCAAGCTCAAAGAGCTCCCCAAGGTGTGCCTCGACACGGCTTCGACCACGGCGATCGTCATGTTGCTCATCGGTACATCGATGGGAATGTCCTGGATTCTCGCCTACACGAATATCCCGCAAAGCGTGAGTGCGGCGCTTATCGCCCTGACCGATAATAAGATCCTGATTCTCCTGATCATCAACCTGATCCTGCTGTTCGTCGGCGCGTTTATGGATATGACCCCGGCGGTCCTCATCTTCACGCCGATTTTTTTGCCGGTCGCGGTGAGCCTTGGAATCGATCCGATCCACTTCGGAATTATCATGGTGATGAATCTTTGCATCGGCCTCTGCACGCCCCCCGTCGGAAGCATTCTTTTTATTGGCGTGGGGATCGCCAACACGACCATTGCGAAGGTCCTGCGCCCCTTGTTTCCGATGTTCGTTGCGATGTTTCTTGCTTTGATGGCAGTGACGTACATCCCGGAAATCAGCATGGCGCTTCCCCGGCTCTTTGGCTATTGAGGGAAGCAGTTTCCGGATCGAACAACCTTAAAGGAACTTCATGATTCTGAACTCTTTCAACCTCGAGGGGAAAATTGCCCTTGTGACAGGTGCGTCGACCGGGATTGGAGCGGCGATTGCAGTGGGACTTGCCGAAGCCGGAGCCCATGTGGCGTGCCATGGCAATTCCCATTCTCCAGACGAGACGTGTTTGCTCGTCCGGAACCTCGGAAAAAAGACGCTTGCTCTTCAGGGTGATTTGCAGGATCGGAGTGTGCCCGCGAAGCTTGTCGAGAAAACGGTGAAGGAACTTGGTCCGGTTGATATTCTGGTGAACAATGCCGGATTGATCCGCCGCGCTCCGGCGGCGGAGTACTCGGATGAAGACTGGCTCACGGTGATAGAAGTAAACCTCAATAGCGTGTTCCGGCTTTCTCAGGAAGTGGGGAAACGCATGATCGCTTCAAAACAAGGGGGGAAGATTATTAATATCGCCTCCCTTCTCACGTTTCAAGGGGGGATCACGGTGCCGGCATACGCCGCATCCAAAGGAGGGGTGGGGCAACTGACAAAAGCGCTCGCCAACGAGTGGGCCCAATACGGCATTCAGGTCAATGCCATAGCTCCAGGGTACATCGAAACCGACAACACGAAAGCCCTGCGTGAGAACCCTAAGCGGTTCGCGGAGATCTCCAGTCGGATCCCGGCAGCGCGTTGGGGTACGCCGCAGGACCTTGTCGGGGCATCTGTTTTCCTTTCCTCACCTGCGTCAAACTATATCAGCGGCCATATCCTCGTGGTCGATGGCGGTTGGATGGCCCGTTGAGGCTCGATCCGTCAACGATCGAAAGAACGTTGAACGGAATGTTTCGTCACACAATCAACGTTGAAAGCAACCACTATGGAAGTCCGATATCTACCGAACCTTGAGTCGTACAGGCGCCTGACGACCGAAGAACTGCGCAGAGCCTTTGTGGTGGAGAAACTCTTTGCTCCTGGAAGCCTCACGACCGTGTATTGCGACGCAGACCGCGCTCTCATCGGTGGCGTCGTTCCGACGGCAACTCCGCTAAAATTGCTCGCCACGAAGAAGGAGATGGCTGCCGACTATTTTACGGAAAGGCGCGAATTGGGAATTGTCAATATCGGAGGGGAGGGAATCATGAAGGTCGATGGCACCGACTACCGCCTGGCAAAGAGGGATATGATGTACATCGGAAAAGGGGTGAAGGATATTGAGTTTGCCAGCGCAAAGCCCGATCAGCCGGCAATGTTCTTCTTTCTCTCGTTTCCCGCACACACGTCCTACCCCACAACACACATCCGCCATGCCGACGTGGATCGGACCCCTCTGGGCACGGTGGAGGGGGCAAACAAAAGGACCATATACAAGTACATCCATGGGGGAGGGACCAAAAGCTGTCAGCTCGTGATGGGTCTGACGGAATTGGAGACGGGGAGCATCTGGAACACGATGCCGGCCCATACCCATATGCGCAGGATGGAGGTCTATCTCTATTTCGACTTGGAGCCGGAGTCGGTGGTTGTGCATCTGATGGGAACTCCCACGGAGACCCGCAACCTGATCCTCCGAAATCAGCAGGTCGCGATCTCCCCCAGCTGGTCCATCCACTGCGGGGCCGGAACAAAAAACTATTCGTTCATCTGGGCGATGGGAGGAGAGAACCAGGAGTTCTCCGATATGGATGCTGTTGGGATGAAGGACTTGCTTTAAGAGGTAGTTAACAACCATGCCACAAAGTCACGAAGACAC
>JBBEBV010000364.1:0-11960 GCA_040882165.1 Bacteroidota bacterium
GAGACCTGTATGATCTTTGGAGCCTCAACAAATCGGAACTCCGTCGGGATCTTGTACTATCGGCGTTTCATGAAAAATGCAAGATCAAGGGTCTGAACTCAAAGAGGAGTACGAGAAGAACTGGAAGAACAACCTGGAATATCTTCTACCCGCGGATCTCAAGTGCCCATTTTCCGAGGCTTGGGATATCTCCCTCAACTTGCTCAGAAAAGTACTCCCGTCATGATATTCCCCCACCTACTGAAAGGACGACCGGGTAGACAAAGCCCTTCCGTCGTTGCTTTTACGCCAGGGCCGGAGGCCTGGAACGAAAGCCCGCGTAGCCGGCTACCATTTTGGCGTTCAGCACTCTTGACCTTCACTCCAGATATCGCTAACATCCACTTCACCACACACTCCGTATAGTAGAACGTATCTCAAAAACGAATTAGCCAGCCAAAGGCCTATAACGAAAGGATGCGAAAGCATCCTTTTTGGCATTGGTTCCAAAAAGGAGCACGCTACGCTCCGTTAATAAAAAGCTTCCAGCCCTCCGGCTCCGAATGCTTTAGTCGGGAATCCAGTCAGCGCAGGTCCAGATAGTAGGATGCTGTCGCATCCTTTAGTAGTAAGCCTCCGGCTGGCCAAATTGTTCTTGAGATAGGTTCTCGTCAAACCATGTCAGAGTTTCCGATCAATGACCTGGCGAACCTTCCACAAAAGATCGTCCGAAGTGTAGGGCTTCTGTGCAAATTCGGTCACCCCGACTTTTGTCATTTCCTCCTTCTTCTTCGGCTCTATGTAACCGCTGGCCATGATGAACTTGACCTTTGGATTCTTCTGCTTCAACGCCTTCACAAGGCCGAAGCCATCAAGTCTTGGCAATCCGATATCGCTCAAGACCAACGCGATCGTATTCTGGTGAGCCTTGTACTGTTCGATCGCCTGAATGCCATCTTCAGCGGTCACCACGTTGTATCCCTTCGATGAGAGAAGGGCGCTCACAAGTTCGCGCAACATTTCCTCGTCTTCGACAACCAGGATGGTTTCTGTTCCTCCCGGAGCATCGCCGCTGTGGGTTGTTCGCTCTGTCCTCTTCGCCTCCTTTTCTTGCTTGATCGGAAAGTAAAGAGAAAATGTTGTGCCCTTTCCCGGGGTACTCCGGAAATCGACTATTCCATCGTGGCCTGTCACCACTCCATATACGACGGACATTCCAAGTCCGGTCCCTTTCCCGACTTCTTTCGTTGTAAAGAACGGTTCAAAAATGCGTCGCTGCGTCTCCTCATCCATCCCCGTTCCCGCATCGGCAACGGTCACACAAAGGTAGCTCTCGTACCGGGCATCCGGAAATCGGCGCCGGAGTTCTTCCCCGATCTCCCGGCGAGTAGAAAAGGTCAGTGTTCCGCCGTCGGGCATCGCGTCCCTGCAGTTGATGGCGAGATTCAGCAATGCCTGATGAAGCTGGTTGGCATCGGCATTTGTGGCTGGAAGTTGTGTATCAAGATGCGTGGCGATGGTGATTGTTTTTGGGAATGTCTCATTGAGCATTGTGACCAGTTCCTCAATGAGATCGTTGATTCTGACGGTTTCCGTCGTTGTATCTGCCTTGCGGGAGAAGGTGAGGAGTTGCCGCACCAGGCCGGCTCCCCGTGTTACGGCTTTCGTGATCGCATCCACACTCGAGGGAATAGCCTCAGGCTGCTTCGATGCACGTTGGAGGATCGACGCGTGACCAAGGATGATTCCGAGAATATTGTTGAAGTCGTGCGCAATCCCCCCCGCCAGCGAGCCGATGCTCTCCATTTTCTGCGCCTGGATGAGTTGCGCCTGAAGATTCTTCCGTTCCTCTTCTGCTCGCTTGCGCTCGGTGATATCTCTCACGACACTGACGATGCCAATCTGCTCGTCGACATCATTCTTGAGTTGTGAAACCGTGTGCTCTGTGTGGAAAACGTCACCATTCCTTCTCTTGAGTCTGAACTCGAACTGCGCCGACTCATTCCGTGAAAACGCTGCACGCATGCGCTCGCCAAACTGCACGTAATGATCGTGATCAACATGGAACACTTCTGTCGATCCAGCCTTCACGTTTTCCAGCGTATAACCCGACATCCGCTCCGCCGCCTCATTCATGTTCAGCACTCTACGATCCATTGAAATGACAAACACAGCGTCTTTCTGGGATTTAAAGACAGTACGAAACCGCAACTCGGATTCTCTCAATTCAGCGGTTCTCTCTTTTACCAACTCTTCCAGATGCTCGTGTACGCGGGTGCGTTCAAGAGCCGCACCGATCTGGTTGCCGATGCCGTTGAGAACCACAAGATCGTTGTCGCTGAAGAGAACTTCCCCAGTCCCGACCAGATTCAGAATACCGAGCAGGCGGCTGCCAATGCGCAAGGGAACCGTCACGTGCGAGTGTAAACCGCGCGTATCGCCCTTGGAGCGCTGCAGCCGCTCACATTCGGTGATGTTCATCGCCTTGTCGATTTCGCCCGCAAGAGCTTTCCGGCGACAGAGGCAATCGCCTTCCATCGCGCCCAGAACTTCCAGCGATGGAGGAAGCCCGCGGGAACCGGCAAGCCGAAATCCCGACTCTCCTTCGCGAAGCGAGAGCCATCCCGCAGAGACATCCGGCAGTTCCAGGGCACGCGCCAAGACAGAATCCACAACCTGACGTTCCGTTGACGCCTGGTTCAGCCCCTTGGCGATACTGTAGATCCCCTTGAGAATTGTGTTCGCGCGTTCGACTTGCTGCTCACGCACCCTCAGCTCACCGCACAATTGCACGGCCTGTTCGTAGGTGGAGATCAGGAGGTCGAGAATCTGTTGGCGTTCGGCCGTAATGAAATATTTATCTCCACCAAGATACAATTCGACGCCCACGTTCACTTTGTCGGTTACACGGAGCTTTCGGTTCGTGAGAATATGCTCAAGACGCAGCAGGAGATGTCGATTGTCATATGGTTTCCTGATGAAGTTATCGGCCCCACACCGGAGGGCTTCGATCACATCCTTGGGACTGGAGAGGGATGTCAGCAAGACGACGGGGGTCTCCTTCAGCATGTCGTCCGACCGGATGGCCCTGCAAAGGGCATAGCCGTCCATCTCCGGCATGACGATATCACTGATGATGGCGGCAGGAGGATGGCTGCGTGCAGATTCGAGCCCCTCCTCTCCGTTTGTAGCCGATCTGACAATGTAATCCTGTTCTTCAAGAAAATGCCGAAGTTGTTCAAGCTGCGTCGGACTGTCCTCGACGATCAGAATCTCCGAATGATTCAGTTGTTTATCGGCTTTCATAATTTTACCCCCTCTTTCAGGTCTGAGTTGAGCACCAGATTCATCGGTTTCTTTCAACCAACGTAGCCAATGCTTCCGCAATCTTTTCCGGCGAAAAGACAAATGTCGCGGCGCCAAGTCTTACCGCTTCTCCCGGCATTCCGAAAACGATGCAACTTTCCGGGCTTTGGGCGATCGTCGTTGCACCGCGATCTCTCATCAATCGTAATTGCTCCGCACCGTCTTTTCCCATCCCTGTCAGCAAAACACCGATCGCGGCAGGTCCGAATGCTTCCGCGACCGAGCGAAACAGAGCAGCCACGGCAGGCCGAAGACCGTTCTCAGGCTCATCCTTTCGAAGGATGATGCGGAGATCGCCTCTGACAAGCGTGTGGTACCCGTCAGGCGCGACATACGCATGTCCGGGCAAAAGAGGTTCTCCGTTTGTGGCGACGCAAACAGGAAGGGAAGAGGATTGTCCAAGCCATTCCGTAAATCCGTGCACAAATCCCGCGGCCATGTGTTGAACGATGATGAGAGGGACTGGAAATTCTCTTCGCAGTAAAGAGAGGATCGTCTGAATCGCCAGTGGTCCTCCCGTAGAGGCGCCAAGAGCGACGAGCCTGATATCGCCTGCACTCTTTTGTGGTTCTATCGGGGGCGGTTCCACAGGAGTGGTTGTCTTTCGGTCAGTCCGTCGCCATCGTCTGACCACTTTGACTTCGGACATAAGCTTGACGGTCTGAATCAATTCTCTCGCCGTAGTCTCATGGTCCGGATGCGCGATTCCGGCCGGACGGCGAACCACCGCCAGCGCGCCCGACTCGAGCGCATGGAACGTGGTGGCAATCTCTTCCGAGCTCGAACTTCCACTGACGATCACAATGGGGACGGGATTCGTCTCCATGATTCTCCGTGTCGCATCGAAGCCGTTCATCTTCGGCATGTGGATATCCATGGTGACGAGGTCCGGCTGCTTCAGCCGTACCGCATCGACTGCCTCCTCCCCGTTGTGCGCAGCGCCAATCACGCTGATCTCCGGATCGGAGCTTAAGATGTGAATCAGAAACTCACGGACAACCGGCGAATCTTCGACGATGAGGATCTTGATCATGATGAATAATCAGTTTCGAGTTATGAGTTTCGGGTTTTGAGTTTCGAGTTCATTTGTACTTTGTTCCTTTATAACCTTGATCCAGAAACCATCATATCAACCTCCGAATCGTCTCCAACAAATTGCTCTGATCAAAACTACTTTTCACAATATACGCATTTGCACCGACGTCCACTCCTCGTTCACGGTCCTCACGTGACTCAAGGGCGGTCACCAGCACCACGGGAAGTTCCGAAAATGTTTTGTCTGCCCGTATCCTGGTGGTGAGATCGAAGCCGTTCATCCTCGGCATATCCACATCCGAAACGACGATGTTGAAATCACCCGTCCGCAGTTGAGTCAAGGCATCAATTCCGTCGATCGCCGTCGTCACCGTATAACCTGCGGTTTCCAGAATACTCCTCAGGAGTGTACGCGCTGTTATGGAGTCTTCCACGACGAGCACGGATAGCCGCCGTTCGGTTTCCCTTGTGACCTCCGCGGTCAAACGCGGTTGTTCCGATCTCGCAAGTCGAACAGCGGACATGACGAGGTCTGCAAGATTGAGAATCGGTACGACCTTTCCCGAGCCGAGGATCGTTGATCCGGCTATGTTCCGGACGCGAACCAACTGCGGCCCAAGACTCTTCACGAGCACTTCCTGTTCTTGGAGAACGACATCGACCACAAACGCAATGCGTCGATTGAGGACGTTCAACAGAAACGCCTGAAGCGCTTTGGTCGAATCTTCGCCTTTCGATCGACGGGGTAGACCGAGGATGTCGCTCAACTGCACGAGGGCAATGACCTGGCCGTTGTGCGAAATGGTTTCCCGGTTCTCCACCGTCCGCACCTCCTCTTTGTGAAATCTGACGACGCGCTCGACGCCCGCTGCCGGAACAACAAACTGGTGTTCGTCCAGTGTGACGAGGAGACCCCGAACCGTTGCAAGCGTGAGGGGGAGGACAAGACGAAATGTCGTTCCGTGCCCCCGAACGGATTCCAGCGAAACATGGCCACCGAGGTTCTCCACACGCTCCCGCACGATCGCAAGTCCGAGGCCCCTTCCGGACACGTCCGTGATCATGGGACTTGTGGAAACGCCGGACTGAAAGATCAGCAAGAGCGCTTCGTCGTCCGTCATGCCGGAGGCTTCGCTTTCGGCGAGAATGCGGTTCTTCACCGCTGCAGCGCGAACCTTCGGCGGGTCAATCCCGACGCCGTCATCGGAGACGCTGACTTCAATCTTGTCCCCGTTTTTCTGAGACACCGAGACGGTGATCGTTCCGCGCGGCGATTTCCCTTTACGCCGGCGTTCTTCCGGCGGTTCAATCCCGTGGTCGATGCAGTTTCTCATCAAATGAATGAGAGGATCCTTCAAGGTTTCCAGAATGCGCCTGTCAATCTCAATGTCCACTCCTGACATCACGAGCTCTACTTCCTTTTTCTGGTCGCGCGCAAGATCGCGGACGAGTTTCGGGAATGCTTCGAGCAACGAGGAGAACGGGAACATGAGCGCTTTCTTCGCATCGTCCAGCAAGCTCTCCACCAGGAGGGCAATTGATCGCTGATCGCGTAATGACGTTTTCGTCACATCGGCAAGACGCTGCTCGAACGCGCGCAGGAATGAGGCGCTGGATTCCATGAAATCGAGAAACTTTGGTAGGTCAAAACCATGTTGTGGGCGGTCGCCATGTCTGTTGTTCTTCTCCAACGAACGTTGTAATGCGTGCACGTCGCTGTATACGCGAGCCCACTTTTTCTTCCAGGAGCCGAATTCATGCGAACTCGATTGCAGATCGGCTGTACGCTGAACAGCGGCAAGTTTCAGTGAAACCATTTCTTCGGCTTGAAGCATCAGCGAATCGAGCTTCGCAACGGCAACCCGGACGGTCTCGTGAGGCCTGAAAGCCCCCGGCTCGGGTAGAACAACAGGCTCCGGAGCCACGTCGGGAGCCGGGATGATGAGTTGAGAAGAAGAAGACGTTTCCCGCTCTCCAGAGACCTCGCCGGCAAGGAACTTCTCAAGGGCATCCGTGACCGCGTTGACCTTCGTCAGGTCCTTGGAGGAGGGAGGAGAGCTGACGCTCGAAAGAAGATGTACAAGCTCGTCGACGGCACGGTGAAGAATGTCCAACAAGCCCGCAGATTGTTTTGCCTGCCCCTTCTTCAGCGCGGAGAAGATGCTTTCAAGCGATCCGCAGACGCGCTCGATTTCGGAGCTGCTGACCGCCCGCGCCGCGCCCTTGAGACTATGCGTCTCGCGAAAAAGAGCCTCAACAATTTGTCCCTGCTCTGCCGGGTCGTCGCTCTTTTCGAGTCGGAGCAATCCGTCAATAACAATCTTGACGCGTTCTGTCGCCTCAACCTGAAAGGTGGCAAGAATCTTCTTCTGGAAATCGTTGTTCCGTTCTTTCATCGCTATGCTCTCCGTTTGTACCGGGTTTGTAGTGACGGTTTGTAGTGACGACTTCAGTCGTCAGTAGTCGCTACTACAAGCTCGCTACTACAAGCTATCGTCCAATTCCGTTCTCCGCTGCGGTGTGTACAGAATCGGGGCATGCTCAACGTTCGCGGCCGTGATCAAAAAATATCCTTCCCCCCAGAGTTAGTTTTCGGTAGTCATACACTGGAGCGTTCCCCTTCGTTCGCAATGGGTTTGGGGTGAGTTCGTAGTGACGACTTCAGTCGTCATGAGCGACTGAAGTCGCTACTACGAGCCGCTTTAATTTTTGTCCTATCTCATTGAGGTTCTGTGCCGCTATTTCCGCCTGTTTGGTGCTTGCCACGTTCTGCGTGCTGGCTTGCTTGATGTTCTCCATCGCCAGCGCCACCTGGTCCATCCCCGCCAACTGCTGTTGGCTCGATGCCGCTATCTGTGTCGCCGCCTGTGCCGCTTCCGTAATGCTCTCCGCCAGCATCCGGATCGATTCCCCCGCCTCCGTCGATTGTTTCATGCCCGCTTCCACCGCTTTGCTTCCCTGTTCGGTCGCCATCACCGCCGCACTCGTGGCCTTTTGAATGTCCATCAGGATCGTCCGCACCTGTGCCGTCGCCTGCTTCGACTGCTCGGCTAAACTCTTCACCTCCTGCGCCACCACCGCAAATCCCTTCCCCTGTTCGCCTGCCTTGGCCGCTTCAATCGCCGCATTCACCGCCAGGAGGTTCGACTGCTCGGCTAAATCGTTCACCGCAGCGATGATCTCCCCGATGGCCTGGCTCTGCTCGCTCAAGCGCACGACGGTCTCGGCGATCGACTCCATCTGCCGCCTGACCTGCGTCATGCCTTCGAGCGATTGTTCAACCGATTTTCTCCCCGTTTGCGAGATCTGGGCCACTTTCTGGGAACTGTCTGAAACGTATTTGGCCTTCTGGCTCGAGACCAGTGCCGTTTGCTTGACTTCCTCCACGGTCGTCGTCGTTTCGCTCACCGCCGTTGCCGTCTCCGAGGCCCCGGCTGCCACCTGGGTAGTTCCTGCAAGTATTTCGCTCGCAGCCGAACCTAATACATTGACACCTGCCATGATATCAGCTGTTACACGTCGAAGGTTCTCTACCATGGTACGAAACGTCTGGCTCAGTCTGCCCACCTCATCCGTCCGTGAATCCGACGGAACGGAGACCGTGAGATCCCCTGCCGCAACCCGTTCAGCAACCGCTGAGACCGCCTTGAGGGGACCGGCGATGATGCGATTCAGCAACACAGCCATCAGCACGCCAAGCAGCAATGCGATCAGTCCTACAAGCACAAACAAACGGATGGTTTCATTCGTCCTTTGCTCGGACTGGCTTACGGCTGCCGTTGCCTTTTCCTGCAATGCATCCACCAATTCATCAGCAAGAACACGCATCTTCTCATTCTGTTCAGCCTGGATGCCGAAAGCCAACCGTTTTGCCTCCTCAACCTTTCCCTCATAGATCAAGGGGATGATCCGCGTTTCTCGGACCTGGCGGAAGGGAACGCGTATAGCCTCAAGCTCCTCGATCTTCGAGAGAATCTCCGGATCATTCGTGCTGCGTTGCGTAACACGCTGCATGTTTTCCCCGTTCGCTTTGTCGCGTGTCAGAATATCCTGAAGCAGTCTGTCCCGCTCAGCCCGATCAGTAACCAGGATCATGTTGAGCAAGTTCGACTGCATTGCATTCTGGTTAGAGCGAACGTCTTTGAGGTTCAGGGAATTTTCAAAGACATCGAAGGTGCTCTTATGAGACTCCTGAATTGCCGTGATACCCACGTAGGCTGTAACCATCACGGTCGCCATGAAGATAATCATTAAGCCGAAACCCATGAAGAGCTTCGCTTGTGTCGCGAAATTAAGAAACCATTTCATCTGAGGTTCTCCTTATAAGAGGTCAAGTCCGTGAGTTTCGGGTTTTGTGTGCCATGTGTTCCTCCTCCAAGCGTTTCGCGGGAGCTCAGCGCCCTCATCCCCTGTTTCGTCTGCTTCTCCTGTTCTCTTTACCCTTCCTGCTCTTGATGCACCACGATGCGTTTGTCTGCCAGCAACTTCTCCGCGGCCAGAATGATGGCCCGGTCCGGCGTCAATCCCTTGAGATATTCTTCCCGTATGCCTGTCAGCGTTGGGAGTGCCGGCTGCAGACTGCCGGATGGGATTGTCTTGACTCCAAGGATTGCATCGGCAAGAATGCCAAACTCCATGATACCCGAGTGCAGCACGATGACCTTGTTAAGGTCGGTCAGTCCTTTTTCCGGGAGATCGAAGAACTTTTTGAGATCGAGTACCGAGAGCATTTTTCCCCGCACATTGATAATTCCAAGGACGAACGGCGGTGTTCCGGGGAGCGGCGTCAGCTCCCTGAGCGGGTACACCTCGCGGATAAACAGGGTTTCGACGCCATAGCGTTCATAGGCCAGCAGGAATTCGACGATCTCCAGAGATTGATCGGGCGGTTCTTCCGTTTTCGGCTCCCGTGCAAGCGCTCTCGCCCTTAAGCGGAGAATCTCCTTTGACTTCTCCGGTGTGGGATTCCAGTCGGAAGCGAGAGTCGCGCTGACGGTCTCAAGCCGCCGGTGGATTTCCGTCCAATCAATTTCCCGTTTACGATCTGATTGATTGCCGTGGAGTTGTTCGCTCATAAACCTATTTCCCTCTGCGTCACGGAATGGATGATCTCCTTGAGTCTCCCTGCGGTCATACCGTCCGACTCAGGCAGTATTTGATCCTGCCGATAGCGGCTGAGGAGACGGAGGGTCTCACGAAAGTGTTTTCCGGCTTCACGAGTCTTCCCGTGCCGCCGTGCAAGATTGGCAAGCAGAAAATG
Source organism: Bacteroidota bacterium (assembly GCA_040882165.1). Taxonomy (GTDB): domain Bacteria; phylum Bacteroidota; class Ignavibacteria; order UBA10030; family UBA10030; genus UBA6688. The sequence continues at coordinate 9,641 of JBBEBV010000364.1, forward strand.
TGCAAGGGCAAAGTCGGGATCCAAATAGAGGGCCTTTCGCAGGGAGTGGATTGCTTCGTCGTCTCGCCCCTGCTCGTGCACGATCGTAGCGTGAAGATACGGGTGCACGGGGTTGAGCTTATCGGCTTCTATCGCTTTGCGGCATTGTTCTTCAGCCCCGGCGAGATCGCCCTGACTTGCCCGTATGCGGGCAAGGAGGGAAAGGAGGGCGGCGTCGATTGGATGTGCCCGCCAGACCGCAGTCGGGCTGGCCGGCAAGGAAGCGAGGATTCGCTCAGCCGCCTTCGTGAAGTGTCCGCGTTCATACTCCCTGTGTGCTTCGAGATAGACTTCCTGTGACCCCGATGCCTTGGGTGTTTCCTTAGCCACATCGTCAGATTCCTCTGCAATCGGACTCCACGGTGATGGAGCGACCATGGGTGTATCCGGCTCATCACGTTCTTCGGCGTCAACGGCAAGGGCGGGAGCTTCTTCCAAAGAAGAGAGAGTTGGGAAAATATGTTGGGGTTGCTCTGTTCTCTTCCGATAACACAGCGCACCGGAGAGTTGTACCGTTTCAAATTCCGGAAACAGCGTCTGCGACATCTCACTTGGACTGACAAGAAGCCATCCCGAGGAAACAAGGGAACGGAAGAATTTTTCTACGACTTTCCTGGCCTGGTGCGGAAGAAAATACATCAGAACATTCCTGCAGAGCACCAGGTCCATCGCATTGGTATTGGTAACGAATGATGGGTAGGAATCATCAACCACATTGAGGGGAGTCAACGTGACCATGGAACGAATGACAGGTATAATCTCGAATCGGCCATCACGTCGCCTGGTGAAATAGCGCTCCTTTACCCATGCGGGTGTATCACGAAAGGACCAGTCGCCGTAGACTCCTTCAGAGGCCTTGCGCAGAAAGCGGGGATTGATGTCCGTCGCGAGCAGTGTGATGGTCCATTCCTGGAAATCCGGCAGCAGCGAATGGAGAAGGATGGCGATCGAATAGGGCTCTTCGCCCGTGCAGCAACCGGCGCTCCAGATTCGCAAACGCTTATCCTGCCGACGGGAGGAGATCAGGGTGGGAAGAAGACGTTCTTCGAGAGCCTGAAAGCTTTTCGCGTCGCGAAAGAAATAGGTCTCGCCGACCGTCAAATGACTTGCGAGAATTTCTGTGCGGCTCTTGTCGGGTTGAGAGGAGAGGAACCAGCGGATCGTTGACTCGGGTTCGTGAAACCCAAGTTCTACGCCTGCGGAGAGTATTCCGCGCTCGAGATCGCTCCAGCGCTCCTTCGGAAAGGAAAGACCCATTCGTTCCGCAACGACGGCGGCGAAACGTGACAAGAGTTCGTCGTTGACCCGTAGGTCCATAGGAAGAATTGATGTTGAGTTTCTGCTTCAGAGTTTTACACAGCGACTTCATTTCATTGCTTCGTCAAGCGTCAGGTGTTCGTCCAGAGAAAGAAAAGTGTCAAGGTCGTGAATCAGGACAAGCCCATCGTCAAGTTTGAGCACCCCTTGCACATAGTCTAAGTGCGGAACGATTTGCTCCGCTTTCACAATGAGTTCTTCGGGATACTCCAGGACGCCGAGTACGGCGTCGACCGGCAAAGCCACCATTCGCCGTTTCGTTCTGGCGATGATAAGCTGATCGCTGATTCCTATTTCTTGCTCCGTGATGTTGAAACGCTTGCGGATGTTGACGGCGGGAATGACGGCTCCGTGGACGTTGAGTACGCCGAGCACGATTTCCGGAACTTTGGGGAGCGGCGTGATTTCGGCAGCTCGCACAATGCGCTCCACCACGAAGAGTGGGAGAGCGTATCGCTGCTCGTCAAGCGTAAACTGAAGGAGTTGGGGAACTCTGTCCATTGGGGCTACCCTGATAACTTACGAATTCGCAGGGCTAAGGTCAATCCTTTTTTGCGATATGTGATTAAGATCAGTTCGTACCCCGGTGTCTTTGTGGCCCTTAACACGGGGCTTGTCAGCAACCTGTTGGTGATCTCTCGCCTTTTCTATGATGATACTCGGGGCGATCGCTAAGTCCTTCGATTCATCCCGCTGGAAACCAGCGGGATTCCCTCGGGACTTAGTGCTGACGAGGAACCGTTCATTGCAACTACCCTTCGGGTTCCCTCAAAGTGGTGGGCAGCATGTCGAACCCCAGCCACAAATACGCAACCGTAATTGAAAATCGAAGCATGAAGTACTCCACAGGGTGAGATCACCGATCAAATAAGCGTCGTCACCCCCCCTTTTTTTGGCCACCGGTTCTCAGCGCTTTATCTCTTTTGAAGCATGGCTATCGCCGTGAGAGGCATTTTTTTGCCCG
>JBBEBV010000365.1:0-1899 GCA_040882165.1 Bacteroidota bacterium
CTGCTTCTCTTTACCGAACATGAGCATGTATTTACGATCGGCAAAGGGGGAGACCAGGACCACCTCCTCGCTTCGGAGCAGGAGCTCAGGGCAGGAGGAGTGGATGTGTTCCGGATCGACCGTGGAGGGGACATTACGTACCATGGCCCGGGCCAAATCGTCGGGTATCCGATCATCGACCTGAACCGGTACTTTCCGGATATCCACCGCTATCTCCGGTGCCTGGAAGAAGTGATCATCCTGGCGCTGGCGGAGTTCGACATCGAGGCGGATCGGGAGGAGGGGCTGACCGGTGTCTGGGTGAAGGGGGAAAAAATCGCCGCCCTTGGTGTGCGGGTCAGCAAATGGATCACCATGCATGGCTTTGCCCTGAACGTCAATACCGACCTTACCAAATTCGATCGCATTATTCCCTGTGGTATCTTTCATAAAGGCGTCACCTCCATGCAGCAGGTGCTGGGAAGAGAAGTTTCGCTGAACGAAGTTCAGGCGACGCTGACGCAGGCATTTGGTGTCGTATTCGGATGTGAGCCGGTACTCTTTGCGCCCGAATCACTTCTGCAAAGGGTGGAGGCATTTCAGATCGATCGCGCCCGGACATCCTCGGCGTAGGATCAGAGTTCTTCAATAAGGGAGACACACCACGATGGCGGCTCAGACGACCGCGGCCCCAAAGCACTCCAAGGCCACCGGCCTCTCAAAGGACGAACTCCTCCGCGTCTATCGCACGATGCTGACTGCCCGCAGGCTCGATGAGAAGATCCTCATCCTCCTGAAGCAGGGAAAGGCTTTTTTCCATATCGGCGGATCCGGACACGAGGCCGCACAGGTCGCTGCCGCCGCGGCACTCCGCCCTCAACACGACTGGTCCTTCCCCTATTACCGTGACATGGCCTTCTCCCTTCAAATGGGAATGACGGCCGAAGATGTCATGCTCATCTCTCTCCACCGTGCCGAGGATCCTACCAGCGGGGGACGCCAGCCTCAGGGACATTACGGGAGGGTGGACCTCCGGATGCCGACACAGTCAAGTCCGACAGGCACCCAGTATCTCCAGGCCGTTGGTGTGGCTATGGGAGCCAAGAAGGAACGAACCGATGAAGTGGTCTATGTGTCATCCGGTGAAGGGGCGACGAGTGAAGGAGAGTTCTTTGAGGCGGTGAACTGGGCGGCGCGGGATGCATTCCCGGTCATCTTCTTTATACAGGATAATAAGTTCGCGATTTCCGTCCCGGTTGCTCACCAGACGGCGGGCGCATCGATCTACGAGGCGACAGCCGGCTTCCAGGGACTTGAACGCTTTGAGGTGGATGGTTCGAATTTTTTTGAAGTCCATGCCGCGATGAAGAAGGCGGTGGAGCGTGCCAGGCAAGGAGGCGGACCGAGCCTCGTGCAGGCGCATGTCGTCCGGTTATTGCCCCATTCCTCGTCGGACGACCAGTTTAAATATCGTTCAAAAGAAGATCTGGAACGGGACAAAGCGCGCGATCCGATCCCGATGATGACCCACATCCTCATCGAGGAGGGGTACATCACGGACAAAGAAGCAAACGAAATCCAGAAAGAGGTGAAGCACGCGGTCGATGCGGCGGCAGAATGGGCGCTGACCCGTCCAATTCCCGACCCGGCGACGGTGGAGCACCATGTGTACGGAACGGCCCACGCCAGTCCCCCGAAGGATTTCGTCGAACGGAAGCACGAAGGTCCGAAAGTGGTTCTTGTCGACGCCATCAACCATGCCTTGAAAGAGGAAATGGAACGAAATCCGAAGATGATCATGTTCGGAGAGGATATCGCGGACGGGAAAGGGGGCGTGTTCACGGCAACGAAAGGAATTTCGACAAAGTTCGGCACCGACCGCGCTTTCAATTCTCCTCTTGCCGAGGCGAGCATCGTCGG
>JBBEBV010000366.1:0-1897 GCA_040882165.1 Bacteroidota bacterium
TCGCCGAGGATCCGCTTTCCCTCGCCGCTTGCCTGCGCTTCCTTGTTGAGCTGTTCGAGCGATTTTCGCACGGCCTCCTGCTCCGTGGCAAGCCGCGCGGCTTCCGCGGCTGCCCGCATCTGTTGTGTTTGAAGGTTGATCGATTGCTGCTGCCCCGCCATCGACTGAAGTTGCTGCATCAGTCCCCCCATGCCACCGCCGCTTCCTCCCTGCATCATCGCCTGAAGGGAATTTTGCACCTCGATGGCCGCTTTGTTGAGTGACCCCATGGCGCTTCCCTGTTCCTGGGACGCCATAAAACCGTTGCGTGCGTCGAGACTGCTCATGGCGCTCTGCATCTTCTGGAACGCCTCGCCAATCGCTTTTCCCATCTCGGGCGTCACGGCAAAGGAGCGTTTGGAGAGTTCGCTGAGCCCCTGAATGACGTTCCCCAGGTCTTGCATGAGCCGCAACTGGTCCTGCGCGTTCTGCCGAAGTTGGGGGGAATTGGGGGGAGCGGATTGCGATTGTTGTTTCAACGCCTCCTCACGTTTCGAGAGCTCCAGCAGGTTGTTGATCGCCCGGCGCATCTCGTTCATCACATGCTGCATCTGCTGCTGCAGCATCTCCTGCTGCATCGATTGGAGTTGTTCCGACATCTGTTGCAGGTTTTGCTGTGCCTGCTGTTGCATGGCTCCGGCTTGTTGCGGCTTCCCCTGCTGCATCATCGAGCTGGCCTGCTGCATGGCCTGGTCGATCTTCTGTCCGGCGACTTGCTCGTTTAGCTGCTGCATCTTGTCTGACGGCATCTCCGCAAAGAACTCCTCCATGCGTTTCTGGAGTTCGCGCGCCGCTTCTTCCAGACGCTGTTCCTGCTTGGCGAGGTCGTCCTGTTGCTTCGCAAGCTCGTTCAGCTTTCCCTGATCGTTCTGTGCCTTCCCAGTTTGGTCCTGCAGATCTTTCTGCTGTGCCTCAAGCGTTTCGGCCCGTTTTTTGACTTCGTCAAGCTTCTGTTCGATCTGGATACGCTTCAGAAGATTGAGGGTGCGTTCGAGACTCTCCCGGAAGCGTTCTTCAGAGAAGGTCATCTTCTGGAGCGCCTGCTGAAGCTGCTCGCGGTTCACTTGCTGCATGGCCTGCTGCATCTGCTTCATAATTTGCTGAAGTTCTGCGGAATCGAGTTGTTCAAAGAGTTGCTGCAATTCCATGTACTTCTCCAACGTCTCCTGCGAGAGAATGTTTTGCTGGTCCATCTTCTGAACGAGTTGATCGACGTTGTTCTTCACTTCCTCCAGTTTCTTCTGCAGCTCCTGGTATTGTTTCGCCATCTCCTCCAGTTTCTTTTGCTGCTGCCAGTCCATCTCCTTGTTCGTCCGGATGTCCTGCTGAATGGACTCAAGCTTTTCCTTGAGCTCCTTCGCGTCCTGAAGGGTTTGTTTCAAATCGTCGATCGATTGATCCTGACCTTTCTCAGATTCCGCAAAAACCTCCTCGAGCGAAGGGAGGCGGAGAAGAAACATTTGGCTCCTGCCGCTCTTCGGGCCATGGATGACGTCGTTATCGAACACTTCCGCGAAGTACTCGACGACGTCCTCCGGAACAAGGCTGAGTGGCGCAAGGTCCCAGGTGTAGGGGGTCTCGACCTGTCCGTTACGGGAGGAAGGGATCGGAATGGAAAGGAACCTTGGTGTCTCCTGCGGCTGCTCGTAGCGTGAATGGACAAGCCGGTATCCCAACCGGAGCGTGGAGATGCCGAAATCATCTCTCGCCTGGATGAGGAGGGGGAGGAACTGATTGCCTGCAATGTCGAGGTTGCGTCCCGGTTGAAGGATCGCCACCGCAGGGTAATCGTCCGGCACGATTCTGATTTTGTAGCGGATCGGATCGGGGTTCGTGAGCGATTCCTCATCGCGGACGC
>JBBEBV010000367.1:0-1893 GCA_040882165.1 Bacteroidota bacterium
AAACTTTGTAAAAATTATTCTTGACTTTCCCAAAAATGACTTTATATTGTAAGTTGTTTTTGCCATTTGACAGTAGTTATTACGGCTAATCAACAATATCACAATACTTATTAATAGAGGTTTCTATGAAGAAAATTGAGGCGATAATTCGGCCTCACAAGCTGGACGAGGTACGGGAAGCCCTGCTGGAAGCCGGCTTTCGCGGCATGACCATCGTGGAGGTAAAAGGGGTCGGAAGGCAAAAAGGGCATACCGAGGTCTACCGCGGCTCCGAATACAAGATCGACTTCCTCCCCAAGGTGAAGCTGGAACTCGTGGTGCCCGAGGAACGGCTCGAGACCGCGGTCTCCGTTATTGTCCGGTTGGCAAAAACCGGACAGGTCGGGGACGGCAAGATTTTCGTGCTTCCGGTCGAAGAGGTGATCCGCGTGCGCACGGAAGAGGTCGGAACGGAAGCGCTTTAAAAACAACCGTGCGGAATAACAACCTTGAAAGGAACAGAATCCAATGGATCAAAAAGTAGTCGTTGACACGCTGTGGGTGCTTTTGGCCGGTATGCTGGTGTTCTTCATGAATACCGGGTTCGCCATGGTGGAGGCCGGATTTGTCCGCGCAAAGAACACGGTGAATATCCTCTCCAAGAATTTTATCGTGTTTGCCGTTTCGTCGCTCGCGTTCTGGTTTGTCGGGTGGGGACTCATGTACGGAAACGGGAACGGCTTCTTCGGCCTTGAGGGAATGTTCATGCTCGGCGGAGCTGACAACAGTCCGGCGACCGGCGATGCGTATCAGGGAGTCTATAGCGCCATCAGTTGGGCAACGGTCCCCCTGATGGCAAAGTTCTTCTTCCAGCTCGTGTTCGCCGGGACAGCGGCAACAATCGTCTCCGGCGCGGTCGCAGAGCGGATCAAATACATGTCCTTCATCCTCTTTTCGTTTGTTATGGTCGGGATTCTGTATCCGATCACGGGACATTGGATCTGGGGAGGGGGATGGTTGGCCGGACTCGGTTTCTGGGATTTTGCAGGGTCAACAACGGTCCACTCCGTTGGCGGGTGGGCTGCGCTTGCCGGGGTGTTGGTTCTTGGTCCCCGCATCGGCAAGTTCAAGGGAGGAAAGGCCCATCCGATCCCCGGACACAGTATGCCCCTGGCCACCCTGGGCGCGTTCATTCTCTGGCTCGGATGGTTCGGGTTCAATCCCGGCAGCACGATGGCGGCGGATCCCGGGGCGATCGCGCATATCGCGATCACTACCAATAGTGCGGCAGCGGCGGGCATTCTGAGCTCGACGATCGTGGCGTGGCTCGTCATCGGAAAGCCCGATCTCAGCATGACGATTAACGGGTGTTTGGGGGGGCTTGTGGCGATCACTGCAGGTTGCGCGTATGTGAGCGTCGGCAGTGCCATCCTCATCGGCCTGGCCGCCGGAGTGCTGGTCGTGTTTGCCGTGCTCGGATTTGACCGGATAAAGATCGATGACCCGGTCGGCGCATTGTCGGTGCACCTTGTAAACGGCATGTTTGGAACCCTGGCTGTAGGTCTGTTCGCGCAGAGTCAATTTACACCGAACACGACCGGTGATGGATTGTTCTACGGAGGAGGGTCGGCTCTCCTGATCAATCAACTGATTGGAGTTGCAAGCGTCGGGCTGTTCACCTTCACGGCATCTTTTGGCGCATGGTACCTCATCAAGGTTGTCGCGGGGATCCGGGTTTCACCGGAGGAAGAGTTCGAAGGGCTCGATATCGGCGAGCATGGAATGTCCGCTTACCCCGAATTTACCAACGCCGGAGAGAGAGGGTATGATCTTACCGAACCGAAGAGTCCCGCCGCTCCCAAACGCGGCCCCGCGCCCGGTTCACAGTTTGCAGTCGAAATGGATGCAGGTTGA
>JBBEBV010000368.1:0-1891 GCA_040882165.1 Bacteroidota bacterium
TGAGCGTTGGCAGAAGCGTCGAGTGACTGACGCGCAGGACGAGTCTCTTTCCGTCGGGTGATATGTGAGATTCCAGTAAATTGTCCTCGGGAAAAAGCTGTCGGTTTCCCGTTCCGTCCGTGTTGACGATCCAGGCCGTTGAGAGGAGCGTGCGCTGTGAAAAGACCATCCTGTTTGCAGCTTCCGAGTATGTCAGTCCGTTATCTGGTCCCGCCCCCCTGGTAATTTGAACTGCATCTCCTCCCTCTTCAGGCATGGCCCAGATATTGAAATTGCCGCTCCGGTTGGACGTAAAGAAGATGTATCCATTGTCTGCCCACACCACTTCGTCGATAATCCGCTTATCGTGGGTCAGCTGTGTCTCCTCGCCGGTCTCAAGGTCCCGAACGAATATCTCATTGATCTGGTTGCCCGTCGGCCGGGTGAAAACGAGCTTTCGGCCTGTGGGCGACATTCCCAGAGAAAAGAAACTGGACTGTCCAGTAACCGTGGAGTCGGCGAACTCAAGCCGAGAATCTCCCCCTTTTGGTGAGACACTCCAATACTCTCGGAACGCGGACCGGCCGGGATACGCTCGCCCCAATGCTCGAAAGTAGTATATCCGACCGTCCACGGGGCTCCAACGCGGGCTGACGCCGGTGTCTGCCACGACGCGCACCTGTCCGCTCAGAACCGAAACGACACACACCGATGCCAGGTTGGTCTTCGGATCCCTCCGGCCGTACGTTATCAGGGTGCCATCGGGGGAGAACCGTGCGGTAGAGGCCCCGGCAAGAGTGGCGCTTGAGTCAAATGTCACACGTTTGCTCTCCCCCGTTTCGATCAACATCATGTAGATGTCCCATTTGCCATTCAGGTCTGCACCGGGGAACGTCAGCCATTTGCCGTCGGGGGAAATGCCGGGATAGTAGTACTCGGTCGCCGGGATCTGCATCACGGAGACCTCCATGTTCGGATTCACCCTGGGCAGCGAGGGGCCGGAGAAGAACCAGACAACGAACGCGATCGCCGCAACACCTCCAAGCGCTCCACCTATTACGCCGGCGCGCCTCTTGACCGACGTGGTTCCGCTTGCCGGGCCCGACGCAATGTCGGCCGAGGAGATCGGTTGAGTAGATGGGATCGACGTCATATGTGCCGAGCTTCTCATGACGCGCGAAGTCTTTTTCTGTGATCTCCTGAGATCCGCCACAATATCATCGAAATGCTGATAGCGGTCCTTCGGGTCCTTCTCCAGGCATCGCTGGATGCAGTTCACGACTATGGGCGAGAGATCCGGCAGCATCTGGCTGATATCCTGGGGCTCTTCGTTGACGATGGAATACACCATTGCCGCTTCGTGCTCGCCTCGGAACGGAAGCTTGCCGGTGAGGATTTCAAACAAGAGCACGCCGAACGAGAAGATATCGCTCCGATCATCAACCTCGCCGCCTTGAATCTGTTCAGGAGCCATGTACCCCATCGTGCCGACCGTACTCGATGTGCGGGTAAGCTTGAGCGAGCCCTTGAGTTTCGCAAGGCCAAAATCCATCACTTTTGCCTGCCCTTTTGCGGTCAGCATGATGTTGTCGGCCTTCACGTCCCGGTGGACGATATCCTTCGAGTGGGCTTCCTGCAATGCCTCGCCGATTTGTGAGGCGATGGAGATGGCCTCGTCGATTTTGGGGAAGGGGAGTCTTTCCCGTAGAGTCCCACCTTCGACGTATTCCATGACCATAAACAACGAGCCGTCAACATCCTCCACGCCGAATATCGTGCAGATGTTGTTGTGGTTGAGTCCTGCGGCGGCCTGCGCTTCCTGGCGGAAGCGGGCCTTCGCGGCCTCGTCCATTCTCACCCGGTCCGGGAGGAATTTGAGTGCCACCATGCGATTGAGTTTGGTGTCCTGGGC
>JBBEBV010000369.1:0-1891 GCA_040882165.1 Bacteroidota bacterium
AAAGAAATGTACTGCTGGGAAAATCTACGTCTCAGCTTTCCCTGATTTTGCTGAGTTTAAGCGCCATACGCGAAATCTTGCCTGGGAAACTGAAGTTTGGATTATGGAACATCCCGATCATATGATTCACTTCAATGGAGACAAATTTATCGGGCCCAGATAATGGAGGCTTGAGAAATCGTCTCTGGTAAGCATCTTTCCTGTGGTGTGTCCCTTGATGCAATTCCTTTCGCAGAACAGACTCCTCCTGGGTCTGGCTTTCGTCAAGCTCCTCATCCACCTTGTCGTGAACGCGATGGGGGGCTACGGGTACTTCCGGGACGAATTCTACTACCTCGCGTGCAGCGACCACCTCGATTGGGGATACGTCGATCATCCCCCGCTCTCAATTTTTCTCCTCTGGGTGAACCGGTTCGTGTTCGGCGATTCGTTGGTTGCCCTCCGGCTTCTTCCTGCCATTGCCGGCGCTGCATTAGTCGTCTTTGCCGGACTGATCGCTCGCGCATTCGGAGGCGGGACACGAGCACAACTGGTTGCAGGCATCGCAACAATCATCGCACCCGTGTACCTTTCCATCCATGGATTTTATTCGATGAACGGCTTCGAGCCGTTATTTTGGATGGTGGCCGTTTATCTTCTCATCCGTATCATCAAAGAGGAGAACGGACAGTTGTGGCTCTGGTTTGGCGTGGTGGCGGGACTCGGACTGCAGAACAAGATCAGCATGTCATTTTTCGGTGCTGCCCTGGTCGGCGGATTGTTATTGACGCGTGAACGAAAAAATCTGCGTGGAAAGTACCTCTGGATGGGAGGCGGCATTGCGGGATTGTTGTTCCTCCCGCATATTCTCTGGCAGTTCGTCAACGATTGGCCGACGCTGGAGTTCATGAACAACGCGCGGTTGTACAAGAACGTGTCGTTCAGTGCAGCAGATTTCTTGTCTGCACAGATTCTCTACGAGCATCCCGTGACAGCCCCTCTGTGGATCGGGGGCGTTCTGCTCCTCTTGCTCCACAAAGAGCTCAACCGGTATCGTGCGTTCGCTATCGCATTTCTCCTTCTCTTTGCTCTTTTTGTCCTCCAGGGCGGGAAGCCATACTATCTCTCCCCCATCTATCCTCTGTTCTTTGCGGCTGGTGCGGTCGGACTGGAACGGTTGGTGGATCGCTTCCGGCAAGGTTGGGTCATTTGGGCGTATAGCGTTCTGATCGTGATCGGCGGTGCAGTCACGGCGCCGCTCGTCTTGCCCGTCCTCCCGGTGGAGACGTTCTTGCGCTATAATACGTCGTTGGGGATAGGGGAGGTCCAGGCAGAGCGGCATCAGAAGACAGTTCTACCCCAACACTATGCGGATATGCATGGCTGGAAGGAAATGACAGAATCGGTCGCGCGAGTATATCAGGCTTTGCCGGATTCCGATAAAGTCCGGTGCGGGATCTACGCGCAAAACTACGGTGAGGCAGGGGCAATCGATTTTTTTGGGGAAGAGTACGAATTGCCAAAAGCTTCCTCCGGGCATAACAATTATTGGCTGTGGGGGCTGCAGGGCCCCGGTGAAGTGATGATCATTGTCGGGGGTAGGGCTGAGGACCACGCAAGAGCATTCACGTCGGTGGAGCTCGTCGGCAGGCATTCCCACGAGTACGCGATGCGTTTTGAATCAGATCTCCCGATCTTCCTTTGCAGGAATCTTAAAGCCCCTCCGGCGGAACTCTGGCCGGGGACAAAAAGGTTTATATAGTCCATGGAAAGGATCTTTTCATGAAACCGTTCTTTGTCTTCATTCTACTCACGGTGATCGCTCTGAGCCAAAGCGATGCACAAAGCCGTCTTACCACGCGCGAGCTTGAAGAGATCAATTGGATGGAATTCCGGGAGATAATCCCTTCGG
>JBBEBV010000370.1:0-1890 GCA_040882165.1 Bacteroidota bacterium
TCCGTGAAACTTACCAACTTTTCCCTTCATCCATTGTATTTATGATAGAGTTGACAGACGCAGAACTCGTCGCGCAATGCCTCAAGGGAGAGAGAGCTGCATTTGGGGTCCTGGTCGACCGGTATCAGAAACCGGTGTTCAATGCGGCGTTGCGCATCGTGGGCAACGGCGAGGACGCCGCAGACATTACGCAGGTCGTATTTCTCAAGGCCTACGAGAAGCTCAGGTCCTATAAACCAAATTACAAGTTCTTCAGTTGGCTGTATCGCATCGCCGTCAATGAATCGATCAATTTTGCCAAAGCAAGAAGGCAGCACGAGGAGATAGACGATTCGATTCCGGCAGAAGACGGCCCGGTGGGAGAAGAGACTCCTGAAGCAGTTGAAGGAATCATCGAAGAAGCATTGCAGGCCTTGAGCCTCGAGCATCGATTGGTTCTTGTCCTGTGCCACTTACAGGAGTTGTCCTACAGGGAGGCGGGTTATGTTCTGGACCTCCCCGAAAAGACGGTCAAGTCGCGTTTATTCACTGCGCGCAAGGTTCTTAAGGATGTGTTGATCCGGAAAGGAAGGTTGGATGAACGAAGAACGACTCGCTGAACTCATGACCCGTTCCGTCGATGGTCTTCTCACAACATCAGAGGAGAAGGAATTGAGCCTCTATTTTGAGACCCATCCGGCGAGCCACACGGAGTATCAAGACCTGGTCCGGACCACCCGAATGCTGGGGAACCTCCGGCAGGTGGACGCGCCGCAGCATCTCAAACCCTCGATTATGAACAGTCTCAATCCGAACGCACATCAACGTTTCACGTTTACCCCACCCCTCACCATTTTGAAGGAGGTAGTTATGGCGATTAAAGATCTCTTCACAGGCAAGCGGAAACCGGTGGTCATCGGCGCCGTCGTTGTTGCGGCCGTCGCGATCATCTATTTCGCAATCGGCTACCCGCCCCCGGGCTCCGATGACCTGCAGGGAACCATCGGCGGTGCGCAGAAGGCCGCGAAGTACCGCTCGGAGCAGGTCAGCAAGAAGGATGTCATCGTGGAAAACGCGCCGTTACAGAAGGCGCTCCAGAACGACAAGTTCCAGAAACTGATCAGGAGCACGGAGTTCCAGAACAAGCTGCAGAACGAGGCAGTCTGGTCGGCTCTAGCCGGCGATGCGCTCCGTGAGGCGCTTGCTTCGGATGCGCTCCGTGAGGCGCTGAGGTTCGCGGAAGTGCGTGAAGCGCTCGGAAATGCCGAGCTCCGCGAAGCGATGAAGTTTGCCGAAGTCCGCGAAGCCCTGGCCGGTGACGCGTTGCAGGCTGCCTTGAAGAGCGGTAACCTTCAGGCGGCGCTGAACAGTGCCGAGTTCCAGGCAGCCCTGAACAATGCCGAGTTGCGCGAATCAATGAAATTTGCAGACTTGCGCGAGGCGTTGAAGAACGCGGACCTGCGGGAAGCTCTGAAACACGCCGAGTTGCGCGAGGCGTTGAAGTTCGCCGATGTGCGTGCGGCCCTGCAGAACTCCAGCCTTCGTGAGGCCCTGAAGTCGGCTGACCTTCGAGAGGCCCTGGCGAGCGCGGAGTTGCGGGAAGCTCTTGCCAGCGCTGACCTTCGCGAGGCTCTCTCCATCGCCGAATTACGGGATGCCCTCTCAAGCGCCGAACTTCGTGAAGCCCTGGGCAGTGCAGAGCTGCGCGAGGCCCTTGCCAGCGCCGAGCTCCGTGAGGCGTTGAAAAACGGCGAGCTGCAATCCGCCATGCGGATTCAGGAATAACCGCCCGGTTTCATAAACCGGTTTGAAGCATATTGAAAGGGGAGAAGAAGAACTTCTCCCCTTTTTTTTTGTTTTGGAGGATTCCCCTTCTCCCGTCTCTCGAAGGCAGGGGGCTTGCCTTTTGTA
>JBBEBV010000371.1:0-1887 GCA_040882165.1 Bacteroidota bacterium
ATCGAGTAGGAGGCGGGATTACTCCCGCCGTCCTCTCACACCACCGTACGTACGGTTCCGTATACGGCGGTTCATAAAGTATTTTGAAAGCGTTGGTGTTCTTGAAGCAACGACACGAGACCTAATTTGGCGAAGTAGGATTTGGGGAATGCTTCGTTCATATGCGAGGCGCCAGCATTCCACCACGCCCCTCTGCCGTTCTGTGCCGACTGCCATGCACGTGCTTCTGCCAATCCCCGCAGCATCAAGCGTTTGACTCGCGTGTACGTCCGTTTCCACTGTCTCCAGAGCAGACCGCGGAGTTTGCGGCGTATCCACCCGTCTAACTCCTCAAAAGTTCCTCTCACGTCCGCGAGTTTGAAGTATGCTATCCAGCCCCGTAGGAGCAGCCGGAGTTCTTCAATGATTGTTGCGATGTTCCGTCCCCGTCCACTGCGCATCCGTTCTCGAACCTTCTCTTTGAACCGCTTCACCGATTCCTCCGCCGCTTTGAGCTTCGGCTCCCGGTGGAACGTCATCGAGTAGCCCAAGAACTTCCTCTGCCATGGACGTGCCACTGCGCTTTTGGCTGCATTGACTCGCAAGCGGAGTCGTCGTTCAAGGAAGTCTCTCAGCGACGCCATCACCCGCTCGCCGGCCTTGCGCGACCGCACATATATATTGCAGTCGTCAGCGTAGCGGCAGAACGCGTGTCCTCGTCGTTCCAACTCCTTGTCCAACTCGTCCAACATGATGTTCGACAGCAACGGCGAAAGGGGACTGCCTTGCGGTGTCCCTTCCGTGCGTTGGGTAACGATTCCGTCGGCCATCATGCCTGCCTGCAGGTAACGCCGTATCAGCCCTAACACTCGCTTGTCGCGCACACGTCGTGCTACGCGCGCCATCAAGATGTCGTGGTTGACCCGGTCAAAGAACTTCTCCAAATCTATGTCTACCACCCACCGCCTTCCTTGCGCAACATACTGTCGGGCTTGTAGAACTGCCTGATGCGCGTTGCGCTTGGGACGGAAGCCGTAGCTGAATCGGGAAAAGTGCTTCTCGAACATCGGCGACAGCACCTGATGTATCCCCTGTTGGATGAGTCGATCAACCACGCTTGGTATGCCCAGCATGCGTGTTCCCTTTCCGCCGGGCTTCGGTATCTCTACCGTTCGTACCGCCTGTGGTTGATACGTCCCTTCCAACAATTCTCCTCTGATGCGTTCCCAATGCGCTTGCAGGTGCGTTCGGAGTTCCTCAACCTGCATCCCATCTGTCCCTGCGGCTCCTTTGTTCCGCACCACTCGCTCATAGGCGCGCATCATATTGTCTCGTGCCACGATTGCTTCCAGTAACCCCGTCCCTTCCGGAGTGGAGTGCGCTCTCCTTGCCGTAACGTTTGACGCACCAGCATCGTGCCTTCCCAGGTTCCGCCTGGTAGTGCTCCGACCGGTCTCGGACGTTTCAGTCATACGATCTGCGTCTACTTCGTTATCGAAATTCAAGACTCCATCCCTTGTTCTTTATGTTCAGGCCTTCATCCCCTTGGCGGCGGGACTACTATGCCCTCTGCTGACTTCTGTCGCCACTTCCCAACACCTTCCGGCGTCGGTAGCTCGTGGCATGGCAACAGATCTCCCCGGGTAATGCGCGTTCACCTTCACGTTTATCTCTGGCACATCTACGCTCGCGTCTTCCGTGCAGGTATCGGGCTTTGAAGATATTGGCCTTCTCACCCAACGCAACCGCCTCTATGTGCTTCCTGTTCGTCAGAGCAACGTTTTGCCTGCGGCTTCCTTCAGATTCCGCCTCACGACGGACACCCTTGCCGTCCAGCTAATGATTCCCCCTGCCGGGGTCATAGGAGACTTTCACTCCCAAGTGATCGCGCCATGCCGGGCGCACCAA
>JBBEBV010000372.1:0-1885 GCA_040882165.1 Bacteroidota bacterium
AATTCAACAACCCGCTTTTCCAACCGCGTTGAAAACTACATCCGGTACCGTCCCCGGTATCCGGAAGAGGTGATCCGGATATTGGAAAAGGAGTTTGGCTTGACTGACGAATCGGTCATTGCCGATATTGGTTCCGGCACCGGTATTTCCTCCGAGCTCTTCCTTCATAATGGCTATGTCGTTTTCGCCGTCGAACCGAATGCGGAGATGCGGCATGCGGCCGAGCGACAGTTCGGATCGGATCCCCGCTTCTTCAGCATCGCGGGGACGGCCGAAGAGAGCACTCTGGAACCGGCAAGCGTCCATTTCGTCGTCGCAGGCCAGGCGTGCCATTGGTTTGATCAACCTACACCAGGCGATTCTGCCGCGGGAGAACGCCTGATTCCTTTGTCAATTGTGGCACTGCCGGACCCCTTGAAGGGATTCGTCATCCAATTTCGCCTTGTTTCGGGTTTGCTTCTTTCCTACCTTGGAATCGTCGAACATTGTGCGAGATCCGCGAAATGAAAGAACAGCGAAAAAAGATCCTTATAGTCGATGACGAAGAAGTACTTCGCCGGCTCATGCAGCGTTCCTTCCTGAGCGCAGGGTACGAAATCGTGATGGCGGAGAATGGAACAGAAGCGATTGAGAAGGCGGAGAAGGAGGAACCGGACTTGATTCTCCTCGATGTGATGATGCCTGAGATGAACGGCTTCGCAGTCTGCAGGAAGCTCCGGGAGAATCCCAAATTTGCCTCAACACCGATTCTGATGGTCACAGCCCTTCGAAGTGAGGCTGACAAGGAAGCCGTGGCCGCGAGCGGGGCAACCGATCATCTGGTCAAGCCGGTAAACCAGGAAGAACTGGTCGCACGCGTTCGTAAATACCTCCATTCGCCATTCAAGTAGCCGACAGCGGAATTGCGCGGCACAGACCGGAGTTTTCTTTCTGCCTCCACAAGGGTATCAGGAGAAATCACGATGAACCGCTACGAGCCCTCGCAAAGCCGGTACGGTGCAATGAAATACAACCGATGCGGTCGCAGTGGATTGAATTTGTCAGTCATTTCTCTCGGACTGTGGCACAACTTCGGCGGCGTCGATAATTTCGAACACTCGCGCACCTTGATTCGTCGAGCCTTCGACCTCGGCATCACCCATTTCGATCTGGCGAACAACTACGGTCCGCCCCCGGGCTCCGCGGAAGAGAACTTCGGCAAGATCCTCAAGCGGGATTTTGCCTCGCATCGCGACGAACTCATCATCTCCACCAAGGCGGGCTACCTGATGTGGCCCGGACCCTACGGCGAATGGGGTTCGCGCAAGTACCTCATCGCCAGTCTCGACCAGAGTCTGCGCCGGATGGGATTGGAGTACGTCGATATTTTCTATTCCCACCGTCCCGACCCCGATACGCCGCTGGAGGAGACCATGCAGGCGCTTGACCAGATCGTCCAGAGCGGCAAGGCCCTTTACGTCGGCATCTCGAACTACTCTGCGGAGCAGACGCGCCAGGCAGTGCACATCCTCAGGTCGCTTCGGACGCCATGCCTGATTCACCAGCCGAAGTACAACATGTTCGATCGCTGGATCGAGGATGGATTGCTCCACGTGTTGTGGGAAGAGGGGGTCGGGTGCATTGCGTTTTCCCCTCTTGCACAGGGACTGCTGACCGACCGGTATCTCAAGGGAATCCCGAAAGGCTCCCGCGCCTCGAAGCCTCATGGATTCCTCCGGCCGCAGCACATCACAGAAGAGAAACTGGCAAAGGTCCGGCAACTGAACGACCTTGCCAAACGCAGGGAGCAGTCGCTCGCTCAAATGGCGCTCGCCTGGATCCTGCGCCATCCCACCATGACATCGGTGGTGGTCGGCGCGAGCAAGATCTCGCAGATTGACGATGC
>JBBEBV010000373.1:0-1885 GCA_040882165.1 Bacteroidota bacterium
GAGATGAGATGACTCTGTTGTCGGGGGCGGGGAGAACAATTGCCATGAGCGGAAATGACGAATCCATCCATCCGGGGGTTCGGCTAAAGAATAATCAGCGCTATGGGCACGTTGTTGAGGTGCCGAAAAGTGCGCACGAGGGAGACCGGTATAGCCGCCTGTTTACTGCTTGCGGGGTGGGGGATCTCACAGCCGTGGATGTTCTGCAGGAAGCTGTCGTACAATGGAAGAGGTCTGGACGTGGAGCGGAAAACACCTATGATGTGGTGATTGCGCCTGGCGGATCAACTGAAATTCGTCGCTGGCCAACGGGGCGCTTTCGGGAGCTCGTTCATCGACTTCGGTCCTCCGGGATCCGGCAAATTGCGGTATGTGGTTCCAGGGATGAGTATTCCCTCCTGGAATCGATTTCGGCCGGTCTGCCAGACGATGTGGCTTTGTTGTGCGGTCGACCCCTCATGGAAATCGCCGCGACAGTTCAATCTGCTTCCCTGATTGTCGGAAATGAAAATGGCATTCTTCATCTCGCGGCTGCCTTGCGGAGGCCGACGGTGGTGATACAGGGGGGCGGGCATTTCGGCCGTTATTTTCCGAACGAAGCCGTGAGGGTGGTGCATCATCCCTTGGACTGCTTTGGATGCAACTGGCGTTGTCCATTTCCCGAAGCCTACTGTCTGACACGGATCAGTGTGGATGATGTGATGACCGCTTTCATTCAGTCATGGGAAAGGCGCGGGAAGACAGCATGAAAAGGAATGATTTCGCGGACACGCGTGACATTTCTGCTGTCATTGTCAACTGGAATACATCGGCCTTTCTCAGTGAATGCCTTGCATCACTTCGGATGTCGGGTCTCCGGCCGGGGAACATGGTCGTTGTGGACCAGGGGTCGGCCGATGACTCCACAGCGATGGTGCGTCGAAGTTTCAAAGGCGTGAGGGTGATCAAGACGCTGAATCTTGGCTACGCAAACGGTGTCAATGCCGGCATGAGTTTCGTTTCAACGCCGTATGCTGTGATTGCGAATGCGGATGTGTCAGTGCTGGCGGGGTGTCTGGAGCACTTGAGGGCGGCAATTCAAAGCGATGAAACTGTTGCCATGGCTGGGTCTGCACTTTACAACAAAGACCTTCGTCGCGTCACGCGATTTTCAAAAACATCTGTCACCCGGGGCCTGCTGCTGGAAGTCATTCCGCGCGGACTTCGGGGGTTGTGGAGGGATCTGGAACACGCCTGGCATCGGCGGAACACCCCCTTTGAGGTTTCCTTCGTTGAAGGGGCGCTTTTCATGGTTCGCGTGCGCCACTATCGCAACGTAGGCGGCATGGACGAAGGGTTTTCGTTCTTCTTTGAGGATGCAGATCTTCCCATCCGGATGATAAAGTCAGGCCTTCGTGTATGCCATGTTCCTGCCGCACGAGCGATTCATGTCGGAGGAGCAAGTTTCTCGCAGGTTCCGCTGTTTCACGCAAGAGAGTTCTATGCTAATTTGATCCGCCTCTACCGGCGCCACGCGTTAAGACGGGCGGAGGTCCTCAGGAGGGGATTGATCGTACTAACATTTTTCAAATCTGTTTTGTTTTCACTCGTACACACGAGACAGTTTGCGGAGCGTCGCCTGCGGAATGAGGCAATTCGCTCTGGGCTTTTGCCCCGACAGGATGCGGATCCGAGCGCAGCTCCTCTCGTGTCTGTTATTGTGGCGACGGCCGATAGACCTGCCGCGCTGGAGAAAATGCTTCTGTCCCTGAATGGGCAGTCGTATGGGAATTTCGAAATTATTATCGTTGATCAGAGCGATCGCCCGTTTCGTTGGAGGAAAAGGCGAGAGCGTGTGCCCATGCGTATTGAGCGTCTTGACGTGAAGAACCGTGCAATTGCAAAG
>JBBEBV010000374.1:0-11757 GCA_040882165.1 Bacteroidota bacterium
ACTTTGCAGAGAATCATAGTCTCTTCGTGAGTTGTGCCGAGAGATGGATTTGAAACGATGGATTAGCATGGGTGCTCATCTTTAACTGGTAGGAAATGGCGCCCGGGGAGAAATCGAAATGTCTCGAAGAACGAATCATCCGATGATCATTGATGATACTCTCACTCGTCAACTCAAGGGAAACGACGGTTTCGTTCTTCATTGTTGCTGTCCCCTTTAAAAGCTCCATGCGACCGCTTTTCTGTGCCGAGACGAGTTCGAAAACCCCGTCGTTCCTGTCGATCAGAAACCCGGATTCCCAGAAAATCGGATCGCCGACTTTGCTTCCTTCCGAAGCCTTCCATGTTCTTTGGACATAGTGAAAAACCGGATCTTTGTGGTTGTAACTGAAGGTGAGTTCTTCACGGTAATCCATGGGCTCAATCGTGGGGTATTCAGCATGGCCGTATCCCTCCCACACGCCTACAAGTTCGAATAATTGTTCAAGTCCGATTTTCAATAGATACCTGTCTCGCCTGGTCTTCCGTGTACCTGTTGTGCAGGTTGTGGTTATGGTCAAAAAGGAACATTACCAAGGACTCAAAGACACCGAAGAATCCAGAGTCGGTTTGATATTATTTTGATGCCGATAGTCTCTTCAGGTCCGCCTCCGCGGCGATGTAGCCGAAGGCAGCCCAATAATTTCCGGCCAACACTTTCTCAAAAATCTGTCGAGCCCGCTCGGTGTCGCCATTGTACAGATACCAGTTCCCCAAACCGTACCCGTACGTTGCCAGGTCCAGGTCCGTGGCGCTTTCGAGGTTCAGCAACGAATCGACAGGGAGCTCTTCTTTGTAAAGAAGCAGGCGGCGGTGGTACGCAAAGTTCTCGATGACGTTCATCTCCTTCCGGATGTTCTTCAGCAAATCGGGACCGTCGAGCACCGGTCCCATGCGCCGGAATGCCATATACTCCCAATCGGTTGCGGCGACGAGCATATCGTCGTTCTTCGACAATCCCCGGCATGCCCCGAAGTGGTTCATAGCCGAATGGAAATCTCCCTTGAGATAGAACGCAAGGCCGAGATGGTACAGGATGTTCGTCTGCAGCGTCCCTGTCGGGATATTCAGCTTGTTTGGCTGGCCGTCCGGCTCCACGACATCTTCGGATCCTTTCGTCAGGAATAGGGCTTTTTGAAGATCGGCGATCGCGTTGTCGAACTCCCGGAGGGTGATATACCGGTGTCCCCGATGCCGGTACAGCCGTGCATCCTGAGGGAATCGTTTGATCCCCCTTGTGAAGATCTCTATCGCCTCACGATAGTGCCAAAGATACGCTGTCCTTCGCCCGAGCCAGATGATCGCCTCGACATCTCCCGGATTCTCTTCATAAGCGGCACGGGCCCGTGCAAGGTTCTCCTCCAGCTCCTTTTTTGCTTCGGCCGGGAGAGGGGGAGGGTACAACCGCTTGCCAAACAACGAAACTGCCTCAGGTTTGCCGTGTGGATGCTGAAACCCGTATAAGATAGAAAACGAAATGAGGTAACAACTGAGAAGGAGAATCTTCATCATGGGCGATTATCCCGCAATTTCCTTTCTGAAGGATTGGACAAGCCCCTCCGATTCCTGTCTGGTGGGGGCTTCGGCAATGATCCGGATAATCGGCTCGGTATTGGACTTGCGGAGGTGAACCCAGGAGGTCGGGAAGTCGATTTTCAATCCGTCGAGAGTATCAACGGTGCCGGTAGCGGAGAATTTCTCCCTCAGTCTGTCCAGCGCCGCGTCGGGATTCGACGGTCCCACCGGGACCTTGCCTTTCGTAATATGGTACTGCGGCATTGTTTCTTTCAGCTCGGAAAGGGTGCCACTGAACTCGGCGAGGTGCTGCAGTGTCAGACCGATCCCAACCGGCGCATCCCGGCCGATATGGGAGGCCGGAAGAATAACCCCGCCGCTTCCTTCGCCCCCGACCACCGCACCAATCTCCTTCATCTTTTTAGCTACGTTGATTTCTCCCACCGCCGTCCGGACACACTTGTAGCCGAACTTCGCGGCAATGTCATCGACCGCACGGGTGGTGGAGAGATTGACCACGACCGATCCTGTTTTCGATCCGCGGGAATGTTCCTTTTCCAGAACAAATTGAACAACGCTGGCGATAGTGTACTCTTCCCCGAACGGTTCGCCTTTCTCGTTGATGAGCACGAGCCTGTCGACGTCGGGATCGACCGCGATACCGAGGTCGGCTTTCTCCTCCGCTACTCTTCGGCAAAGGTCGGTCAGATTTTCCGGGATCGGTTCGGGGGTGTGGGCAAAGACTCCCGAGACATCGCAGTTCATCTCGATGACCTCACAGCCGAACTCCCGTAACAACTTCGGCACGATCACTCCCCCCGCCGCATTGACGCAATCGAGGACAATTTTGAGCTTTCGCCGACGTACGCGTTCGACGTCGATATACGGAAGACTCAGGACGTTTTGGATATGCGCCTCGATGAATGCAGCGTCGGCTTTGTGGTGCCCCTGCCGGTCCCAGGGGGCATACGCGCGGGGTTGTCGGTCGGCAATGGACCAGAACACTTTGTTCTCATCCGCATCGAGAAACAGTCCCGTCGGAGCAAGGAACTTCAGGCCGTTCCACTCAATGGGATTGTGGCTGGCAGTGATGGAGATTCCACCTGCGGCTTTCTTTTTCTCCACTGCAAGCTGCACGGTTGGGGTGGGGCAGATGCCGATTGCCACCACGTCGCATCCCATGGCCAGGAGTGTGGAGGAGACGATGTGCCCGATGCTTTTTCCCGTTACTCTTCCGTCCCGGCCGAGAATGATCGTTCCACGGTTGCAATATTCCGCGTACGCAGCCGTGTAGCGCACAATAACTTCGGGAGTGAGGGTTGGCCCGACAATCCCCCTCAATCCTGAGATGCTTACCATTAAGGACATCCGTACTCCTTTTCAAAACTGAGACGAATTTAAGCAATGAGGCCGCGAGAAGCAAGATTAAGAAAAGTTCTCGCCAAGCGATGGGATCGGGATGTCGAGCGGCAAGTCATCCCGACCAGGTGTGAACTGACTCAGAAGACGGATCCATCTCCATGCGTATGCATGGAAATATCGAGCCCCCGCACCGTGAGCAGGCTTGACACTTGTCCCGGGCGTATGTACCTTGGAGACATCAGTGATGGTCGCTCTATGGAACCTGGGATGGAACTTCGGGAAGATGACAAGCGGGAACTGCTTCGGTTTGCCCGTGGAGTGGTTGAAGCGGAATTGTCCGGAAAAAAGGCTCCGGAGCTTTCCCATGCCACACCTTTCTTCGAGGCAGCGTGCGGGGTCTTCGTAACCCTCTGGATGGACTCCGAGTTGCGCGGCTGTATCGGCTATGTTGAGCCCCGTACTCCCTTGCGCTCCGCCGTGGAAGAGGTGGCCAGGAAAGCCGCACTTGAGGACCCCCGTTTTCTGCCATTAACCCCCGCGGAACTCAGCAAAACCGTGATTGAGATCTCGGTTCTTTCCCCCTTGGAAGAGGTGAAAGAGATCTCAGGGATTGAAGTCGGCAAGCATGGACTTGTTGTTGATGCAGGCCATACACGCGGATTGTTGTTGCCGCAGGTTCCAACCGAGTATGGATGGGACCGGGAACAATTTCTCATCCATACCTGCCAGAAGGCCGGCTTACCGCCGGATGCATGGAAGCAGCCCCTCGTCAAGCTTTTTGTTTTTACAACGACGACTTTTTCGGAGTAGCACGTTACTGAAGTGAATTTAATTTCCTCAACAAAAAATACGATGCGCTCCCCGGCTGTCGCAGGGACGTTCTACGAAGCCGATCCGACGAAACTCGCCAGGAATGTTGCCAGGCTCATGGACAATGCCGAAGCCCGGAAAATTCAAGGTTCACTACGCGGTCTGGTCGTTCCGCACGCCGGATATTTGTATTCCGGTTCGACGGCAGCGATGGGGTACCGGCTCCTCAAGGGGAAGAAGTATGATGCTGTCGTGATCGTGGCGCCGAGCCACCGGGAATATTTCGAGGGGGCCTCGGTTTATCCCGGGGACGGCTATCGCACGCCGATGGGGGACGTCGCCATCGACCGGAAATTGAGAGATGAGCTTGTTGCAGGGTCGCAGGTCCTGGTCGCGGCAGAGGAGGGGCACCGAACCGAACACTCAGTGGAGGTGCAGCTCCCGTTTCTTCAGAGTGTGTTCCACGAGTTTTCCTTCGTCCCCGTCGTGATGGGAAACCAAACACGCGCGTCGTGCGAGTTCCTTGCCGCAGACCTGGTGCGGGTATTGCGGGGGAGGAACGCACTGCTCATTGCGAGCAGCGACCTTTCCCACTACCATCCGTACGAAACGGCACACGCTCTGGACCGGATCATCGTGAGTGATATTGAAGCGTTCGATGAAGAGTCGTTGTTGACGAACCTCGAGGGCGAGAGGGCTGAAGCATGTGGGGGAGGACCGATGGTGGCGGTCATGAAAGCCCTGAAGGCGCTCGGTGCCAACCGGGCGCAGACTCTCTTCCACTGTAACTCAGGCGACATCACCGGGGAAAAGGATGCCGTCGTTGGGTACCTTTCCGCAGCATTCACCCAGATGAACTAAGAGCCCTTCTGCTTGAAACCATTTAACGTCAGCATTGTCGGGGCGGGTCACGTGGGTACAACGCTGGCCGTCATGCTTCACCGGCGCGCCCATGCCATCGTTTCCGTTGTCAGCAGGAGCCTGGAATCTGCGCATCGCTGCGCGCGGCTGGTTGATTGCCGGAAGAGTTCAACGGACCTCGGAATGATCGCACCGGAAACCGAACTCTTGATCCTTGCAGTTCCGGATGAGGAACTCGAAGCTGTTGCAGCGGGTGCAGCAGAACGCGCCGGACTCAACTTCCAGGGACTTGCGGTGTTTCACACATCCGGGTTCCAAACTAGCGACCTTCTCGCTCCATTTGCGCGCCGAGGGAGCGTGGTTTGCTCGATCCACCCCATCCAGACCTTTGCCACTGGAGTACCGGTCGAAGAACAGGTCGGGATGATGAAAGGGATCAGCTACGGTATCGAGGGGAGTGAAGAAGGCAGGAAGTTAGGGGAGCGAGTTGTAGAGGAGTTGGAGGGGACAATTCTCGTGGTTCCAAAAGAAGAGAAAATTTCGTATCATCTTGCCTGTGTCCTCGCCTCCAATTTCACAGTCGCTTTGCTGGGGGCGGTGGAAGAGCTTGCGGCCCCGTATGCCGGCGGGGTACCTCTGAGGCACTTCCGCGCGCTGGTGGAGTCGAGCATCGCGAATGCGGTCCGGTTGAGTTCGTCAAAGGCGTTAACGGGGCCGATCGCCCGCGGGAGTGTCTCGACAGTCGAGGCGCATCTCGGGAGTCTTCAGAACGGAACGGATCTCCAAATACTGTATTCAAGTATGGCTCTTTGGACCATCGAGTTGGCCCTCCGAGGGAAGAGGATAACGCCGGAACAAGCTCATAATCTCAAAAAAGTGCTCTCACGATGATCGTTGACTATCATACCCATACGTCTCTCTGCAAGCATGGTGAGGGAGATGTTGAGGAATATATCCAAAAGGCGCTTGCGCTTGGCCTGGACGAGATCGGGTGTTCGGAGCACATGCCGATGCCGGACGGGTTCGATCTGCGCCACCGGATGAGTCTTGAGGAATACTATGCCTCCTACGCTCCCCGGATCTCCGTGCTGGCGGAACAGTACAAGGGGCGTATCGCCGTCCGGCGGGGACTGGAAGCCGAGTTCCTCCCCGGTGCCGATGCGTGGATTGAAAAGTTCATCGAAGAAAACGATTTTGATTATGTGATCGGTTCCGTGCATTTCCTGGGGGAGTGGGGGGAAGTGAAACCGCTCTTTCATGTGGAGTATTCCGAGCAGGAAATCGAGCGATTGCACATTGAGTACTACGAGGCAATACACGCTTCAGCCCTGTGCCGACGGTACGACATCATTGGCCATTGCGATTTGGTCAAGAAATTCGGGATTCGTAGCACGCCAAAGATCGAGGAATCGTGCCGGGAGGCACTGAAGGCAATCCGGTCCGAGGATATCGCGATCGAAATTAACACGTCGGGGCTTCGGAAGGCGGAGCAGGATACCTACCCCGGCAAGAAGATTCTTCAATGGGCGAGCGACTTGAATATCCCGTTGACCATCGGCTCGGACGCGCATAAACCGGAACAGGTGGGACTCCTTTTCGACAGGGCGGTTGCATTGGTGGAGGAGTTTGGGAGAGGAAGGATATCCCTCTTCGAGCGGCGAC
Source organism: Bacteroidota bacterium (assembly GCA_040882165.1). Lineage (GTDB taxonomy): Bacteria > Bacteroidota > Ignavibacteria > UBA10030 > UBA10030 > UBA6688. The sequence continues at coordinate 6,249 of JBBEBV010000374.1, forward strand.
AACGAACGGAAGTACGCATCTCGCGTTTAGAGGCAGCGTGATCGATCACATTATCAAGGAATGACCGTTTGAAAGCCCTTATCGCCAGCGGAGGGCGCGGCACCAGGCTGCGTCCCATTACCCACACCCAGAACAAGCACCTGATCCCGATCGCCAACAAGCCGATCCTGTACTACGCGATCGAAGCCGCTGTTGATGCCGGGATCAAGGAGATTGGCATCGTGCATAATGCCGACAGCCGCGAGGTACCGGAGTATGTCGGGGACGGATCCAAATGGGGGGTGAACATTTCCTATATCCCCCAGGATCAACCCGGCGGGCTTGCACAGGTAATTCAACTCGCGGAACATTTTGTCCAGAAGGAAAATTTCGTCTTTTATCTCGGCGACAACATGGTGGTCGGCGGATTGAAACGGTTCATCGAGGATTTCGAAAAGCAGCAATGCAACTGTCTGTTGACGCTCGCGAAGGTGAAGGACCCGGAGCGTTTTGGCGTTCCGGAATTTCAGGGGGGAAGGATCGTGGGGGTCGAGGAAAAACCCAAATCACCCAAGAGTCGATACGCCGTTGCAGGCATTTATGTGTATGACTTCCATATCTTCGAGGCGGTGAAGAGCTTGAAACCGAGCAGCCGGGGAGAACTGGAAATCTCCGACGCCCACCAGCATTTGATCGACAAGGGATACAAGGTGGGGTACACCGAGATTACAGGCTGGTGGAAAGACACCGGGAAGCCGGTTGACCTGCTCGAGGCGAACAGACTCGTTCTGGACAACGCAACAGCGCGCAACGACGGAGAGGTGGACCAATTGTCCGATGTTGCAGGGAAAGTGGTGATTGAAGCCGGGGCGAAGATCATCAACAGTAAAGTGAGGGGTCCGGCGATCATTGGAAAGGATGCTGTGATCGAAAACAGTTATATCGGTCCCTTCACATCGATCGGTGACCGGACGCAGGTGAAACACAGTGAGGTCGAATACAGCATTATTCTCCGCGACTGCAAGATTGTGAGCGTAGGCATCCGCATCGAGGGGAGTATCCTCGGCAACGATGTCGAAATCGTCGAAGCGAACGGAAAGCCGCGCGTCCACAGGTTCATGATCGGAGATCAGAGCAGAATCGAAATCGCATAATCCAGAAAGAGCCAAAACCCAAATTCCAAATTCCAAAACTAAAAATTCAGAACGAATGCGGGCTTCAGTCATAAAGAAGCCATACTGGAGATGGTTTGAATGAACTACCAGACAATACTCTTTGAAGTGAATAGTACCGTTGCACAGATTACGATCAACCGGCCCGACAGACTGAACGCACTCAACGCCCAGGCCAAATCGGAACTCCGGGATGTTCTGGAACAGTGCAAGAGCAGCGACACGGTCTCGGTTGTCATTCTCACCGGGGTGGGGGAGAAGGCTTTCGTTGCCGGGACCGATATCAAGGAGCTCACGGAGCTGAGCACCGAAACCGGAAAAGCGTTTTCGCAAGGGGGGCAATCGGTCTTCGACCTGGTCGAGAATCTTGGGAAGCCGGTTATCGCAGCCGTGAATGGGTATGCCCTTGGCGGGGGTATGGAGTTGGCGCTCGCCTGCCACATCCGGATTGCCGCAGAGAACGCCAAGTTCGGGCAACCGGAGGTGAACCTCGGGATCATTCCGGGGTACGGAGGAACGCAGAGACTTGCCCGGCTTGTCGGGACGGGAAAAGCAATGGAACTGATCCTCACCGGCGACGCGATCGGCGCGCAGGAGGCATTGAGGATCGGGTTGGTCAACCAAGTGGTTCCGTTGCCGGAATTGATGAGCACTGTCAACACGATGGCGCAGAAGATTGCCTCCAAAGGACAACTCGCGATCCGGATGGCACTGAAGGCGGTGAATATGACCCAGGAGACGACCCTGACGGACGGGCAGGCGCTGGAGGCGAGCCTCTTCGGCCTTTGTTGCGGGACGGAGGATTTCAAGGAAGGGACGAAAGCCTTTTTAGAGAAGAGGAAGCCCGAGTTCAAGAACAGATAAAGGAATGAATACCAGGAGCAATGCGAATAAAGAATGAGCCAGACGAAGAAACCAGGCGTTGATCAAACGAAACTTATGGAAAAGATCGTCTCGCTCGCCAAGCGGCGCGGGTACGTATTCCAATCGAGTGAGATTTACGGTGGGCTGAACGGCTGCTGGGATTACGGTCCGTTGGGTGTGGAAATGCTCAACAATCTGAAGCAGCACTGGTGGAAGCACATGACGTTTCGCGAAAACGTGGAAGGGATCGATGCCTCGATCCTGATGCATCCGCGCGTCTGGGAGGCCTCCGGACACGTGGAGAATTTCACCGACCCGATGGTCGATTGCAAGCAGTGTAAGGCACGGTATCGCCTGGACGTGCTGTTCGACGATCTTTCCCTCAAACGTCAAAAGGAAGCGCTCCGGGAGCTCCATCCCGGCAAGTTCGACGGTCAATTGAAGGACGAGGTCGTTACGGAAGAATTCGCAAGGCTGATTGCCACCGATGCATCTTCCGCCGAGGTGGCCAAAGTCCTCTCCTGCCCGAACTGCGGCAACAAAGGGACCTTCACTGAAGCGCGTAAGTTCAACCTGATGTTCAAAACGTTTGTCGGTCCGGTGGAGGATTCGTCTTCCGTTGTCTTCCTTCGCCCGGAAACTGCCCAGGGTATCTTTGTCAACTTCCTCAATGTCCAGTCTGCCTCGCGCCAAAAGATTCCGTTCGGTATCGCGCAGATCGGAAAAGCATTCCGCAACGAGATCAATACCAGGAACTTCCTCTTCCGGACACGCGAGTTCGAGCAGATGGAGATGCAGTTCTTCGTCAAGCCCGGGACTGACGACGAGTGGTTTGAATACTGGCGCGCCGAACGTCTGCGATGGTTCCACGATCTGGGGATGACGAAAGAAAAGCTCCAATGGCATCAGCATCCCCCCGACAAGCTCGCCCATTATGCAAAGGATGCCTACGACATTGAATACCAGTTCCCCTTCGGTTGGGGGGAGATTGAAGGCATTCACAATCGCAAGGACTATGACCTCTCACGACATGAAGAATTCTCCGGAAAAGGGATGAAATATTTCGATGAACAATCGAAGGAGAAGTTTACCCCGTTCGTGATCGAAACCTCGGTTGGAGCAAGCCGCTCCTTCATGGCGTTCCTGGTCGATGCGTACGCGGAGGAGGAAGCGCCGACAGCGGAGGGAGGGGTTGAAACGCGTGTGGTGTTGCGATTACATCCCAAGCTGGCGCCGACGAAGGCTGCCATTCTTCCCCTTGTCAACCGGGACGGGATGCCGGAGTTGGCGCGCAAACTGGAGGCAGATCTACGCCGGTCATTCCGCGTCTTCTATGACGACAGCGGCGCGGTGGGTAGAAGGTATCGACGTCAGGATGAAGCAGGGACGCCGTACTGTCTTACCATTGATTCTCAGACCCTCCAGGACCAAACAGTGACGATTCGGGACCGGGATTCCATGCAGCAGGAACGGATTCCGCTCGACAACGTCCGCTCGATTATCCTCGAGAGGTTGATGTAGGTCGGCATGAGAAATCACCGGAATGGAAGGGAGGGACAACAGCACTTGCCCGGAGGGGGGACCTTCGGCAGTCTGCTTTCGCTCCTGCTGTTTCTGTCAGCGGCCACAGGTCAGCTCCATGCCCAGTGGATTGACGATCCCGCGGTCGACGCGAGGATTCTCAAAGGCATCGAATTTATTTACAACATCGAGTTTGAGAAAGCGGACGCAGAGTTTACGGAAGTCGTTCGTCTGCAGCCGCACCATCCTGCCGGCTATTTTTTTCAGGCAATGACTCAGTGGTGGAGGATCCTGAGCGATTTTGAGGATGAGTCGCAAGACGAACGCTTCATGGCGATGCTCGCGAATGTTGTGGAGGTGTGTGAGCGGAGGCTCAGGAGCAACAGGAACGACGTGGCGGCCCTGTTTTTCAAAGGAGGGGCGGTCGGGTTTCGCGGAAGATTGAGGGTCAATCGCGGAAAATGGCTCGCAGCCGCGAATGACGGAGTGACAGCCCTTTCTGCGATCCGCAAGGCAAACGAGCTGGAACCGAACAACAGCGATGTCCTCCTCGGCATGGGAATCTATAATTACTACGCGAAACTTGTCCCGGAACAATACCCGATCCTGAAGCCGGTGATGCTGTTCCTTCCCGCCGGGGACAAACAGAAGGGGTTGGAACAACTGGAGCACGCCGCGCAGGAGGCGCGGTACGCGAAAGTCGAAGCCATGTATTTTCTGCTCCAGACGTATTTTTCTTATGAGAAGGACTTTACGAAGTCTCTTGAACTTGCCTCCACGCTTCGTTCCCTCTACCCGGGAAATCCCGTTTTTCACAGGATGTACGGAAGATGTTTCGTCAGTTTGGGCAACTGGGGGGAGGTCCGGCGGGTGTTCGGGGAGGTGGAGGAACGGTTCCGGACCGGGCACGCGGGATATAACACGCATGACGGGAGGGAAGCCCACTACTATCTCGGTCGATACCACTTTGTCTCGGGCGACCTAATCGGGGCGCTTCAGGATTTCTATCGGTGCGATGAGCTCTCACGCAAGATCGACAAGAATGGGGCCTCGGGCTTCATGGCGATGACCAACCTCACCATCGGGATGATTTACGACCTCCAGGGGCGGAGAGCCTCTGCCCAGGCACAGTATCAAAAGGTCCTGATGATGAAAGAGTACAACCGGACCCATACCGACGCACGCCATTTTCTTCAGACGCCGTATAAACGATAAGTATGACCTCCCAGATTCTTCTGTTCGGACTGATCGCCGCTCTTGCCGAAGTGCTGGGAGGCGCGATCATCTATTTCAAAACATCGTGGCCGAGGCGGGCGCAGGAGATTTTGCTGGCGCTCGGGGCGGGATTCATCCTCGCCCTGGTATTTCTCAAGCTCATCCCCGCAAGCATCGCCGCAGTCGGGGAGACGGCGTCTCTCTACTTTATTCTCGGTTTTGCGCTGATCCACTTCTTCGAGCACGCCATCGTCGGCCATCTCCATTTTGGCGAGGAGACACATCATGAAGCCATGGTGTCAAAACGGGCGAGCATTGCTGCGTTCTCAGGATTGTTCATCCACGCTTTTTTTGACGGGGTCTCGATCTCCGTCGGCATGAAGTTTGATTTCATGATCGGCCTTCTTGTCTTCCTGGCTGTGTTACTCCATAAGCTGCCCGAGGGGATGACGATCGGCTCCATCATGGTCGCTTCGGGGTTTTCAAGGAAAATAGTTCTCTCCTCTTCCCTGGGTCTCGGTTTTGCGACGATGCTGGGGGTGGGAACGGTGTTTATCTTCAACCAGGTCGGCCCGGAAGCAACGGGGATTGCGTTTGCCATCTCTGCCGGGGCGGCGGTGTACGTCGGGGCGAGCGACCTGATCCCCGAGATCAACAAGTCGGAAAACCGGATCCCGCCGTTGGTGGTGTTTGTCGGGATGGTTCTGTTTTATGTCAGTGAGATGCTACTGGAGGGATGGGTTCAGTAACCGTTCGGA
>JBBEBV010000375.1:0-1875 GCA_040882165.1 Bacteroidota bacterium
TCGATCGTTTTCAGTGAAACGGAGGGTATTCCTGCGCCGACTTTGATCGGGCAGATTTCTTCTGCCGTGGCCGCGACGCCCGTTTCGGTGCTTTCGAGAGACTGAGCAGTAACCAACGACGGACCCGAAAAAGAAAGCAACAAGATGACAATCGCGATGGAGAGAGTCTTGAGAGCCATAGGAAGTGTTGATATTGAATGAACATCACCGATTATGGTGAAAGATTGAGGTCGGAATGGCAACCCGACCTACGTGAACTAATTTGCATGGATCTCCGCGCCCGGATAAAACGCAGCCCAGGCGAACCAATACGAAATATAGGACCGGACCGGCTTGAGATCAAGACCTGTACGCGGACCTTCCACCGCCTTTCCCCATATATCCCATTTCGTTCCCTCTTGATCGAGCATGGCAACCGGCAGGTTGTTCAGAATCGGGGTGAAGGAGAGTATTGTTCCATCTGCCAACCGCCGCTCAAATGCTATGGCAAGGTTTTGTGCTGTGCTCCCCGCAACGACTATGTCGAGCCCATCAAGTGAATCGTGGACCACGGTGAGAGCCTCCGAAAATGAACCCATCCGGTAGACCTTCGTCACATTTCCTACAAGAATACCAAGAACCCTCTCCTTGCGAGGAAGCCGTGCGTCGTTCTGTGAGACCGGGAAGATGAGAGAGCTGCTTGTCTTGTAGTCGCCATAAGGATACGAACCGTACGGACGTGCGTACCCCGTTTGAGACGACACAACCTGTGAGGCCGGGTACATCCCCCTCCATGTTCTCCACGTCGTTTCAACGACAGGATGAACGGTGGGGGTCGTTCTTGTGAGCTCTCCGTTCACACACTGCAGGCGCATCTGGGACCAGTTGCTGTTCGTCGCGCGATCATACGGAAGAAGATTGGAATTGTAGAGAAGTCCTGAGACGCCAAAGGTCGTCGTCCTGTTCCCCAGGACGCGGTTCCATGCAATACCCGATCCCGTAAGAGGGCAATAGGTGATGGCCAGCAGAGTGCCGCCGAGATCGTCGTTGATGATCTCGTGCCAATCGAGAATGGGGTGTGGATACGCGCGGATCTCGTTTCCGATCTTCACACCGATAACAAGGTCGTCGTCTCCAACATAGCTCGCTTCGGAAGCGGCAATAAACCGCGGGTTCAGAAGGGCAGGAATGCCATCCTTGCCGGGGCCGCCGTCATAGATTTCGTTCTTCGGGATCAACCATTCCCCCTGGATGGGGTCGAGAAGGGAAGAATCCTGGCTCTCACAACCGTAACTTGAAAAGGTCAGCGCAAGGAACACTGCGAAGGCTTGAAATATTCCATTCATCTTCTTCCCTCCCTCTTAGACTCGTGACGCGTTAGTTGAAGGTGTACAGCACCGCTGCGGAGGCAACAAAGCTTGTCGTAAGCTGCACCCCCGTCAGTCTTCGGTAGATTGGAAACTGAAACGTCCCGCGAAGGACCGTTTGATCAAAAATCTTAAAGTTCAAACCCGGGATGGCCGTGAGCCATAGGCCCCCTGTGTTCGGCACGACCGCGTTATCAAAGCGGTCTGCCCCTGCAAGACGCGCACGGAGTGTGAGCGAATAATCCATTATCCCGTCCGTCCGATATCCTCCCCCGAGAGAGAAAAGACCTTCATTCCCAAACGAATATCCTCCACGCCCTGATCCGTATCGCTCATTTGTTCCGGTCCGACGTCCCGATCCGACTACATACACGGTGAGGGGCATTGTCGGCAGGAATCCTTGTGAGGCGTAGAACCAGGCGATTCCATCCCACGCCCCGGTTCCGGGTTGCATATCGGCCGGCAGGAGAATTCCCCGATCGGTGTTTGACGAAGAACCAAAGGGAATCTTTGTCCCTAAACCTATTGT
>JBBEBV010000376.1:0-11714 GCA_040882165.1 Bacteroidota bacterium
GCAGCTTCGCACGATCGAAGCCCCGTTGAAGGACGTGGGCTATCAGCTCATTGCGATCAGTCCCGACCGTCCCGAGAAGCTGAGTGAGAGCCTCGAGAAACATTCGCTTGGCTATCTACTTCTCTCGGATAGCAAACTCACAGCCGCGAAGCAGTTTGGAATTGTGTTTCGCGTTGCAGAACAGACGCTCCAGCGCTACAAGACCTTCAACATCGACCTTGAAGATGCGTCGGGAGAGTCACATCACCTGCTTCCCGTGCCCGCCGTTTTCGTCGTTGGTACAGATGGAATTATTCGATTCTCGTACGTCAATCCAAACTATCGCGAACGGATTGATCCGGACGTGCTGTTGGCGGCTGCAAAGGCCGCGTTGAAGTGACGTTGTACTCATTGGGGTTGGAGGCGCAACCAAAGTTATCCCTCAGCATATTCTCGAATCACCGCATCGTTTGCCTTCCGTCCCGCACGTTCGATTGACAAAGCCTCTTTCATTCCCGTAATGCCATGGGACATTTCCAGTCCCCGCTCAATGAGCTCCTGCGCGCCGTGTTGAAGCGACCGGCTCTTCTTGACCATCTTCACGTTATTCTCCATATCTTCCGCCGTCCAGCCGCGAGAGTGGCCGATGAAGGGAAACACCGGGAAGACAAACCCCAGCTCGGAGAAAAACATCAACATCTGGCCGGCAACGGCTTGCACGTTATCCTGTCCACCGGTGATGATGAATGACGCGACCTTCTTCTGTACGAGCACACGGTTCCGAATCGTAACCTGGTTCTGCACACAGTTCATGCGCTCGATCATTTTGTAGTAGAGTGACGATGCATTCCCCCAGCGGATAGGGGTAGCAATGAGAATAACATCTGCCCAGTAGACCATGGAATCATAGACAATTCCAAGCTGGTCATTCGCATCTCGCTCAGTGATCGCGCAGGGCCATGTGCAGGCATGCGCGGCTTTGGAGTAATTGCCTTCGCATTCACGAAAACTCAGATCGCGCAGCTTCAGCAGCCGCGTCTGGGCCCCCTGTTTCTGAGCATGCTGGAGAGCAACCTCCAACAGGTACTCTGACGTTGAGAAACGGGGATTGTTCTTATCCATGCTTGTTGTGGAAATTCCCAGCACACGATCAGGATCACCCGGACGTTTCGGCTCTTGATTGAAAACGTACTTGGGCGGGTGCGGAAGAAGTCCGCGCTTGCTGATGGCGGGGGTTGCAACGTACACCGCTCCATCACGCACTTCAACCTCATAGGCGGGGACGGCATCTTCTTCATACCCCGGCTCCCCCTTCCCTGTCCTGATGTTATAGACCCATCCGTGCCACGGACATGTGACCCACTCACCAGTACGCGCTCCTTCCACAAGGGGTCCGGCTTTGTGGTTGCAGACATTCGATATGGCGGAGAACTTCCCTTCATGGAAGAAGATCGCGATGAAGTCTTTTCCAACCCTGGTAGCAAACGGCGCTTGCGCAGATACCTCCTCCACCGTTCCAACACGAGTCCACATTCGTTCGGTCATACAGGCCTCCTCTCGTTTTACTTCACATAGGTTTTGACAAGATAGAAGATAACTTTCTCATGATCGAAAGGATAGCCCCACAATTTGAATATGAGAATGGTGTTGGTGAAAGCTATGGCGAGGAAGACCAAACCGAAGACAGCATTGCTGAATGTGCCCAAGGTGCACCTCCATAGGTTGAGGTGAAAAAACAACGTGAATGTCTCGGTGAGAATACGTTGTTATTGGGAAGTCAAATCGAACCGGTAGCTTACCTCAATACCGAGAAGGTACGAAAGTCCAAGCTGAATACCATACATGTTTTGGCTGACCGGAATTTGACCGAACACGCGGAAGAGGGAATTGGAAGTGAGATAGGATGCGCTGGGAAAGAACGAAAACTGAACCCCGCCGGTGCTCTGCAACAATCTTCCGCTTGAGAAGTCACGCTCAGCAGTACGAACGCGACCCGCGAGCCCAACCTCAAAGAAATCAGTAACACCTTTGGCAACGCCGAGAGTGGCCAGGGTCTCGTCTCCATAGCGGTAGCCTTCGAAATTCGTCCCCGGGTAACGGTAAAGGATCCATCCATAGACCTTCATGCCTGCCGGCAAGAACGAATAGCCACCATAGGCCCAAGCGAGGAGATCGGTTGCACCGGTGCCCGACTGTAAATCCAGGGAAAGTCTTGTCCCGTGGACTTCCTGCCGGTAACGACCAATGGGAAGTTTCGCACCTGCACCGAGGGCGATCTCGGCGGGAGAGGGGATCGTCGGCGCTTGAAGTTGATATTTTACAAGAGTGAAAAGATCCCCAATGCCGTGACCTTTGAACTCTATGCGTTCCGGCAGGTCAGACGATGAGGCGCGTACGGTGATCACACGAGACTTGCTGAAAGTTCCGAGCTGCATCAGCAGGGCAACACCTTCGGCAAGACCGTACTCCATCTCGATTCCCAACATCTCTACGGTGGCGGTCCGCTGGAGCGGGTCGTCGATGCGTTGTGTTCCGTTGTACCCCTGGTCAAGCCTGTTGAGGTGGTACGTCACGCCAACCGAAATCGCGTCGACCGCGAGCAATCCCCGTTCCGATCCCCCGAGAGCCGATGTGCCGGCCGTGCAGCACCCCTGGGCATTCATCCCGGCAGGAGCAAGCCATCCCGCAAGACAAAGGAGAACCGTGCCAAGCATTCCTTTCATCATTGCACAACCGGTATATCGAGAGTGCGCGTCGTTATTCCACCCCGTCCATCCTCGACCCGCACCCGCACAACATTGATTCCTACGCAGCAGTACGACGCTGTATAGCGAACTTCCAGACCTTCTCCGATCACATCCCCCGCGTTTGCGCTCCAGCGGTAAGAAAGGCGATCGTTGTCGGGATCCTCCGCCTCCACTCGAATCACAACCCAGGCACCGATCAGCACGGCTGGCGGAGTGACCGTCAGCGACCGGATCACCGGCGGGTGATTGGAGCCTGTTGCGTCATCGACGGGGAGGGGTTGAGCGCACTGGATCAAGGCCAGAAGGGGAACGAAATGAAGGCCCAGTCTCAACGAATGTTGAACAATCTTCCTCATTTCTTCTTCAAGTATTTCTTCGCTCGTGCATCGTACATCATCTTCGTCATCTCCTTCGGCGGTGTCTTGACCTCCTCCGGCTGCACGTCATCGATGAGGCCATAGCCGGCCTGCCATCCCCCCTTGCATTCATGACACACGGGATCTCCGTTGGAGAGATTCTCGTTGCAGGGGCACTTGCCGACGGAGAGGGCGCAGAAGTCACAGGATGGTGAAATGCAACACGAGTATTTTCCCTCGCGCGCCAATGCACGTTTCGTCTCCTTGAGCTTGGAGCGGACCTCATCCAAAACCTGCTCGGGGTTGTTCTTCTGAATGACCTGCTTTTGCTGTTGTTCCGGAAATCCGGAGCCTGTGATGCTGAGCAACGAACCGAAGAATACAGTGAATGCTGCTGCAATGAGAACGTACTTCGAAACAGGTTTTGTCATGAAATCCTCCCTTGTATGAACGAGAACGCTGTAAGATCTTTGAGACAATACGAACAGGTTAAAGCAGGTCCTTCACCAGCGTCTCAAACTGTGACGCACTCATGAATCCGACGTGCTGTTTAACGATCCGACCCGTCCGGTCAATAACAAACGTTGTTGGAATTGCCTGAATTCCTCCATACAGCTCGGCAATCGTGCCGTCGTCAATTCCTACAGGGTAATTGATGTTGTACCGATTGACGAAGCTCTTGACCTCTGCCGCCGGACCTTGATCAAGAGAGATTCCCACGATCTCGAGTCCCTTTTCATGATATTGGTTATAGACCTCGAGAAAACCGGGAATTTCTGCTTTGCAAGGCCCGCACCAGGTCGCCCAGAAATTGAGGACGACGACCTTGCCGTTGAGCTTGTTGAACTCGATTATTGTGCCGTCAAGCATCGCAAGCTTGAAATTTGGAGCTTCCGGGAAGCCCGGCTCGGGCGCAGCGGGAGCCAGGAGGCCGATCATGATGGCGAGAGCGACGATGTGAGCGTAGAACATTTTTTATTTCTCCTTTTCATGAGTATATGTTGTGATTTGGCTGTGAACGTTTTCATGCTGTACGATCGTCGAACGGTGATCGTGCAGCGGAATTTTAACGGTAAACGTTGTTCCTTGACCGCTCATGCTTTCCCATGAGATCGATCCACCGTGTCGCTGAATGATTTCCTTCGTTATCGAGAGACCCAAGCCGGTCCCTTTCGCCTTGCCCGCAGTGACAAACGGCTCAAAGATATGATCCTTGATCTCCGGTGGTATTCCGGGACCGGTATCGGAAACGAGGAGGATAAGTTCGTCATCCTTGCGGGTCACCGTAAGACGGATCTCCCCGCCCCGGGGCAAAACGTCGAAAGCGTTATTGATGATGTTGGCCAGCGCGCGGTGTAACCGATCCTTATCAATGAATGCCATTCCGTGATACTCACCGGATACGGTGAAACGGATATGAGATTGTTCGAGAATCGGTGTCATCTCATCGGTAATGGCCTGAACGAACTCCGCTATCCTGATTTCATCACGCTGTAGCGAAAGCTCCCCGCGGGCAAAATCGAGGAGCTCTTGTGCCATCCGGTTCATGCGAAGGACGGAAGCATGGATCGTATTTAAGAAAGGTTGCTGCATGCCTTCATCATTCTTCTTGACCATATCCAGGGCAAGGAGGACGGCGGTCAACGGGCTTCGCAAGTCGTGGACGATGGTGCTTGCCATCATGCCGACGGCCGACAGCCTTTCCTCGTGAAGCAGTTTCTCCTGGCTTTCCTTCAGTCGCCGCTGCATGGCGTCGAACGAATGGGCAAGGTCGCCGAATTCGTCGCCGGTGAATTCCGCGGCAACCGGGTGATCGAGATTTCCTCCCCCGACGATGTGGGTTGCATGCATCAACCGGTTCATGGGGCGGGACACAAACGCACGGAACAGGAGAGCACCAATGCCGAGTGCGGCCAGTGTAAAGATGCCGAAAATCCAGATTGTCCGTTCGGCGTTTGAGGCCAGCGCACGGACGGTCTCACCCAGCGGCATTTCCATATACGCCGCACCGAGCACCGTTCCTACCCCTACGTTGTGGCACTCCAAACATCGACGATCGGCTGCGAAGGGAAGAATAACCTTGAGTCGCTCACAGCTCTGCAGCCATAAGGGCCGGCCGGACGAGAGAACCTCCACAATCCCTTCCGTGTGCTTGCCGATCTCGCATTGCACGAGCCAGATCGCTTCGGCTTTCGAGTAAATTTGTAGTGCAAGTGGCTGTTGCTCAGGAGTAGGTTTCAATTCCCGATTCCGGAGGCGCTGTGTGCGATGTGGTGAGAGTAGGTCTGCATCAAGATGCAGACTGTCGGCAAAGAACCAAACGCTCACATTTTCAACATCCCCGTTTTGACCTATGCGCCGTAGGTAGGCGTCATCAACCTGCTCTGAGGTAACCATCATTTGCACGAGCGATTCTTTGATGACTGTCGCCAGCGAGTGGGTGGCGCTTTGCATTTGCTCCAACGCCTGGTGTTCCTGGTAATGATGGCTCAAGTACACGCTCGTGCCGACGGCCAGAAGAAATAATGGCAGCAGCACCAGAAGAATTTTTCTTGAGATATTGAGCCGGGAGAACATTGTCTTGCCAATGAGCTGTTCTGAAATTGGACATAACTAAAATAGACAAAGCGGCAAAATGAAATTGTCGGTCACATGACAAACACGACGCCTCCGCGGTGCCACGATTTTCGCTCAGCCTTGGCTCTTTCCCTCGAGCTGTCGGCAACCGGACAACTGCGTGGCCTCTTTCCCCGTACCTTGGAAGTAATTCAACATCAACCTCAACGAGCAATCATGAGCATCTTGCGGGACGACCGGCAGACGAAAACCCTGGCGAACCCGGCATCGGGGGACGACGACCTCCAGATCAAGCCACTGACCGGGTTCTGTTTTCGAACTGTGGAGCGGAGCCGGCACTATTGCGTCAATTCATTGAGGATAATTTCCGACATCAAAAGAACCCCTCCGATTATGCAAACCTTCTGCATATCTCAACAAGTGCGTTGGGGAAAATGGTGAAGAAACAGTTCGGGAAGACACTCACGCAAATGATCCAGGAACGGATCGTCATCGAAGCCAAGCGGGATCTTGTTCTCACGGGGAAGCTTGTCAAAGAGATCGCAAACGACCTGGGTTACAACGACCCATATTACTTCAGCCGGATCTTTAAGAAGTCTACAACGGTTTCCCCTGAAGAGTTCAGGCTTCGCTACAAGTTGACGTAGACTGGATTGTCCATCAGCTAACCCCTTTTGTCCATTTTCTTCGCTCTGCTCGCTGTGTATCTTACCGGCGTAATTTACAGAACGATTCACATCAGGACAGAAGGAGTATCCATGAGCAAGATCCAAGTTCCGACGCGAGACCAGGTGGCGCCACAAGCCCAGGCGATTTTCGACACCCTGAAGAAAAACTTAGGGATGGTCCCCAACATCTACGCCGTGATCGGGCATTCGGCGAACGCGCTGGAGTCATACCTTGCCTTTTCATCTGGGCAAGCGAAAGGCTCGTTCAACGCAAAAGAGCGGGAAGCAGTTGCGCTGGCGGTTTCTGAGACCAACGGCTGCACCTACTGTCTGGCAGCGCACACGGCGATAGCGAAAATGAATGGGTTTAGCGATGAAGAGACTCAGCATTTGCGTGCCGGAACAATTGAAGATACGAAGCTGAGCGTCTTATTACGTAGGGCGGTTGGCCGGTGTTCCTGCTGACTTCCCCAAAGTTGAGCCGCTGCCGAAGGGGACGGAAGCTCAGAAAGCCGTTGTCACATCAAACTGAGCGTTTGTGCCACCTGTGGCAATTCTGCGGTGAACCTCTCTCGTTAGCACATCGGCAATCCCACTGAACCGCTCTCTAATATCCACCGTCGTGGCGGGCGAAGTCGAACCACGAAGCAGATGGTGGAATCAAACGATGCAACGGGCGGGCGTCTTCAGAATGGGCCCATAGCTCGCTTCGACTTCATCCAAGGTGACCTCTTTTCTCAAGTACGACACCACCCTTCTTTTCTTATTTTCCGGAATGAAAAGTCGCCTTTTTTGTCATAATTGAAAGGTGTAGATTTATTCTACACGTAAATAACGAACAGGGTAATGAATTTTTCAACAGTGGCGTGATTCCCGGAAGAACAGAGTGGTGGCACGTGTCTTGTTCTGGCTCAATGGACGAAAATTGTCCACATCACCCGCTTCTCGGGAATTATTCTTCTTCATAACCAATCCATCACACAAAGGTCGAGGCCCATGAAAAATCTGGCTCTCATTCTGGCATGCGTTTCCCTCTCAAGTCTGTTCTTGTTGATAGGGGTTCCCCTGCTGGGGCAGTCAAATTCCGATCCTCGTGAGGTGGATTGGGTCAAGCTGAATCCCTCTTTCAAAGGGGCGGCATTTGTACGAGACAAAGAGGCATGTCTCACGTGTCACCAGGAGACGGGTGAGAAGTATCTGAAGACAACTCATGGCCGCATGTTCGGGCACAGTCCGCGTGGAACCCTGGAGGCGGCAAACTGTGAGTCCTGCCACGGCCCGCGCAGCAAGCATTTGGAGGAGCCGGACGCCGCCCTCGCGTTTTCGGTAGAACAGTATTCGGCAGTCTGTATGCAATGTCATCAGGACGGAAACCGCATGTCCTGGCAGAGCAGCTTGCATAAGACTGCAGATGTAGGATGTGTCTCATGCCATACAGTCATGGAAAAGCGCAGCACCACGGCACTTCTCTCCAAGGTTAATCAACCGGGGCTTTGCTCCGATTGCCACACGGACGTCACAGTGAAGATGACCAGGACTTCCCGCCACCCCATTCAGGAAGGCAAACTCGATTGTTCCTCATGCCACAACGTCCATGGAGCTCCCGGCGCGGCGATGCTGTCGAAAGGCGCCGTAAACGAAACATGCTATAGTTGCCACCAGGAAAAACGGGGTCCTTTTCTCTGGGAGCATGCACCGGTGAGGGAGGACTGTACGACGTGTCATGAGCCACATGGGTCCAATAACAGGAATCTCCTGACCACTCAAAGCGCATCACTGTGTATAAGTTGCCACCAATACGGCGGCCATATCAACCAATATCGCTACAACCGCGTCAGTACGCCGTATGGGAACGGTTGCGCCAACTGTCACGTAACTGCGCATGGATCCAACCATCCATCGGGCGCCAAATTCACCAGATAATGAGGGCAAGAAAAAAATGAAACCAGGAATCCGTTACACCACAACATTCTTTCTCTGCTCGATGGTAACCGTTCAGGCGTTCGCCCAGGATCACCCACCGATCTCCGGCTACTCCACTCCGGGGATCCGTCAGATTCATGTAAGCCCCAATTCCAGCAAATTCAACGAGTATCGCGATTTGCGTGACGGATTCTACCTCCAAGATTTTCGCGTCGACGTGTTGGATCCAGACATGTCAGGATGGTTTCTGGACCTCAAAGGAGAGCGGGTATTGCTGGACGACCAGAGAATTCTTGCCCGCGTCGGTCACCTCGGGAATCGATGGAGTATTGTGATCGATCACAACGAGACTCCTCATCGCCTGAGCAACAAAGCAATGACGCCATACATCGACCGTGGCGACGGCCTGTTTACGGTGCCGGCTCCGGTCTCCATCTTCAAGGACGGCAATGATGCCACCGGCACACCCTCATTGGTTCCAACTACCGGCCAGATGGCCATCAATGACGCCCTTCTCGCAAACTATCTGGAAACCTATCTGAGACCTGTCGGCTTAGGCACACAACGGGACCGGACTACCGCCGCATTGAAGATGTCGCATATCGGACCGTTCACGGTTGGCCTTACGTATCTTCTTGAGCGCAGGGATGGCAGCCGTAGTACCTATGGTCCCATCGGCGACCGGCCGCCGCGGACGCTCAACATTCAGCTTCCCGAGCCGATGGATTACACTTCGCACGAGGTCGGGGCCAACGCCGAGTATGCGGGGAACCATTTCCAGGTTCAGCTCAAGTACCTTTTTTCAAGCTTCGGTAACAGCGTCGAAAGCCTCCGGTGGGAGAATATCTATTTTACCCCCGATGCGGGGCGCGACTTCATCGCCACCGTTGCCGGCACCCCCCGCCATGTTTCGGGGTTCGGACAGCGTTCACTCGCGCCGGACAATTTTGCTCACAGCGTTTCACTCTCCGCCGGCTTCGATTTGCCATTTGAAAGCCGACTGACATCCACCGCCGTTTTCGGTCTTATGCTGCAAGACGAGGGTTTGCTTCCCTATAGTGTCAGTCCGCTTGGCGGCGACCTCCATCCCGACCGTGGAGACGGTCTGAATTGGAACGATCCCGGCAAACTGCCGCGAACTTCCGCCGAAGCCGAAATGCAAACTGTACGCTTCGATGTGGAGTACACCATCAACCCCATTCCTCAACTCAATGTACGCCCCTTCATCCGTTATTACGCGTTGGATAACAAGACCCCCATCGCCCAGTGGAGATACGTAACGCAGGACGTTGCGGGTACCAACGGCGATGTCGACTATAGGAACTTCCGGCGCAATCTCGCCTATGCGTACGACAAGTTGAAGTATGGGCTGGACGTCAGACAGTACTTCTCATTCTGGCGTACCACCCTGGGAATGGGCTATGCACGGGAAAGCATCAACCGCGAGTTCCGTGAGGCTGATACCGACGAACATCTCTTCGAGCTTTCCATCCGAACACGACCGGCCGGCAGGCTCACTTTGGCAGGATCCTATCTGTACGGGAGTCGCAAGAGCGACGGCTATAACTATAACGTGACCAACCAGAGCTACTGGTACTCGTTTGAGCGGGGAGCCAACGAGGTGGACAATCCACGCTTTCTCTTCGCCAACCATCCGGATCTTCGGAAGTTCGATGTTTCGGACCGCACGCGCAACGACGTCAAGCTGTCGGCGACCTATATTGCCCGTGAAGATCTTGACGTGACCGCCGCCTATCGGCAGCGGAAGGATGACTTCGACTCGCGTGTGTCACCCGTTGCCCCTCTGGCGGGAACAACTGTCCCGTTACCTAATCCGGCCGACGCCGGTGCATTCACACCCGGTCAACAACTCGGGTTGCTTCGGGATGAACGACAAAACATCACGCTCAATGTTCACTACGTGCCAGGGGAACAGTGGACGATCACCATGTTTGCCGACCGGGAGTACGGTCGCTCCGATTTGCGAGGCATGGTGTTCAATGAGAACCAGCGTCGTGAGCCAAGCAATGCGGGCATTCAAGTTCCCACGCAGCTGGGTCCCTGGACCGATCCCAACCGGCTCTACTATGCAACCACGGATGAGGGCACGACCACGGTGGGCCTGGGCATCGGTTATAAGATCGTTCCTGGCAAGGTCCGGCTTTCCACCGATCTCAGCCTGTCCCGCGGCAGTGTTGACCTCGCGTACACAGGTTATGGCTCGGATCCGGCATACCTCGGCCGCGACTGGGAGACGTTTCAATTTGGATTCAATAATCCGGGTGCTGCGACGTTCGACCAGTATGTGGTCAATGCTTCTGTTGAATACGATCTCTCCGAGAACATGGCTCTCGGTTTCCACTATCTGCTCAACTACTACCGATTACTCGATTGGGTACAGGAACCGGCAGGACCCTGGGTTGAGCAGGTGGGAAGCGAGTTTTTCCTGCGCGACACTTCGCGGGATAACCGTTGGGGCAACCGTGTCGTGAGCTTCGGAAGCTCTCTGGCGCCAAGCTATGATGCCCAGGTCGGATTCCTGACCATGAGCTACCGGTTTTAACGCCGGGGTCCGAACCCCGCAGGATGGTGAGGTGAGGAGGAGTAGGGCGGTTGGCCGGTGTTCCTGCTGACTTTCCGAAGGTTGAGCCACTGCCGAAGCTCGCGAAGGTGCCTGCCCGCCTCTCAGAATCCAAAGAGGTAGGCGGGTTTGAGCCTGCTGAAGGAAGAAACTAAGCGGCTCGTCGCCGGGCCCCCGGTCAACCTCCGGGGGCTTTTTGTTGTGGGCTGACGGCGGACCCCGCAAAGATCACGGGGCAAGCAGGTCAGCGAGATAGTTATGTCACCGCCAATCTTTCAACTCTCTCGGAGACTTGATTACAAACCTCCCCGGCAATAAGGCGAAAGGCATTACCGGCGCTGTACTCGGTAGGTTGCAAGCTTGTTTGTGTCCAACCGGGAGAAAACTCGAATTCGCACGTGTTCAACGACTGTCCTTCAATCACATCCGCGATGGATTGGATAGCTTGAAGCTGGCAGTCCTGATTGGAGTCGAAGTGGAGTTTCACGAATTCCTTTTGTTACCGTTCTTTTTCTTCGGAAGCTTCTTGACGCTTTTGAGCATCTTCTTGTCTTCCGACTCAACCCTTCGCTTCAATTTTTTGGCATCTTCTTCAGGCGGAAGAGCTTCTGGACGAATACCGCGGTCCAGAAGAACCCTACGAACTCCCTGATTACTCTTAACATGTTCGTCGGTTATTCTTTGCTCTCCCTTGAGATCATCTTTTTTGACGTTGAAGTTCGTAATCTCAGCAGCGAAATCCTTTGCCTTGATCGTTATGGTGGGAAGAAAGTCGGCAAGTGCTCTGCTTTGTGAGATCCCCAATTTATTCTTCATCTCGTGTGTTGCATAGCCGCCGAACAATGCTTTATCTCCTTTGCTTCGAATGCGAGCGAACCCCTGC
>JBBEBV010000377.1:0-1865 GCA_040882165.1 Bacteroidota bacterium
TTTTGAGACGAAAGGCCTCCGAAATTTCAATCTTGAAGGGTTTGAGGGGATTTCGGATGCTTTTTTAGGGTCGAGGATTTCATACAGGGTCGGGTCTGAATGTTTGAGAGTTTAAGTCAGAAGCTTGAAACCGTCTTTAAGAAGCTTCGCGGCGAAGGGAAGATCACAGAGGCGAACATCACCGAAACCCTCCGTGAAGTTCGTCGCGTTCTTTTAGATGCCGACGTCAATTACAAGGTCGCCAGGGACTTCATCGAGAAAGTCCGGACGCGTGCCATCGGCCAGGAAGTCCTCAACAGCGTCACGCCGGGACAACTCATCATCAAGATCATCCATGATGAGATGGTCAAACTGCTCGGCGAGTCGAAAGCGGAAATCAGGACCTCGAACACGCCCCCGACGATCATCCTCGTGGCGGGGTTGCAGGGTTCCGGCAAGACGACCTTCTCCGCCAAGCTGGCAAATTTTCTGAAGAAGAAGGGGAGCAACCCGCTTCTGGTTGCGGCGGACGTCTATCGCCCCGCCGCGATCGACCAGTTGATGGTGCTGGGGAAGCAGTTGGGGATACCGGTGTACGTGGACCGGGAAGCGGGGGCTGTGAAGATCGCGGTGGACTCCATCGACTTCGCCCGCAAGAATATCCGCGATACGATCATCATCGACACCGCGGGCCGGCTTCACGTGGATGAAGCGATGATGCAGGAAGTTGCCGCGATCAAGGAGAAGACCTCTCCCCACGAGATCCTCTTTGTCGTGGACGCCATGACGGGCCAGGACGCCGTGAATACGGCGAAGGCCTTCCACGATCGCCTGAACTTCGACGGCGTCGTCCTCACGAAACTCGATGGCGACAGCCGCGGTGGCGCCGCCCTGTCGATCCGTGCCGTGGTCCAAACGCCGATCAAGTTTATCGGCGTCGGCGAGAAACTGGACGCCCTGGAACCGTTTTACCCGGAACGTATAGCCTCCCGCATCCTCGGGATGGGTGATATCGTCACCCTCGTCGAGAAGGCGCAGGAGCAGTTCGACCAGGTCAAGGCGGTGAAGCTGGAGCAGAAACTCCGGAAGTCGCAGTTTACCTTGGAGGATTTCCTGGAGCAGCTTCATGAGGTCAAGAAGATGGGACCGTTAAGCGAGGTGTTGGCCATGCTGCCGGGGGCGAACAGGATCCCCAACGACGTGCAGGTGGACGACAAGGCACTTGTCCGCATCGAGGCGATGATCCAATCCATGACGAAAGAGGAACGGGCCCGTCCCTCGATCATCAATGGAAGCCGTCGACGCCGGATCGCCATCGGGAGCGGCACCTCCGTGCAGGAGATCAACCGGCTGCTGAAACAGTTTGAAGAAATGCAGAAGATGATGAAGCGGCTGAGCAAAGGAAACATGAAGAATGCGATGCGGGGAATGCGCTTCCCAACCGCTTAAAATCTCATGGAAAAAATGGCCACGAAGGCGGGAAGACACGAAGAAAAAATAAAGGTAATAACTCAGCGTCTTTTTCCCACTAATCTGCACGAATCTCCGCGAAGAGAAAATTACTCTTGATTGATCTCTTCATGGATGGTTCCCATCGGTCCGGCTCTAAATAGACCGGCTCAAAAAGGATTGTTTGAGGGCTGTTTCGTCATCCCAGCGAAGCTTCTGTCAAGTTTCTTATTTCTGTTTAGTGGGTTACTCTTTTGCTTCTATGCTGAGCAGTTACAAATAAAGATTTTGGAGTCTTAAAAAAAGGAACCGATCGGTATTAGAATTTTCTTCGTGAAGATTCGTGTAGATTCGCGGGAAAAAAAGCACTGAGTCATTGTGATTTTAACACCCTGTCAGACTATACGACATTGAAACAATCCATACACCAATCAATC
>JBBEBV010000378.1:0-1853 GCA_040882165.1 Bacteroidota bacterium
CAGATAAAAGAAAATGAACCGCAAAGAGCGCAAAGAAAGAATGCTGAGATCAGGAAAAGAAATAAGATTCCTCGGTTCCCCGCGTTCTCTGCGGTTTACTTTTTCAGAATCCCGCTGACGGCATGAACGTCCTTCACGTCGCCCCCATTAACGTTGCCGGCGTTCCCTATAGTATGATGGAGATGCAGCGCCGCGGGGGCGCAAACGCGCGTCTCGTCACCCTTCACCGGAACGTCCTTACCTTCCCTGAGGACATTTGCCTTGACCTCCCCATCCCCCGCAACATGGCCGCGATGCTGTGGCGGTCGTTCAAACAAAACGCGCTCGGCCGGGCCCTCCGCGCCTCCGCGCAACAGTCAGAGTCCATTCTCCCCATCCGCCGGCCGAAAAATGCTTTCGAAACCATGTACTTCCATTGGGACGATACGCGGCGGGAAACAACTGTCTACGAGGCAGTGAAGAAATTCGATCTCGACAAGTTCACCGTCATCCATTACGATGGGGGACTCGATTTCTTTCGCGATTCAAGACTTGCAAAACGCTGGAAGAAAGAAGGCAAAAAGATCGTCTGTCATTATATGGGGAGCGATTTACGCGTCCGGGGAATCGACCCGGTGATGAACGAACTGAGCGACCTCAACCTGACCAATGAGAGCGACCACCTCCTCCGGCATCCGAACATCCATTATCTTTATATTCCGTTCGATGTCACTCCGTACACGGTCCGGACCGAAGAGAACAAGCACCTCCGCATTATCCACTCCCCCACCAACAGAAGTGCCAAGGGGACGCACCTAATTCTACCCATCATGGAAAAAGTAAAAAAGGTTCGCGATGTTGACTTCGTGCTCGTCGAAAACAAGGCACACGATGAAGTCATTCGCATCAAGTCGACCTGCGATATCGCCATCGAGCAGGTGGGAAACCTGGGAGGGACGGGATATGGACGCAACTCCCTGGAGACGCTGGCGATGGGCATCCCGACGATCACGGAAATGACACCCGACTACACCGCCTGGCTCCCCGAGAACCCGTTCATCCTCGCGACGGAGAAGACGTTGTTCCAGACCCTCATGGATGTTATCGATTCCCTGTCGGTGCGCACAGAAAAACGAATGCAGGGCAGAAGATGGGTCGAGAAATATCACTCGTACGATGCCGTCCACTCACGCCTCATGGAACTCTACCGTGAGCACGATATTCTTTAAAGTGCGTTCACTCCCCCAGTCCCTCCTGGTCATTCTTGCCGCCGGATTGATCCTCCGGACGCTCGTTGTTTCGTTTCATCAACGCCCCCTGATTTCTGATGAACGGGAGTATAACCAGCTTGGCTATAACCTCGCGACAACGGGATCGTACAGCTATGACGGAACACCGACCGGCTACCGGCCCGTCGGGTACCCTGCGTTCGTTGCAGCTATCTACACCCTGAAATACAGTCCGTTGATGGTGAAGTACCTCCAGGTGTTGCTGGACATCGCAATTGCGCTACTGCTTTTCTTACTCCTCGAAGGATTCAGCCTCCATATCAGGCTCCTTGCAGCGGGAGCATGGGCATTCTATCCCCCCGCCATGCTGTATGCCAATTTCCTGATGTCGGAAACGCTTTTCACCTTCCTGCTTGTGGTCGGGGTGTACTTCCTCACAACCATCGATGACAGACCGCCCCGGACGTTGTTCCTCATTGGCCTCATTCTGGGAGTACTACTCCTCATCAAGCCGAATGTCATCCTCTTCCTCCTTGGAGCCGGATTCATGGCCCAGAGGCTCAAGATCAATCGCCGGCAGGTCGGGATGGTGTCGATCGGTGTACTTCTCGTTACGCTCCCATGGCTGCTCCGCAACTACGTCCA
>JBBEBV010000379.1:0-1847 GCA_040882165.1 Bacteroidota bacterium
ATGCAATTCTCCTCTCCCCATGATGCGTTTACCCTGGCTGAGGAACTCTCGAGGCAACCGGAAGTGCAGTACGCCGAGCCCTGGTTCATCTATCCCTTGGCGGGCGGAACGATCGCCCCGAACGATCCCCTCTACCAGCAGCAATGGCATTTGGCGAAGATCAAAGCCCCCGATGCCTGGAATGAGACAGAGGGTGATTCGACGATCGTGGTCGCTATTGTCGACAGCGGAACCGAGTGGGCACATCCCGATCTCGCACCGAACATCTGGACCAACCCGGGGGAAACGGGGGTGGATGCTCAGGGAAACCCCAGGCAGTCAAACAATATTGACGACGATCAGAACGGCTACACCGACGATTGGCACGGGTGGGATTTTGCCGGGGCCACGTATCAACTCCCCATCCTGATCCCCGATAACAATCCGACCTCGACCGACAAGAACAATGAGCATGGCACCCACGTAGCCGGCATCGCCGCCGCGGCAACGAACAACGGCACCGGCGTCGCTTCCATCGGTTTTCGAACACGGATCCTTCCGGTAAAATGTTCGGCGGATGACGATAAAAGGGGAGGCGGCCTTGCATTTGTTCTCACGGGATACCAGGGAATTGTATATGCCGCTGACATGGGGGCGCATGTTATCAATTGCAGTTGGGGAGGGGCAGGAGGTTCGCAGTTCGAACAGGATGTGATCGACTATGCAACCGAGCAGGGATCTCTTGTGGTGGGGGCGGCAGGCAATAGCGGACATGACGTTTTCTTTTCCCCGGCGGGGTACCGGAATGTTCTTGGTGTGGCAGCAACAGATCAAACTGACACAAAGGCGTGGTTTTCCAATTATGGGTATTGGCTGGATGTGAGTGCTCCCGGTACTTCGATCCTCAGCACCGTGACGGTAGCCCCCACGACGACACAACAAAAGTACGACTCCTGGGACGGCACTTCGATGGCAAGCCCGCTTGTTGCCGGTTTGGCCGCGTTGGTGAAGAGCCAACTTCCCCAGCTTTCCATGCTCCAGGTAGGCGAGCAGGTGCGCGTAACCAGCGATATGATTGCGTCTCAGAATCCGGGATTCCCCGACCAGCTTGGGAAGGGGCGGATCAACGCCCTGCGCGCGTTGACAGAAACAAACTTCCCGTCGGTTCGCCTGCTGTCGTTCACGATGAAGGATTTTCCCGGCGGGAACAATAACGGTTTCGCGCAGCCGGCGGAGACGCTCAACATCGTCTGCTCTTTCAGGAACTTCCTTGCCACCACCTCTGCCGGCGCAACCGTGGAGTTGGTCCCAATTTCTCCGTTTCTCACGATCGTGCAGGGAGTTTTTCCAATCCCGACACTCGGAACGCTCGACAGTGTTTCCAATGTGAATTTTCCCTTCCGCGTCTACGTGCAACCCGGGGTTCCCCAGAGCCATACGGCCCATGTGCAGGTGCGCATCACCGACGGAGCTTACGTTGACGCACACACCTTTTCGTTTTTGGTCAATCCGACCTACCAGACACACGACCTGAATGAAATCCAGTTGACTCTCACCAACAATGGGAGAATCGGGTTCTTCGATTTCAACGCGAATACGCTCGGAGTGGGTTTCGTGTTCAACGGCATCAACCATTTGTATGAGGGGGGATTGATCCTTGGGACCTCAGGGTCGAAGGTTGTCGACGTCGTTCGTAATGAGTCCGGTGTGCAGAACAATGACTTTACGTCCAATGATTTTTACAACATCTCCACGCCGGGAACGATCGCAGACCAGGAGGGCTTTACCCGGTTTTCCGACGCGAACGCGTTCGGTCCGGAGAAAATCGGTATCAACGTGGAGATGCATTCGTATGCATTCTCGAGCCC
>JBBEBV010000380.1:0-1847 GCA_040882165.1 Bacteroidota bacterium
GTGGCAGATGCTCTTGGCTTTTTCAACAGCCTGCCAGTGGCGGATTCTGTTAACCTGTCAGGGATTTCCGGTTTGACAACCGGCAAGTGGTGGAACATTTCAGGAACGATTCCGGGAAGGACGTAGATTTGACTTCAAGAACTTTGGCCAAGAAAATTGCAGAGCTGGCGCTTTCCAAGAAAGCGACCGATGTCATTCTCATGGACCTGCGAAAACTCAACGGGCCGGCGGATTTCTTTGTGGTCTGCTCAACCGACTCCGATACGCAGGTGAAAGCCGTGGCCGAGGGAATTCGTCGCGGGTCCGAAGAGCTGGGCGCCCGGATGTGGCATTCAGAAGGATTGAAAGCCCTTTCGTGGGTGTTGCTCGATTTTGTGGATGTTGTGGTGCACGTGTTTCACCGCGAGGCGAGGGGGTTCTATGCCATCGAACGGCTCTGGGGCGATGCGACTATCACGAACGTCGAGGACACGGCGGACGGGACAGTATTCGAGGTCGAGCGCGTGGCAAAGGCGAAACGCCCCCCGGCGAAGAAAAAGAAACCGGTAAAACGTAAGAAAACCCGGAAGACATGAAGAAGTACCTCACCATTAAAGTCGCCGCGGCCCTGGGCTCCTTGCAGTACGGCGGCATTGCCAAACTTACCTTCGAGAAGCCGCGGCAGGAGTCCCATGGCGACCTGACCACCAACATCGCCATGTCACTGGCGAAAGCTGTTGGCAAGAACCCTCGCGCCCTTGCACAGGAAATCGTCGGTGCGCTCAAGCTTGAGCCCGACCTCGTTTCCGGCGTCGAGATTGCCGGACCGGGATTCATCAATTTCAAGTTTACCGATCTTTTCTTTCATCGACAGATCGGCGAAATTCTTGTCGGGGGGGAGAATTTCGGGCGATCGGATACCGGCGGCGGGAAGAAGACGCAGGTCGAATTTGTCAGCGCCAATCCCACCGGACCCTTGAGCGTGGGCCACGGCAGACAAGCGGCCATCGGCGATACGATCGCCACTCTTCTGCAGTGGTCCGGCCATGAGGTAACCCGCGAATACTACTATAACAACGCGGGCCGGCAAATGCGGATGCTTGCGGAATCCACCTACGCCCGCTACCGGCAATTGTTTGATCCTGCATATCCGTTTCCTGAGGAGGGATACCAGGGAGAGTATATCAAAGAGATCGCGGAGCGTGTGAAATCCGAAAAGGGAGACTCTCTCTGCACTCTTGAGAAAGAGCAGGCCCTGGATCAGTGCAAGTCGCTCGCCGAAGCGGTTTTGTTTGATGGAATCAAGATTGTTCTGGCGAGAATAGGGGTCCGGTTTGACGTGTTTTACAATGAGGACTCTCTCTACTCGAGCGGCAAGATCCGGGAGGTGGTCGAGGAGTTCCGAAAGCTTGGACTGGCGTACGATCACGAGGGGGCAGTCTGGCTCAAGGCAACGACCCTTGGCCAGGAAAAGGACCGGGTGATTATCAAGAGCACCGGGGAGCCGACCTATCGTTTGCCGGACATTGCCTACCACCGTGAAAAATTTCGGCGGGGATTTGAGTTGATCGTCGATATCTTCGGTGCGGACCATATCGCCACCATTCCCGATGTTCTTGCGGGGGTCAAGGCGCTCGGGTATGATCCAGAGAAGGTCAAAGTTGTGATTCACCAGTTTGTCACGCTGCTGCGCGAAGGCCAACAGGTCAAGATGTCCAAACGCGCCGCCAACTTTGTTACACTCGACGAGCTCATCGATTGGGTCGGCCCCGACGCGGTCCGGTTCTTTTTCCTCATGCGCTCGACGTCGAGCCACCTCGAGTTCGATATCGACCTGGCAAAGGAACAGTCGGAAAAGAATCCCGTGT
>JBBEBV010000381.1:0-11449 GCA_040882165.1 Bacteroidota bacterium
CACCGAGTTTTTTTTGAAGTCGGGGAACGCTCATGGCGCCGGCGTCGTGAAGGACGCGAAGGAGGGCGTGTTGCTTCGGTGCGGTTTTCACCGAGGCTGCGAGGGCGGCTTCAATGTCCGCTATCGCAAGTCGGGCAATTCTTTTGCTCCCCAGCGAGCGTCCCTGCGGTGTGGCCGCTCTGAGCACCTCACCCCAGGGAGCAATATAATACTCCGCGATCCACCGCGTCAGTTTCATCATCTCCCCCGAAAAGCTGGAGGAGGTCTCAAGGATGTCGGTGACCGGTTTCAGCCCGCGAACGTTCGACTCTGCGGGGAGGCCGACAATGACGCCGGTCAGTTTTTTCTTCCCAAAGGGAACAAGGGCACGCGCCCCGACGACGGCCTGTTGCTGAAGAGTTGGGGGAACGATGTAGGTGAACGTGTGATCGATGGGGACCGGCAGGGCAATATCGGCAAGGAATTGTTTCATGGGGTCACGGAAAAAAACGGGGAGGGAGTTCGCTCACGACCGTGCCGGCCGGAGCGGGGCTCCCTCCCGGATACCAGAGGCAACGCTACCTTCCCAACTCCTTTTCAAGGATCCTGTACACTTCGATCAACGGCAGGTTCTTTTCCGTCGCGAGGCGTTTACATTCCTCAAACTCCGGCACAAGACGCTCGCGTCCGTCGCTCACGATCGTTTTCATCAGCACCGTTCCGAGGGAACTGGAGACCTGCTTTTGGCCGCGCGTCAGCTTGAGACGTTCGACGGCGTGCATACGCACACCGAGCGTAGTCGTTTCACGAAACAGGACGGCCAGGATCCCATCCACACGGGAACGCTCGACGAGTGTCGAGAGGAGAAAGCCGGGACGCCCCTTTTTCATGAGGATCGGCACCAGGTACGCATCATGGGCGCCGGCAGCGAGAAGTTTCTCGATGACAAACGGCAGGATCTCCGGGTTCATATCGTCGATATTGGTCTCGATGCTGACGATTTCATCGGAGCCGTACCCGGGTTCCAGTTCGCCGATGAAGACCCGGAGTAAATTCGGAACCTCTCCGATTTCGCGTGTTCCCGAGCCATAGCCGATAGAATGGACGATGACCCGTTCCAGCGAAAGGGTTCCGCCGGAGAGCGCCTTGATGATAGCCGCGCCGGTCGGTGTCGTGAGCTCGTACGGAATCTCTGTCAGGATCGTCGGGTATCCTTTCAGAATCTCGACAGTGGCCGGTGTGGGGATGGGCATCGTGCCGTGCTGAGTGTTGATGAAGCCCCCGTTCCCCAGCCGGACAGGAGAGGAATACACTTTTTCGATCCCCAACACATCGAGGCAGATTGCCACCCCGACAATATCGACGAGAGAATCAATCGCGCCGACCTCGTGGAAGTGGATCTTCTCGAGAGTGGAGTGATGCACGGCTGCTTCGGCGACGGCGACCTCGTAAAAGATCTTCTTTGCCGTTGTCTTCACGTTCCCGCCCAGACGGCTCTTTTCGATAAGCTGGTTGATATCCTTCAGATGCCGGTGATACTTCGGCTGTTCGGAGATCGTCACGTCGACCTTCGTTGCGACAATGCCGCTCCGGGTGATGTGCCGGGCGGAAAGCTCATAGCCGGGAAGGTCGAGTTTCCTCAACTCGTCATGCAGCGTGTCGAAGGGGACTCCGGCGCTCACGAACGCCCCCAGGGTCATATCCCCGCTGATACCTGCAATCGTATCGAAATACGCGATCTTCATGGATGGGTATGAAAGCTACTGTTTGCTCAATGGTGGTGTTTGCGCTCCGTTGCCGAGGCTGTGGGCGAGGAATGCCATGAACCTTCCGGTGGCGCCGAGGTTCTCCTGTACGAGTGTCCCGGCGATCGAGCCCGCCCGGGCCCGCACTCCTTCATCGTCGAAGAGCCGTCTCAAGTGTACGTAACAATCCTCGGGATTCAAAACCACAAAGCTTCCTCCCCTCCGCAGAAGTTCGAGTGCTTCCTGCGAGTTCTGGTGCTTCGGTCCGTACAGGACGGGCACGCCGTACACCGCCGGCTCCAGCACACTATGGATACCTTGCCGGAAGCTTCCCCCCACGTACGTGACATGGGCGTACTGGTACAATGCCGTCAGGATCCCGATACTGTCGACCACAATGACGTTTTCGTCCGTGTAGTCGTTGAGCTCGGAGAATCGGATGGAGCGGAGGCGGTGATTAAGAACAGACTCGATTCGTTCGAGAGTCTCCACGGTCGGTTCATGGGGGACGAGAATCATCAAAGCCCGGCTGTCCTCCCCGGCCAGTCGGCGGAAGGCGGGGATCAGGACCTCGTCATCCTCATCCCAACTGCTGCCCGCCACGAACACCCGCTTTCCCTTGAGGAGAGCCTCGGGGATCAGATGCTTGGTCCGGGCGTCGAGGCTTCGCTGCCAAACCTGGTCGTACCGTGTCTCCCCGATCGTGTGGAGTTTCTCCGGGTCCATGCCCAGGTCGAGAAATGCTTGACGGTCGGTGTCCGAGACTGTCAAGATTGCCGTCAGCTCATTATAGAGGTGGCGGTGGAAGTTTTTCAACAGCAACGAGTGACGGGAGGACTTCCGGCTCAACGTCGCGTTGGCGATAAACGTCGGGATGCCCCGCTTCCGAAGTTCCCACAGGTGGTTGGGCCATACATCGTACCGGACCATGATCGCGACGGTCGGCTGGATGAGGTCAAGGAACCGACGTGCATTTCCCCGGGTATCGAACGGGAGATACGTGATCAGGGAAGCGGGCTTGTAACTCTTTGAGTGGTCATAGCCGGAAGGGGAGAAAAAACTTACGATGATATCAAGATCGGCGTATTGTTTCCTGAGCGCGGCGATGATCGGTTTGGCCTGTTCGAATTCCCCCATGGAAGATGAATGGAACCAGATCCTGCGCGAGGCCTGGAGGGTACGGACCTGCCGGTCAAGCCGTTCAAACAGCTTTCTCCGGCCTCGGATGCCGCGGCGGATCTTTGATTTGAAGGGGTAGGCAAGCCAGAGGAGAAGCCAGAAGGCCGGAATGGCGATGTAGTTATAGAGAAGAAACCAGAGGCGCTGCATCTTGGTCTGAGTCCGGGGGATGGTCTGGAAAAGTCTAGAGTAGCTCGATGTGCTCGCCCCGGCGGATCAATCCTCCTCTGACAACGCGGGCCAGGATCCCGCGGCGTCCTTCCAATGCTGCGCGCAAACCGGGACGGAGTTCCTCCAGCCGGTTGCACGGTTTGCAGGCGGAGCTACGTTGCAGCAGGACTTCGCCGATCGCCAGGAGTTGATTTCGGGGAAGCGTCATCAACGCGATGTTCCGGGTTGTGATATTTAGCGGCCGCATCGGTTTGCGATGGCCGGGACAAATTTGCAGGGAGGCTACAAAACCTGCGGCACTCATGGGGCAGGAGAGGAATCCGGAATGATTCTTGGAAGCGAGAAGAATGCGCTATGGTAGAGAGATTTTGTCCGAAATGCAAACAAACGATCACGTCCGGGTTCTGGTATGCCCCTCTCCCCTGTTTGCTCATGTGCTGGGGGGAGTCCCCGGATGGACTTTGTTGTGTGTACGGCTGTCGGACCCCGTGCAGGTTTCCTTAAATCACCCTGCGACGAGCCGAGGGCAAGGCCTGACGGGTGTTTTTCCAGTGGAGAAAATGCGCAGCGAATCGCTTTCTTGACTAAGTGAACGAATCTTGTTATTATACCGAGCATTTCAGGCAGAGTGTGTTCACTTTGGAGGCAGTTCATGGCCAACCCAGGCCGCAATCTAGAAGCGCTCCGCGCGTGCGCCATTTTTGATGGCGTCAGCGATCAGGAATTGCAGGCTGTCGCGGCGAACGTGACCGAACACACCTTCCCCCCGGGTCATCTCCTCGTTGAAGCACAGGGTTCCGCAGGCAGTGTCTATTTCATCGGAAGCGGCAAGATCAAAGTCTCCCGGCTCACGAACTATGGCGAAGAAACGACCCTCAATATTCTCTCCGCCGGAAATGTTGTCGGCGAGCTCAGCGTGGTGGACGGCCGCGAACGGTCCGCCCGCGCGACCTGCATCGAGCTGACCACCGTCTACTCACTCTCCAAGAAAGAATTTGAGCAGCTCCTGAATGTGAACACCCTTGTCGCCAGAAACATTCTCCGGGAGCTCACCAGCAGGTTGCGGCAGGCCAACGACAATATCGTTCATCAGCTCGAAGTGCAACGCAAAGCGACCGAGATCCGGCTGGGAAAGCTCCAGCAACTGATCGAGGCGAGCAAAATGGTCAACTCCACGCTCGACCTCGATAAATTGCTCGGCCTGATCCTCGATGCGGCGGTGAAGAGCATCGAAGCTGACCGGGGAACGGTCTTCCTGGTCGACGATATTAAAAAAGAGTTGTGGTCGAAAGTGCTCCAGGGGGATAACATGGTGGAAATCCGTCTCCCGGTCGGCAAGGGCATTGCCGGATACGTGGCCGAGACGGGCCAGACGATCAATATCCCCGATGCGTACAGCGATCCCCGGTTCAACCCCGAAGTGGATAAGCGAACCGGGTACCGCACGCGGAACGTCCTGTGCATGCCGATGAAGAATAAGGACGGGAAGATCATCGGTGTGTTCCAGTTGTTGAACAAGAACGACGGGGTGTTCACGCAGGATGACGAGCAGTTCATCGATGCCTTCTCGGCCCATGCCTCCGTGGCTATTGAAAACGCGCGGCTGGCGCAGGAAATGGTGAGCAACGAACGTCTCTCCGCCGTCGGTCGGATGGCAAGCACGATCATCCACGACATCAAGAACCCCATGGGAACGATTCGCGTCTACGCCCAGGTGATGAAAAAGAAATCGGGGAACGAAGAAGCTTCCAAGCTTGCCGATGAAATGATCCGCCAGGTTGACCGCTTCGTGAACATGACGCAGGAGATCCTCGACTTCACCCGCGGCGTCAGCTCCATGAACATTCAGGAACTCGATTTCGAAGAGGTCATGAACAGCGTGCTCGACTTCATCGAAAAGGACCTGACCAAAAACAACGTCCAGCTCGTCCGCCAGGCGGAGTTCGCCGGCAAGGTGAACCTCGATCAGGATAAACTGGTTCGCGTGTTCTATAATATCGCCTCGAATGCACGCGATGCGATGCCGCAAGGAGGGTCCCTTACCGTCCGCACCATCAGGGACAACGGTTTCGTGAAGATCGAGTTTTGCGACAGTGGCTCCGGTATGCCGGAAGAAGTGAAGAAGAGGATTTTCGAACCGTTTATGACCTACGGTAAGAAACATGGAACGGGACTCGGCATGTCCATCGTGAAGAAAGTGATCGACGATCACAAGGGAAAGATCGAGATCGACAGCGTGATGGGTGAGGGAACCACCATTCGCATGTTCCTCCCCGTTGCTTAGGGCAGTCCGTTGTTCGTTGTCTTCAACCCCCGATTGAACAGTTGTAACGCCCCCACCCTTTTCTCCCCATAACGCATCCTATGATGATCCGGATCGGTCCAGCCGTGCTTGCCATTGTCCAGGGAGACATCGCCGGCCAGGAGGTGGACGCGGTTGTGAACGCTGCCTTGGTCCAAAAAGTAGCACGCTTCGCGTGCTTCAGCAATAAGCCTCCGGCTGGATGGGATCCGGCGTCGCCGGGGCGATCAAACGCAAGGGAGGTGACGCCATCGAGCAAGAGGCGATGGCGCTGGGCCCCGTTGAGATCGGAGAGGCCGTTCTGACCTCTGCCGGATCACTCCGGGCGCGCCATGTCATCCATGCCGCCGTGATGGGGCAGGACTTGCACACCAACGCCGATTTGATAAGGAAGGCAACACACAACAGCCTGACGCTTGCCGAACGGAATCAACTCGCGTCCCTCGCCTTTCCCGCCCTTGGTACCGGGGTGGGAGGCTTCCCGCTCGGTGGAAGTACGGTTTGTTCTCTTTGATAGGGCAGGCCTGGAAATTTTTGAAAAGGAACTGACACGCCGCACGACGGCACCACATTGACAGTACCACGAGGAGAAACGTATGACAGTCCACGCCCCCAGCAATGACCAGATGCTTCGCCAACGGCTCGCCACGTGGCGGGAGGTGTTCTTCGCCCAGAAATACCGGTTCGACCTGGGCCAGTCGTTTCTGGTTGTGATAAACTTCACCCTGTTGATTATTACCGCGAGCGACAAGCTGCAGGTGTTCCTCGGCATCCCGCGCTTGCGTTCGCTGCTGATCGTTCTGATCCCGCTCGGATTCGTCGGCGTCTGGCTGTTCGGGTATTTCATGGACAGGGTTGTGCGCGCCGCGCAGATGGCCGAACGCCAATCGATGAAACGGAGCGAGGTATGGGCGAAACACCATGAGCAAATGGACAGGCTCGAACGGCAGATCGGGGAACTCAAGGAGCTGGTCGTTCAACGAGGAAACGCCTGATGGACCCGCTTCTGCACTGGAGGGAAGAGTTCCCCATTCTTGCGGAGAAGACCTACCTGGTCTCCAACTCGCTGGGCGCGATGCCCCGAAGCGTGTCCCGCCGTCTGCAGGAGTACGCCGACACCTGGTCTACGAAGGGGGTGAGGGCCTGGTCGGACGAATGGTGGGAGATGCCGGTCCGGACGGGGGATACGATTGCCCCGTTGATCGGCGCCGGAGGCGGCGAGGTTTCCATGCATCCCAACATCACCCTGATGGAGGCCGTCATCCTTTCGTGCTTCGAGGAGGAAGCGACGAGACAGGGGAGGAGGAAGATCGTCTGTGAGGAGATGAACTTTCCTTCCGTCCTTTATTTGTACCGCAACTGGGCCGAAACACACGGTTGTGAGCTGGCGCTCGTCCCCTCAGAGGACGGTATCACGATCGATACCCAGAGACTCCTGGATGCAATTGATGAGCAAACATTTCTTGTCCCGATCTCCCATGTCCTCTTCAAGAGTGCCTATCTCCAGGATGCGAAGGCAGTCATTGAAAAAGCGCACTCGGTCGGCGCGGTGGTCGTCCTCGATGCCTATCAGTCCGTCGGCATTGTCCCGGTGGATGTCCGGGCATTGCAGGTCGATTTCCTCGTGGGTGGTGTGCTCAAATGGTTGTGCGGTGGGCCCGGCGCGGCGTTCCTCTACGTACGTCCCGATCTGCGGACACGCTTTACGCCACGGCTGACAGGCTGGTTTGCCCACCCGCGCCCGTTTGATTTCAGCGTGAAAGCGATGGAATACCGGGAGGATAGTTTTCGCTTCCTGAATGGAACACCGGCGATCCCCGCTCTCTATGCGGCTGGGGAGGGACCGAAGATCATACAGCGGGTGGGTGTGGGCACGATCAGGGAAAAATCTCTCCGGCAAACAGGCCTCCTTATGGACCTTGCGGACAAGCACGGGTTTTCCGTTCACTCACCCCGTACGCCGGAGCGCAGGGGCGGAACGGTGACCGTGAACGTACCGCATGCGTACGCCGTTGCACAGGAATTGATCGCACGCGGGATCATCGTCGATTTCCGGAAAGGAGCGGGGATCCGCATCTCCCCCCACTTCTACAATTCGGATGAGGAAGTGTCGTTTGCGATGTCCCAGGTTCAGGAAATTCTTTCCAGCAAGGCGTATGAGCGACACAGCGGCGGTCAGGCACTTGTGACGTAAGTGGGTGTCGTTCTTCGCAGTGCCCGGAGGACTTATTCGAGGGGGAGAATATACCGCAGCATCACCCAGAAGTGGCTGAAGCTTCCCGCCATCACGAACAGGTGCCACAGTTCATGGAAACCAAAGACGCCTGGAACGATATTGGGCTTCTTGACGGCATAGATCACGGCACCGACCGTGTAGAACATCCCACCGATCGAAAGCCATATGACGCCGCCAGCCGGCATGGCTTCGATTAACGGTGCCAAAGCGATCACCACCAGCCACCCCATTCCCAGATAGATGGCGGTCGAGAACCAACGCGGAGCATTCATCCAGAAGAACTTCAAGAGGATGCCGCCGAGCGCCAGACCCCATACCGTTCCGAACAGGCTCCACCCCCACGGTCCCCGCAATGCCACGAGGCAAACCGGCGTGTACGTTCCGGCAATCAGTACGTAGATCATGATGTGATCGATCTTCCGGAGGATGGGCACCGCTTGCTCGCCGACGGGAAGCAGATGATAGAGGGAGCTCGCAGCGTAGAGGAGGATCAGACTCATGCCGAAGATCGAGAAGGAGACGATGTGCCATGGTTTTTCGTCGAGCGCGGCATACGTGACGAGAAGAACCAATCCCGCGATCGAGAGGAAGAGCCCCGCGGCATGCGTGAGCCCGCTGACGGGATCTCGGAGTTTCTTGTAGAATCGGATCAGCCAATTCATCGTACGGCTTTCTTTGATCTTCCTGCCTCACTCCGCCAGGACAGAGAGGTGAATCTCCACGCTCTTTGCAAGGGCCGGCAGGTTATATCCCCCCTCGAGTACGGAAACGATGTTCCCCCCGCAATGACGTTCCGCCACCTCTCGGAGCCGTTTCGTCATGATCCCGAACGATTGTTCGGTAAGATTGATGTTGGCCAGCGGATCGTCCCGATGAGCATCAAAGCCGGCGGAAATCATCAGGAGTTCCGGCTTGAACTTGTCGAGTGCAGGGCATATCTCCGATTCAAATGCTTCGAGGTACTCCTTCTCAGCGCTCCCCGGCTTCATCGGGCAGTTGAGGGTGAAGCCTTCCCCTTTGCCGGCACCGCGTTCAGTCCCGGCTCCTGTTCCGGGCCAGAGGGGGAACTGGTGCAGGCTTATATAGAGGACTGAATCATCGTCATAAAAAATCTGCTGTGTCCCGTTCCCGTGGTGGACATCCCAATCCACGATCGCGACGCGCCCGATGCCGTGTTTCTTCTGGGCGTATCGTGCTCCAATCGCGACGTTATTGAAGAGACAGAATCCCATCACTGTGGAGGTTTCGGCATGGTGTCCCGGAGGTCGGCCTGCGCAAAAAATAGATCGCGCATTGCCGCTGAGCACCTGATCCACTCCCTGCAGGACACCCCCGGCGGCAAGGAGTGCTACGTCGTGTGAAACAGGGCAGACATGGGTGTCTCCACTGTCGAGCACCTGCTCTCCCGAAGCGCAGCGCCGTTGGATCATGGCGACATACTCCTTCGGGTGAACTTCCTGGACCCAGGAAAGGGGAGCAGGGTCCGGTTGGAGGTGCAGAAGGCTTTTCCAGAGAGGCGTTCCGAGGAGGTGGTTGACAATCGATTCGAGCCGCTGCGGCCGTTCGGGGTGACCCGGTCCGGTATCGTGCTTCAGATATTCGGGATGATAGATCAATCCGACGGTTTTCATGAACGCGCAAGAAGAATGAAGAGAAGGATATTGATCGCATGGCTGGTATAACACAGCAGACATGCGATCTTGAGTTTCACAAAGAGCGAGTAGCTCAGATACAGGCTGGAGAGGAGTGCGATCCCGGCCGCTACGATCATACTTTCATGGAGTGGATTGTGCCAGACCGGGCTCACGGCAAATGTGAACACCGCCGCGTAGAAGAGAAGCCCCGGATAAAAATTCGGGACCTTGAACAACTTCGCATCCGGGGTCGAGAGGAGCGATGCGCACGCTCCGGATTCGATCCTGCATACGCGCGGGATAAAAGTAGCATCGGGCGGCATGAGCCTGCGATACACAAGCGTGAAATAAAGTGCGATCAGGAATCCGATGCTTGACAGAACGGCGATACCAACCATACCACCTCCGGTTCAAACAGCTCTCTGGAGCGTCCTCACGGCAAACCAGAACGAGACGAGAAGGAACGCGCCGAAACAGACCGCCTCGAACAAGACGGTCCCACCCGCGCCGATGCCCACCGTGAGAAACCGAAGCGTATCCGTGTGCCAGGTGAGGGGGTTCAGAAAAGAGGAAAGCCTCAACCATGCCGGCGCCTGGTCGATGGGGTAAAACGTCGTACTGAGAAAGATCAGCACAAAATAGGCGACATTGATCGCGGTATTAAAAGTGTCGTTGCGGCGGATGAGGAAGGCAAAGATCGCAAGGAAAAAGAACCATCCCGCGGTTCCCATCACAACGCCGGCAACGATCAAGGGGAGGTATTCCCACTGGATGGCAATATCCAGCACCGCGACGGCAAGGACCAGCGTCAACGCGCATTGGACAACGGACATGAGACATTGAAAGAGAATCTTCCCCATCAGGAACTGGCTGCGGGTCATGGGGTACGTCAGGAACTCATAGAAAATGCCGTTGTCCCGATCGATGAAAAAACCGTACGATTGGTTGATGGCGCTCCCGAAGCATGTCATGGACAGAACCCCGGCGAGGAAAAACTGGTTGTACTGGATCGATTCTCCTTCCAGACTCAACCCTGCGCCGAGCGCCTTGTCGAAAGCGACGCCGAACATGAGCAGGTACAGCAGCGGCACCGCCATATCGAAAAACAGCCACAGCGGGCTGGTCCTCCGGATGAGATATTCGCGATACACCACGGCGAGCACTTCACGCATCAGGGTGCCCCCGCTTTCTTGTCGATCATCTCCACAAATGCGTCCTCCAGGCTCGCGCTGGTGATCTCGAATTGTTTCAGGGATCCCAGGCGTTTGGCTGTATTGAGGATCTTCAGTGCCTCGTCCTCCTCCCGGACGGTGACCTCCACGGTGGCGTCCCGGACCTCGATTTTGACCGGTTTCGCCCGCTGAATCGCCTTCAGAGTTCTTTGGGTAACCTTGTCGAAGGAGAGCGTCAGGTACAGCAACTTCAGCCCGAGCGACTTGACCTGGTCGGTGCTGCCGCTCGCGATCACCTTGCCGTGGTTGACGATGGCGAGCGAAGCGCAGAGTTCCTCCGCCTCATCCAACATATGCGTCGTCAGGATGACGGTGCGTCCTTTCCGCGATTCTTCCTTGATCGCGGCGACCGTTGTGCGCTTGTTGAACGTGTCCATTCCGGTCGTGGCTTCATCGAGAAACACGATGGGCTTGTCGATGAGAAACATCTTGGCCACCTGCACGCGGCGTTTGAGTCCGCCGCTCAGGTCGCTCCCCTTTTCCCTCAGGTGTTCGCGGAGTCCGAAGAGTTCGCTCACCCGGTCGCACCGGAGCTCCACCTCCCGGGTGCTCAAACCGTGGAATTTCCCGAACGTTCTGAAGTTGTTCCGGACGGAAAGGTAGAGTTCGATCGCGTTTTCCTGGACCACGACACAAATCTGCCGCCGGACCTCCAGTGGTTGGGTAACGACATCGTGACCGAGAATACGGGCGGATCCCGAGGTGGGGAGAACCAGTGTTGTCAGGATCTTGATGGTCGTCGATTTCCCGGCGCCGTTGGGTCCGAGCAGGCCGAAGATCTCTCCCTGCCGGACAGAGAACGAAATGCCGTCCACGGCGCGGAGGGGACCACGGTTCTTTGTCTGGTACACTTTTACGAGGTTCTCCACCTCGATGGCACTCTGACGCTTTGTCATTCTTGTGTGTTGAATATGATGGCGGAACAATCTATAAACATTTTTCCAATTTTGCTCTTCTTTTGCTTTTCCCTT
>JBBEBV010000382.1:0-11443 GCA_040882165.1 Bacteroidota bacterium
GCCAGGATGCTGGATGTGAACGAATCGACCGTCAAGCGGTGGGCGGACAGCGGCTACATCGAGTGCATGAAGACCAAGGGGGGACACCGGCGGTTTTCAACGGCGGCCGTCATGAAATTCGTGCATGAAAACAAACACGCGCTGAGCGAACTCGGGGATGCGATCGTCATGAATCCGGATCTCCGGGCCCACGTGGCAGCGGGGAACATCGACAGGCTTGCGCCGAGACTCAAAGCCGCAGCCTTGGCGGGCAATGAAATGGAGGCGCTCAGTATTCTGCGAACTGCGATGGCCGCGAAACCCGACCTCCTTGCCCTCTTTGAAACGGTGGTCTTCCCGCCTCTCCGCGAGATCGGCACCGAGTGGGAAACAGGGAAAATCTCCGTCGATGTTGAACACCTTGCGTCACAAACCATCCGCAATGCGTTGACGAGACTGCAATCGGAAATTCACTATGAGCCGGTCCATGGATTGACGGCCGTATGCTGCTGTCACGAGAAGGAACTGCACGATATCGCACTTCTCTGCACATCGATGTATCTCGCTTCCCTTGGCTGGAAAATTCTCTATCTCGGTCAAATGACCCCTACACAATCCCTGCTGAATGTTATAAGGAGACAGAAGCCGAACCTGGTGGTCCTCTGTGTGGTGGTTGTGAATAATCCCGGCCGGGTAGTGCAGGATGTGAACAAGTTGATCAGTCCCTTGATGCAGAAAGTGGTTGGAAAACTCGTTATCGGAGGACCCAATCTGACATTGATCTTCAAGAACAAGCTCAAAGCTGATTTCGTTGTCGAATCCATCCTGGATCTACAGCGCATTGCGGATCCTGCGATGTTCACTCAGAAAAAAGTCAATCGTCGATGATAATCTCCAATGACATCCCCTCGTGGACTGAAGATCAGCAAGTCGCGCTGCGCTGTATTCCATGTCAGGGGCCCGTGATCGCCTCGCCGGGACCTTGAGGGGCCAGGAGCATGGAAACATCGGTGGAGCTCTTGAGCCGGCATAAAGCATTAAACCCATTCATGGATCACTTTCTTTCGATTGTAAGAAACAAGGCAAGCAACATCATGAAAACTCGTACTTCGTTATTCCTCATCGTTCTCGGCACAGTCCTCGGGATGTCGCCGCTTCACGCTCAGACCGCCACAGGCAAGATCGTTGGAAGGGTCATCGACAGACAAACCAATGAGGCGCTGGTTGGCGCCAATATCGTTGTTGTGGGGACGACTCTCGGTGGGGCGACAAATCTCGAAGGCAACTTTGTTATCGAGAATGTCCCGGTCGGACCTCACAGCCTCCGTGCAAGTATTATTGGCTATTTGGCGATGGTCAAAACGGATATTGTGGTATCA
The DNA here is from genome assembly GCA_040882165.1 of Bacteroidota bacterium. Taxonomy (GTDB): domain Bacteria; phylum Bacteroidota; class Ignavibacteria; order UBA10030; family UBA10030; genus UBA6688. The sequence goes on from JBBEBV010000382.1 coordinate 1,359, forward strand.
ACGGTGCGGCCGGTGGAAGTTCTCTTCGTGCTGTCGGAGACGGTCCTGGAGGTGGGGGAGGTTCAAGTCACGGCAGAGTACTTCTTGAAACTTCCCGAGACTCCGCTCAGCACCCAAATCCAGACCAATGAAGAGATCCGAAGACTCCCCGGAGGCTTCGAGGATGTGGTGCGGGCCATTTCCATCCTGCCGGGCGTGGCCCAGGTTCAGCCGGGCCGCAATGACCTCATCGTCCGGGGCGGTGCCCCTTCGGAAAATTTGTATGTCGTGGACAATATCGAAGTCCCGAATATCAACCACTTCGGCACCCAGGGATCCAGCGGCGGCCCGCTCAGTTTTATCAACCTTGATTTTGTGGAATCGACGTCGTTCTCCACTGGCGGTTTCGGTGCGCGGTATGGCGACAGGATCTCCTCCGTGTTGCGCATCGATCTGCGGGATGGCTACGGCGGAAGCCTTGGGGGTAAAGCCACCATTGCCGCCACACAATTCGGGCTGCACCTGGAAGGATCGAGCGATGGAGGGAGCTACATCCTTTCCGCCCGAAGGAGCTATCTGGATTTCATTTTTAAAGCGGCAGGGTTCGGTTTCGTTCCTGAGTACTGGGATTTCATGGGGAAAGGGACCGTCAACCTGGGAATGAAGGACAAGATTTCCTTCGTCGGCATCGGAGCCCTGGACAACGTCAAGCTGTTCAACGACACCCCCGACAAGCGTCTGAGCAACTCCCGTATTCTCTCGAGCGACCAGAATCAATTTGTCGGTGGGCTTTCCTGGAGGCACTTGTTCCCGACGGGATACTCCGATGTCACACTCAGCCGGTCGTATATGGAGTTCGAATACAGGCAGCGTGACTCTCTATTGACCGAGATCTTTCGGAACAGCTCCGTCGAGGACGAATACAGTCTTCGCGGAGACGCCGTTGTCTTTCTCTCCAAAATGACGGAACTCTCCGCCGGCATCCAGGGGAAACTTGCAGCAGTCACAACGGATGCCTTTCTTCGCCCCTTCTGGACCAACTACGGCCAACAGATCTCCGTCGACGCATTCTTTGATACAACGGGGTGGAAGGGGGCGGCGTATGGGCAAATTTCCCATCGCTGGGGTTTGCTGAGAACGTCCCTTGGGGGACGGCTTGACTACTTCAACCTGCTCGATTCGCCATTCGAATTCTCCCCGCGTTTTTCTGTCACGGTGGAGATCTCTCCGGCGACCAACCTCATCGGGAGCGTGGGCCGTTACACCCAGGCACCATCGTACGTGTGGCTGGCCGCAAACCCTGAAAATCGGAAGCTGAGATTCATCGATGTCACGCAGTACGTCCTTGGGTTTGAGCATCTGCCACGGTCCGACACCAAATTCAGCCTCGAAGTCTACAGGAAAGTGTACACCCGGTACCCGGCGAGCGTGGTCCGCCCGTACCTCGTTCTGGCGAACACGGGGGCCGGATTCGGCGGAAGTGAGGACGGCTTCGCCTCCTTCGGACTCGAAACGCTGGTGAGCGAGGGCTCCGGCGAAGCGTACGGAGCCGAGCTGTTCCTGCAGAAGCGACTTTCGGAAATCCCATGCTATGGAACGGTCAGTCTCAGTTACAACAACGCACGATTCAAGGGGCTCGACGGGGTCCTTCGGCCCAGCAGTTTTGACCAGCGATGGATCCTCAACCTCGGAGGGGGATATATTTTCGATGAGCGGTGGGAAGTCAGCGCAAGGTTCCGGTATGCGTCGGGGCGACCGTTTACCCCGTACAACCCCGACGGGTCACAGAATGCAGCACGGTACAACTCTGAACGCGTGGTCGCCAATCACAGTCTGGATGTTCGTGCGGATCGCCGGTGGACGTTTGATGGATGGGCGCTCATCACGTATATCGATATCCAGAATGTGTATAACCGAAAACCGGTCGACATTCCCAGATTCAACGACCGGACGCGGCAGGTCGAGGAAAACAATGCCATTGGGATCTTGCCGTCGATCGGAATCAGCGCGGAATTTTGAGGAGGGGGAAGCCAATTTGCCGGCTTCCTTTCCTCGTTACAAGTTCAGAAAGGAATAACAAACCATGTTCGAGATCGTAGGTCCCATCGCAGCGGTAAGCTTCGGCCTGCTCTTTCTTCTCATGAGCGTACTGTGGTGGATCAATACAAAAATCAACAACGCGGCAATTGTCGATGTGGGGTGGGGGAACGGATTTGCGCTCGTGACGGTCATCGCGTGTTTGATGGCCGATGGGTATGCCGTCCGGCAATGGCTCATCGGCGGAATGGTGGTTTTCTGGGGAGTCCGCCTCGCCACCCACCTCTTCATCGACCGTGTATGGGGGGACAAACCGGAGGATGGCCGGTACCAGGATATTCGGGTACGTTGGAAAACCGGCATTAACCTGAAGTTCTTTTTCTTCTTCCAGGCTCAGGCGGTGCTGATTGTCCTCTTGTCACTCCCCTTCATGCTGAGTGCTTCAAACCCCGACCCGCAGATTGCAGTTCTCGAGTGGGTTGGTGTCGGGATTTGGGCGATAGGCCTTACCGGTGAAGCCCTTGCCGACTATCAGCTCAGGAGATTCAAGAACGAAGGCGCAAACAAGGGCACAACGTGCCGGACGGGGCTCTGGAATTACTCGAGGCATCCCAATTACTTTTTTGAATGGGTGATCTGGGTCGGGTATTATGTTTTTGCTCTCGCTTCACCGTTTGGCTGGCTTTCGATTATCAGTCCCCTCGGTATGCTCTACATCCTGCTGAGGGTAACCGGGATTCCGTTGACGGAGGCCCAGGCGGTGCGGACGCGCGGGGAGGACTACCGGAACTATCAACAGACTACCAGTATGTTTATCCCGTGGTTCAGAAAACAATTGAAACAAAACAGTGTGGGGGGATTCTGATCGCCATGACCATCGCAATCTTTTTCTTCGGCCACTGGTTTCTTTCCCTGTTTGCGCAAACGTTCTACCTGCATCGTTATGCCGCACATGGGATGTTCTCGATGTCGAAATTCTGGGAGCGGTTCTTCTTTGTCTTCACGTACATCGTGCAAGGCTCATCGTTTCTCAACCCGCGCGCCTACGCCGTGATGCACCGCATGCATCACGCATACAGCGATACCGAGAAAGACCCCCACTCGCCCGGTTTCTTCAGGGATGTATTTCAGCTTATGTTGCACACCAAAGAGGTGTATATGGGCCTTCTGACGGGCACGATCAAGCCGGATGGAAAATTCACGGGCAACTATCCTGTTTGGGAAAAGTTTGAACAATTTGCGGATCTCTGGACGCCTCGTGTCGGCTGGGTTGTTCTGTACGCCCTGTTCTACTGGTGGTTCGCCACGGCATGGTGGATGTTCCTTCTGATTCCGATCCATGCGTTGATGGGGCCAATCCACGGAGCCTTCGTCAACTGGTGCGGTCACAAGTACGGCTATGTCAACTATGAGACCCGAGACCAGTCACGGAATTCGGTCAATGTCGATGTGCTCCTGATGGGAGAGCTGTTCCAGAACAACCATCACAAATTTCCAAGCCGGGCAAATTTTGCCGTGAAGTGGTTTGAGTTTGACCCGACCTACCCCCTGCTCCTGCTGCTTGATGCCATCGGGATTATCACGTTGAAGGATCGGCCGGGCTCGGTACGTTCACAATAGCGCAACAACAACCTGTCTCATGAGGATACAATGATTTATGCCCTGCGAGTATTGTTCATTCTGATGTTTTTCTACATGACGTTTGTGGTGGTTTCCACGAGCCTTGAGAGTAATCTCTTTGAAGAGTGGTCCAACCTGGCCGCGATCCCCTGGCTGGTTGCCACGATCAAGGACTTCTATGCAAACACGATCATCATTTCATTGTGGATGTTTTACAAGGAAAAGGCCTGGGGTGCGCGCCTGCTGTGGTTCTTGCTCTTTGTCGGACTCGGAAGCATCGCGACGTCGGCGTATGTGTTGATGGTTCTGTTCCGCGTTTCCGTCAACGATCCCGTTGAGAATGTTCTCTTGAGGTCCCGATGATCAACCAACTTCTCAGAAAGAACATCCTTCCCGACCCTTGGATCAGGTTTGGGATTCGCCGGCTCCTGAAGGCTCGACTGCGGAGTGAGCGGAAGGCATCGCCGGAAGCCCAGCAGAGTCACCTGATGTCGATCATTGCACTGCTTCAGCAGAGCCCGATCGCAGTCAATACGCTGGATGCCAACAGTCAGCACTACGAAGTCCCAACGGATTTCTTTCGCCAGGTTCTTGGCCCCAATCTGAAATACAGTTCCTGCTACTGGGTCAACGGCACCACCGACCTCGGCGAAGCCGAGGTGGATATGCTTAAACTGACGTGTGAGCGAGCGGAGCTTAAGGACGGCCAGGCAATTCTCGAACTCGGCTGTGGATGGGGATCGTTGACCCTGTTTATGGCATCGCGGTTTCCGAAGAGCCGCATCATGGCTGTGTCCAACTCCCGATCGCAAAAAGCCTATATCGACGGAGAGGCCCAACGGCGCGGATTCTCCAATGTCACCGTGATCACAGCTGATATGAATGAATTCACCCCGGCCGGCACGTTTGACAGGGTGGTTTCGGTCGAGATGTTCGAACACATGCGGAACTACAGAAAGCTCCTGGAGACTATTGCTCTCTGTCTCAAGGACGATGGGAAACTCTTTGTCCACATCTTCACGCACAAAGAATACACCTATCTCTTTGAAGTAAAGGACGAGAGCGATTGGATGTCGAAATACTTTTTCACCGGCGGGCTGATGCCCGGTGACCATGTGCTTCTGTATTTCAACGAACACCTCCACGTTCAACAGCATTGGCGGCTCAGCGGGCTCCACTATCAGAAAACGGCCGAGGCATGGTTGCGGAACATGGATTCCCGCCGGGACGAAATTATGCCCATTCTTGCCGCAACGTACGGGAAGGATGAGGCGAAGACCTGGTGGGTGTACTGGAGAGTCTTCTTTATGGCATGCGCTGAGTTGTGGGGATTTCGCGGAGGAAACGAATGGTTTGTCAGCCATTACCTGTTCACCAAAAACGCCGGGGTGAAATCATGAAATTCGTTCTGGGGATCTTGTTGGGTATCATCCCGGCACTGGACACTCAGCAATCGTACGTCGGAAGTGCGGTGGCACAGAGTGGCGGGATGGTGCTGTACGCGGAGGAGCACGAGGAATTCTATGAAGATGGCCGGCGCATTCGCCTGAATACGATCTTCCGCAGTCAGGAACAAGGCGTTCTTGCAACACGGAGCGTTGATTTCTCGCGGAACCCCTTTCTACCGGATTTCGTGATGGAAGACCGCCGGACGGGATATCTCGAAGGGGCTGAAATGACGACTGGCGGAATCCGGCTGTTTGTTCGAAGAAACAAGCTTGAAGGCACCCGCGATGCGATCATCCCTCTGGAGAAAGCAATGGTCGTCGATGCCGGCTTCAACAATTTCATTCAGGCCCACTGGGATTCCCTCATCACGGGTAACAAGCTCTTCATGAAGTTTGGCGTTCCCGCCCGGCTTGACTCATACGGATTCAGAGTCTATCGCGACGGCGAAACCCTGGTGAACGGGAAGCGCGCGTTCCTGGTGAAATGCGACATCGATAATTTCATTCTTCGATTGTTTCTTGACCCGATTATGCTGACGTATGACTCCGAATCAAGGCGGCTTCTCGTCTATGAAGGGATTTCGAACATCAGCAATGAGCGCGGGGAGAACCACGTCGTGAAAATTATGTATCAACCCTACGGGCCATAACGCTCAACATCATTGCACGAAAGAATCAACAACCAACGTATGGAATCAATTGCCATTATCGGAACCGGGATTGCAGGAATGGGTTGTGCGCGCGAGCTCGCGTTCCGCTCCCCTCTCACACTGTTCGAACACAACGATTATGTCGGGGGACATACCAACACGGTGACCGTTGACGAAGACGGAACCCCCATCCCGATTGACACGGGCTTCATGGTGTATAATGAGGTGACATACCCCAACCTTACCCGCCTCTTCCGGGAGCTTCGCGTCCCGACCATGGAAACCTCCATGTCGTTCAGCGTCCAGCACGTCCCGTCCGGACTTGAATTCTGCGGCTCGGGAATCAACGGCCTGTTTGCCCAACGGAGAAATCTGCTCCGTCCCGGATTTTATTCCTTTTTGGCCAGCATCGACCGGTTTAATAAAGAATCACTGGAAATCCTGGACGATCCACGGTACGAAGGATACTCCATGGGGGAGTACATCAGGGAGAAAAACTACTCTGCCGATTTTCTTCATCGTTACCTCGTTCCGATGAGCTCGGCCGTCTGGTCGACTCCGCCCGACAAGATGCTTCAGTTTCCTGCGGCGACCCTGGTCCGTTTCTTCAAGAACCATGGTTTCCTGGGGTTGGACACTCAGCATCAGTGGCGAACAGTCGTCGGGGGGAGTAAGGTCTACCGGGATCTCCTGATCGCCCCCTTTCGGGATCGTATTGAGGTGAGCAATCCCGTCGTTCGCGTCTGGCGCCAGGATGACGTTGCCTTCGTGCAACCCTCCCGGGGTCCGGCCAGGAGCTTCGACAAAGTGATTCTTGCCTGCCATGCGGACGAAGCATTGAAAATCCTTGCCGACCCGACGCCGCTCGAACGGACACTGCTCGGCAAGTTTTCCTATCAAACGAATAGGGTGACGCTTCACAAGGACGAAGCCATTATGCCGAAGACGCGCCGCGCATGGTCTTCCTGGAACTATCGCATGGAGGAGGACGGGACCTCCTCAACGGTCTACTGGATGAACAGTCTCCAACGGGTGTCCCGGAAGAATAACTATTTCGTTTCCATCAATGACTCGGGCACCGTGCGGCCGGAACGGATCCTTAGGGATGGTGTCGCAACGCACCCCTTGTTCGACATCGCTACCATCCAGGCGCAGAAGGAACTCCCCGCGTTGAACGACAACGGCGTGACCTACTTTTGTGGAAGCTATTTCCGCTATGGCTTTCATGAAGACGCCTACGCATCTTCCCTCGATCTGTGCCGGAAGCTCTTGACTCACAGATCAGCCCGCCTCGAAAGGCAGGGGATTGCATGAATTCGTGTCTCTATGAGTGCACGGTGATGCACCACCGGTTGAAGCCGGTCAAAAACCGATTTGTCTATAGGATCTTCATGTTCTACCTGGACCTCGACGAAATCGCGCAGGTAGCACGCTCGCTCCGCCTTCTCAGCAGGAATCGATTCAACATCTTCAACTTTCGTGACGATGACCATGCAACACCTAACGGCGGGACGGTGAGGGAAAACATCGTCGAGTTTCTCCGTTCGAAGGGAGTTCACGAACCAGTGGGCAAGATCGTTCTCCTGACCCATCTCCGCACGTTCGGCCACGTCTTCAACCCTGTATCGTTCTATTTCTGTTATGATGAGCGGGGTGAACCCTTGTGCGCCGTCCCGGAAGTGGGAAACACCTTCAAGGAGCTGAAATTGTTCTTCCTCGGCAGGGAGACGTTCCGGCAGGGCTCATTTCGCGCCAGAGAGAAGAAGCATTTCTACGTTTCGCCGTTTATCGACTTGGATGCCGTGTTTGATTTTGACCTGGCGATTCCCGGTGATTCGCTCCGCATTGCGATCAATGACTATCAGGGGGATGAGAAGTTCTTCCTCAGCACGTTGACGGGGAAGCGAATGCCGCTTTCGGACTGGAGTCTTTTGAGATATGCGGTGAGTATTCCTTTCGTCACATTGAAAGTCCTTGGCCTTATCCACCTCCAGGCATTGCGGCTGTACCTGAATAAACTTCCGTATCACAAAAAAACAGAACACCCGGAGCTTCAACAAGAGGTCATCCTATGGAACAAATAAATCCTTTCCCGGTCCCCGCCCCTGATCAGGGGGGGACACTTTCCGTTTATCAATCGGTCGCTTTGAACATTCTTACCCGACTGGATAAGGGGTCTCTGAGCCTCGTGCTGCCGTCGGGGGAAGAGCGGCATGTTGGTGACCGGCAGTCTCACCTCCATGCATCCATTCATATTGTCAATCCAGAGTTTTTCAGGAAAGTCGTGCTCTTTGGCGACGTTGGGTTCGGCGAGGCGTACGTCGACGGTGACTGGGAGACGGAGAGCATTACCAACGTGGTGCAATGGTTCATCCTGAATATGGATAACCTCGCACTGGTCTCCGGGTCGCAAGCACGGTTTTCACCTGTGAATCTCGTGAAAGTATTCAATCGCCTTGTTCACCTCTCGCGTCCGAACACCGTGCGGGGGAGCCGGAAGAACATCGCTGAACACTATGATTTGAGCAACGAATTCTATCGTCTCATCCTGGATCCCACGATGACCTATTCCAGCGCGGTGTTTACGGACGACAACCAGAGCCTGGCGGATGCACAGCGGGAGAAGTACGACCGTCTCTGCAGGAAATTACGCTTGAAACCTTCGGACCGTGTGCTCGAGATTGGCTGTGGATGGGGGGGGTTCGCCGAACATGCGGTGAAGAACTTCGGAGTGCGCGTCACGGCCGTCACCATTTCAAAGGAACAGTATGAGTTTGCCGAACGTCGATTCCGGGCCGCGGGTCTGTCCGATCGCATTACCTTGTTGCTTGCCGATTATCGCCAACTGACCGGTGAGTTTGACAAGATCGTTTCCATCGAGATGCTGGAGGCAGTGGGACACGAGTTCCTGGAGAGCTATTTTGCGCAGTGTCACCGGCTGCTCCGGCGCGATGGACTGCTTGGCCTGCAGGTGATTACATCGCCGGATTCGAGATATGAAACGTTCCGCAAGAGTGTCGACTGGATTCAGAAACATATCTTCCCGGGTTCGCTCCTGCCCTCGATCGCGGCTCTCAACCGGGCGGTCAACAAGACAGGGGACTTGACCCTTCACAGCCTTGAAGAGCATACGGCCAGTTACGCGAAGACCCTTGCTCTCTGGCGCAAAAACTTTCAGGCGAACCTTCTGCAGGTCAAAGCCCTCGGATTTAACCACGCGTTCATCCGCAAATGGAACTATTACCTCAGCTATTGTGAGGCGGCGTTCCTCATGCGGAATATCGGGGTGATGCAGTTGGTCTATACCCGACCCAACAACGTTGATACCTTCTCAAGGAGATTCTCATGAATATCAATATCTTTATCATCGTCCTTGCTCTTGTTTCTTTCTTCGGATGTGGCTCCACGCTTCCGAACAGAATGCCTGAAGGGGAACAATTTCCACGTGTGAGCGGAACATCGCTGGCCGGCGAGCAATATGTCCTCCCCGATTCATTCAAAGGGAAACCGGTCATCCTTATCCTGGCATATGATCAGAACGCCCAGTTCGACATCGATCGCTGGGGCGTCGGTTTTTTCACTGCGGACCTGAATCTTCCGCCGGTCTACGAAATCCCGACGATCCCGGGGCTGATTCCTTCATTGCTGAAAGAAAGAATCGACGGGGGGATGAGGAAGGGAATCCCGAAGGAATCGTGGAAGGATGTTGTCACCGTCTATGGGAGCGATGGGAAAAAACTGGCGGAGTGGACGGGAACCGAAAACCCGCGGAACGCGCGGGTTGTCTTGCTGGATGAAGAGGGGAGAGTAGTGTGGTTCCACGATCGGGGGTACGGCCTGCCACCGTTGCAGACGTTGCGTGGGAAGCTGGAAGGCAGGGAAAAGAGCAAGTGAGCGGCAAGGTATCGGAACGGTGGACTGATCGAAGCCTTCTTCTCCCGCCCCCGCTGCGAATCATGGTCAGGGGGAGCCATCGTGCTTGTCTTCTTCCTGGGAATCAGGTTTGTTCAGGCTTCATCGGGCATCAGTATCGCAAAAGGAGAGAGAAGCACTCATCAGAGATCAACCAGAACCTTGAACCCGCCGTAGGCCATTCGTTTGGGGTCGAAGATTTGTGACCCGGGCTCCATCATGGCCGCAATGCGCGGGTCCTTCATGATCTTCGCGTTGACCCGGTCGCGGTGGGCTTTCGACTTGTAAACGATCCACGAGAAGACGACCGTCTCGCCCGGCCTGCATTTGGAGAGAGGGAGGAACGACGTGACGCCCTTGATCTTCAGATCATCCCCAAGACACTCCTTGTAGTCCAGTGCTCCATATTCATGCCAGATCTTTCCCGCCTTTTTGGCCA
>JBBEBV010000383.1:0-11425 GCA_040882165.1 Bacteroidota bacterium
ATGTGTTGACTTCTTTCATGGTCAGGCACGCCTTGAATTTCCTAAACACCTCCCTGGCAAGTATTTCAAATCGCTTGCGCGTTTCATTGCTTCCATTGATTACCTCTTTGGCCTTTCCAATCTCGCCGATGCGGTCGTACCCCTGTTTCTTCTTCAGCTTTTCGAAATCAAACCCTCTCTGAAAAAGGAATTCCTTCGTTTCATCGATCGCGGCCGTAAGCTCCTTCAAGAGCTCTTCCCCGGGCTTTACCGGATCAACCGCCAATCCGCCGGTTCCTCCCGGCTTACCGACTGCAAACATCGCAAGTGCTTCGCGCAGTTGTTTCAGAATTCCGCAATAGTCGACAATGAGCCCGTTTCCTTTGCCTTCGTACACTCGGTTTGCCCGGGCAATGGCCTGCATCAACGTGTGAGCCTTCAATGGCTTATCGAGATAAAGCGTAGCCAGGCTCGGCACATCGAATCCCGTCATCCACATTGCGCACACAATCGCCACTCTGAATTTGTGCTCCGGATTCTTGAAGGCAAGATCGATTTCAATTCGTTTTCCGTCCGGCGTTTCAAGCCCGTCTTTGATCCTTTTTCTGTGCGGAAGGATATCCAGATTCCACTCTTTAAACCGTGCCACCTCCCCTTGTTCCTCGCTGATGACCACAGCAATTTCAGTTTCCTTCAGCCATTCCAATTTCCGCTGGAGGAAGATCGATTCCTGATCGTCTTTCGACGATCTGATGGCTCTTTCCGTCTCCTTTACTTGCTGATCCCAGTAGGACATGACCAGATTGTACATCCGGACAGTGGTGATCTTGTCCAGACACACGAGCATTGCTTTGCCTGATTCCCACTGAGTGGTGTAATGCTTGACCATATCTCTGGCTATTGCGTCGAGCCGCTTTTCGGCCGTTAGTATGTGATAATCTCTCCCCAGTTCTTTTTCAAGATGGGCTTCCTGATCCACATCGAGCTGCAAATCCTGTAGCTTTGCCGCAATTTGTTCGTTTATGTCAGTCGTTGTAAGGTGAAGTTTTTCGCCCCGATTATCGTAGAAAAGCGGAACCGTAGCATTGTCATCCACGGCACGCTGAAAATCATATGTGGAAACGTAGTCCCCGAAGACTTTCGCGGTAACTTCGTCGTCTTTCAAAAGGGGCGTACCTGTGAATCCTATGAAAGCAGCGTTTGGAAGGGCATTCCGCATATTGAGCGCAAGGCGGCCATACTGCGTTCGGTGGGCCTCATCGGAAATCACAATGATATCGTCTCTTTGCGAGTACGGATTTGCCGGATCGACATCCTGATTAAACTTATGAACCATGGTGAACACATGCGATTTGTGCTCTCCCACAAGCTGTTTCAGGTGATCTCCCGATCCGGCCCGTACTGTTTCCCGATCGTTGTCGACAATTCCGCAACCGGCGAATGTTTTGTAAATCTGAGTATCAAGATCATCCCGGTCGGTAACGATCAGAAAAGTGAATTTCCCTGAAATTTTACGATGAATTTTCTGGGAGAAGAAGACCATCGAATAGGATTTTCCCGCCCCCTGTGTGTGCCAGAAGACGCCCAATTTCCCCTGCCGATTTGCGCGATCCCGAACAGCATCAATGGCACGATTGACTCCAAGAAACTGATGGTTATGTCCAAGGATCTTGATAAGTTTTCCGGTCGAATCGTCAAACGCAATGAAGTTCTCAAAGATGTCAATGAAGTTGTTTTTCGAACAAATGCCCTTCTGAAGCGTTTCCATATCAACGATGCCTGCATCCTCTTCCGCCAGACGTTTCCACTCATGGAAATGCTCATACTTGCTGGTAATGGACCCGACCTTGGCGTCCTTTCCGTTACTCAACACGATAACCGCATTGTGATCAAACAAATGCGGAATCGTATCCTTATAATCGCTCAGGTTTTCGTTGTAGGCCCGGCGAATGTCCTTATGGATGTTCTTGAGTTCGATAAACAGAAGCGGAATGCCATTCACGAAGCCAAGGATGTCCGGCCGGCGTCGGTAAAGCGGACCCTGAATCCATAACTCGCGCACAACAAGAAAGTGATTTTTCGCCGGTTCATGAAAATTAAAGACCGTGAGCCGTTCTTCCCGTAATTGCCCCTTCTGATCACGAAAGGAAACCGGGACGCCTTCCTTAAAAAGCCTGTACTTCTCCTGATTGATTTGCTCGGGTGACTTGGTCGTACTTCGTTCGACGATCTGCTTGATCGCCGATTCGTACGCTTCGGAGGGGAGATTGGGATTTAATTCCTCGAGGGCTTTTCGGAGATGTCTGATCAGAATGACTTCGCGCTCAGAGGCCCTGCCAAAGGTTCCATTGGTGCCAAGGACCTCGTCGTTGAAGGCATAGACGGATTCCCAGCCGAGGGGGAAGTGGAAATAATCGGCTACGGTTTGCTGGACAAGCTTGTCCTCTGTATATTCCTTGGTCATGCTGGTAGTATCAGTTCCTAACTTGTCATGAAGAGCACGCTAGGCATTGTAGTATTCATAGGGGCTCTACTAACGTCTTGCATCATAACATTTTGGTTAGCAAACCATGTGAATTTGTTTTCCATTCACGTATCGGAGATGCCACTCCCCAGCCAGTTCGATCACCAAATGCCAAGCCTTTGGGCAATACCCTGTACGCGATCAATGTGTGGTACAATTTGTGGTTGTGTTGGCACTGCCCAACCAACCTGAGTGTGCGGCGCGGGATCAGCAAATCCTATCGTGTTTGCAAGGTCGTTCCCCTGTTGTGTTGAGGTCCCTGCGCAAGTACGAAAGAACGGGATCATCTGTCTTGCACGAGCATCGTCAGGTGGAGAGGACGAATCAGTTTGTCGGCACTCGGCCCTGATCAACAATTCTACGCCGCGTCGTAGACAATCCAACGCCAGCCGTCTGTTATCTTCGTTGCCAGCGGCAAGATGACGCGCGCGTGCCATGCAACCTTGGAGAGTCTCCGATTCTTCAATGATCGGCCCCTCTTTCCTAAAATCCGATATCCTCAGACGGAGAGGATGCATATGGAAGTACCGTTCCCAAACCGAGTCTGCGAGCCCTTGAACATGCGACATTATTATCAGCTGCTTCCCGTGCGTCGACAATAATTCACTAATTACGTTGATCACAAGAGCCTCGCGATGATCATCGTCCATTGACTGAACGGGATCGTCCATTAGAAGAAAGGAAAATGGCGTTCCAGGTGTGAGAAATCTCACAAGATGAACACTCAGCCCCAAACAGTTCAACTGACATTGGCTAAGGCACACCGCATTGATCTCCACTCCAAATGATTCTCCAATCAACTGCAGACTATCTGTGCCGGGTTCCATGCGTTTGTATCGAACCATCGCGTTAGGATTCATCATATCATACCAACGATTCATTTCAAGCCCCTTGCTCGAAAAGCTTTCTGCTTGTTTTCTCTGAATATCATCCTCTATGCGACGTGCCAAGTCAAGTGAAGCCAGAAGCAGGTTGTTGTACAATCTAATCACCTGCAAGTTTCTCCAACCATTGATAGGAGCCAAATAGGCCTCAACCTCCCTGACCTCGCCACTTGATGAAATTCGCCTTTCGAGGTCATTGACGAACGTGGAATACTCTCGAACATATAATTCAGATGCTGTGGCAACCTGTTCTATCAAGGCAACCAAGTTGTTCTCAAGACCTCCCGCAAAAGATATTGATTGTTCAACCGTTGCTGGGTCAGCGGCAATGGTTGGGAATGTTCGGAGTTGCGTTTCGATTTGCTGCAAGGTGAGTTCACTCTGGAGCCAAACATGTCTTAAATCATCGTGAACACGTAAAACAGGCACGCACAAATCCTCAGCGCCCTCGTAAAGACTAGCAAGCGCTTGCCTTTGTTGGTCATTCATAAACGCCGGAACGACCGCACGCAACGCTCTCATGACTTCCCGTGTTAACTCTGCTGCGGCCTCAGACTCTTGTCGCAGTGCATTTGCGGCCTGCGTAAAAGTGCTGCTCTGGTCAATTCTTTGCCGCAATTCAGTGCGTTTTTCAAGTGTTAGTGTGTCGCTTTCACACATTGGGCACTGGCCCAGACCTTCCGGAGCAAGAATTAGACCGGTCTCCCAGAATTGGAGCTGGGCCTGTGAGTATGCTATTTTCGCAGAAGTCACGGAAACTCGAAGGCTCTGAACAAGCGATTGAACCTGTTGATGAACTCGCTGTGGAAGTTGTCCTAAGCGAACTACACTCTGATTGTAATTTGCTGGCATCTGGATAGGGGCGAGATCGAAAACCCTGAGCGCAGCTTCTGCGCGCTTTGCCGTGAGTTCACCAATGATGATAGACCAGTCTCCATCCGTTCGGCGCAACAATTCCCTCGCTAGTCGCTGCAATTCTGCCGAATCTTCATTCAGGTCAATGCCGCCTGAAGCCCATTTCTGACTGAGCCGCACGAGACGAGGAACCGAGAGCATCGCTCGAATAATTTGATTCAGCTGTTGCCTCGCCACAATTACATTCGCGGGCGGACTCGACTGAAATCTCGTCCTGGCTCTATCGAACACGGTTTTGTAACGAATAAGGGTTTCAAGGCCGAACGCAGCACTGATTTTGTCACGTCTATCTTTTGGCCGCGAATGAATGAAATCTTGCAGGCTATGTTGGGCAATAATAGGATAAAATATCTCGTTTCCAGAAATTGGATTGAAGTCGAACGGATGTCCGTCAATGTAAGTTGCACTTGATTCCGTCGCTCGAGATCCCACAATCAGATCCCTTCTTAGGACGACAGTAGTTCCATCGTCATTTTGAACCTCGCACTCAACAAATGTACTATGTCCAATTAGAGCGTGGGCATTCCGATATGATCCCTGATAATCTCGTTGGCTCAGCTGTTCGCCTCTGGTCCGCCTGTGCGTCTTTCCGTATATCAACCATTCCAACGCCTCTGCAAGACTTGTCTTGCCGAATCCATTTGGTCCATATATTACCACCAAGGGAGAATTCAGATTTATCCACTCTGAATCTCCGAAAGCCCGAAAGTAATTGGGCCTAATCCTTCTCAAGCGCATCGATTCTCTCCTGGAGAAATCTTTCTAAGTCTGTCTTGATCGACTCAGTGGCCGATTCATCAGTCTCTCTTAACAAAGAATCAAACAGCTCGGTCATTCTGAGAGACAATTCGTCAGGATTAAGTTGAGCAAATTCATTCAGCAGTTGGTTGGCTGGCATTATGATCTCCATTTGAGGTTGTGGCGTACAACCAAGGCTTCATCTAAGAATAGCTCCGCTCATCAATTTCGGCAGCAAAATGTCGCGAGCTTGGCGAAGCCTCTGACTCTGAAATTGAAGCACTCTGATCTTGTTGAATATCGGCTCGACAGCCTCCTGAAATTGATCCATTATCAGCCTAGAGGGCAATGGGACCTTAAACTCATCAAAACAAGACTCTTGAACTCGCTGGCGGCCGGAGGATCCAATCATGCTCTTGATTGCATTTCCTCGGAACTCATCTGTTCGCGCTAGACAATAGACAAATTCTGGGGAAAGGAACTTGTTTCGAAGAACAATGAATTCTGTTGATCCGCAAGCAACTTCTCCATCGGAGAGAAAGTTTACATATGCTGTCTTCCCATTCTCGAGACAAGGAGTGATTCGTGCAAATAGGACATCACCATTCTTGAATTTCGAACCAGTTGCTTTAGGTCGTTTTTCAAACAAATCAAAGGATACCGTCATGTGTCCTTCTGATAAACTGCTCATAGGCACATAGGTAATCTCGATTTCCCCGTCTCGAATTAGTGTTCTTGGGTTTATTTCCATTACATCAGGCGCCTTCAATTGCTGCCACCCCTCAGGCGCCCCATTCCTAATCTTCGCGTGCTCATACCCTGGAAACCGAAGCCGAACAAACCATTCCTTATACAACTGCTTCGCCGATTCCTCCAGCAACTTGATACGGCGAAGGTTGTTGTCGATCAGATCATCATAGGCGGAGAGAATTGAAGCGATACGACTCTGCTTGTCAAGCGGCGGGACAACAACAGGAACCGCATAGAAGGAATCGCGGTTTGTCGTTGGAATCGCAGCTCCAACATCGATTCGATTAATATCTACCGTAAGAAGGTTGTAGTACGCCCATTTCATATCCACCGACGAGTCTTTTAGACGCAGATAATACGCGGTATCGATTACGAAGAAGGGCTCTCGTGAGAAGTGAATTCCCCTATATGCTCCCTTTCGTCCGACAATTACACCCGGCCCCGGAGAGAGGGGCTCCGATGTCCAACCTATCGGCCCATTGGTACCATACACGCGATACCGATCCATTTCAGAAGGCGCTTCAGGACAATTCCTCAGCCCTTTGCCGTATTCCAAGGTGCAGATGTTCCCCCAACGCGTTTTCATATCCCAAGCTCCTCAAAATTCTTCTGAATCGTCTTCGCCAACCGATCCGCTTCTTTGTTGAGATCTGCGAGTTCTGAATGGATTTCCCGCATGGTTTCCTCGAAATCGAAGTCCTCATCCTCTTCCGCCGGCGCAACGCCCACATAACGCCCCGGCGTCAGACTCCAGTCGTTTTTGGCGATTTCCTTCGCGTCGACAAGCCTCACCAACCCTTCAACATCGGCAAGTTTGGCATCCGGAAACCGGCTTTGCAGCCAATGCACTTGCCGGTCGAAATACGCCACGAGCTTCAATTGCTCGTTGGCCGTTTTCCGAACCTCATCGAGATCTTTCCTTAACTGATTCGCCTTCCGTCTCTCTGACCGCTGATTGTTATGATGATTATTCTCATCATCCTTACCGCCATTGTTCTTCTCATTGTTATCACGATGCGCATCGGCCGCATCAATGGCCTTGCCGGAAAGCTTGAACAGATGATCGACCTGCTTTACCAATCCCCTGATATGTTCTGCAACCGGTTCACATTCCTTCTGCATTTTCAACTGTCCGGAATTCGATTCCGGGACATTCAACCCGTATTTCTTCCGAAATCCGGCAACCTCTTTCAATAAACCACTGCAGTCCTTCTTGTAAAGTGCCTCGGCTTCATCCCATTCGGCCATAGCTTCTTTGAACGCCTTCTTCGTTTCTACCGTCGCCTTGGCAGTCGTCAAACCTTTTTCCAAACCCGTTATCGTTGATCTGGTTTCGGCAAGTTCTTCATCGAATACCTTCAGCTTTGACTCGATATTGCCAGTTTCCTCGACAACCTTCCGCAAATACTCCTTAACAAGCCCCAGATATCGGTCGGTTTTTCCCCGATAGAGCCATACAATGGCCGTCAGATTCTTTTGCTGTTCCGGTGAAAACTCCCACACCCGCCGGCTTCCCTCCATCCGCCGGGCAATATTCCGCGCGTCGATCATCAGCATCTTGTTTCGCTTTTCCTTCGGCTTCCCTCTGTCAAAAAACCATAACTCGCAGGGAACGGTCCTTGTATAGAAGAACCCCGTGCGAATCGACATCATCACGTCAACATCGCCGCTTTCCACAATTTTTTGGCGGACCTTCTTTTCGCCATGGCCAGCGGCGGATGCCTGCGAAGACATGACAAACCCCGCGCGACCTCTGGGATTCAGATAACTCCAGAAATAGGAAATCCACAGGTAGTTACCGTTGGACACCGCCCCCTTCTTGTTCACTCCCGAGAGCCCATACGGCAGCCGGGGGTCACCCTTGACCTTTCCTGCATCCACTTCATCGACGTTGAACGGCGGATTCGCCATGACGAAATCGGCCTTGTGAAGTAAATTGTGCTTGTCTTCATAGTAAGTGTTCCCTTCCTTGATGATCCCTTCCAAACCATGCACAGCAAGGTTCATTTTTGTAAACCGGATCGTCGTCGCATTCTTTTCCTGACCGTAGAACGTCACCGCTTCATGAGCCGGTTTTCCGACTTTCTCCAGGAAATGACTTGTTTGAACCAGCATGCCGCCCGAGCCGCAGGCCGGATCAAACACCTTGCCATGGTCCGGTTCAATCACATTGACGATCGTCTGAACTATCGAGACGGGCGTATAGAATTCACCTCCGTCATGCGCTTTCTCGGCGGCGAATTTCATGAGGAAGTACTCGTAGATCCTTCCGAACACATCTCCGTTTGTCGTGTTCAGCGCCTGGTCGTTGAAAATGCGAAGAAGACCCCGAAGGACGCCCGGGTCCAGCTTTGCGTACTCTTTTGGCAGATTCGCATTCAAGACGGGATAGTCTTCTTCAATACTCTCCATCGCTTTGTTCACGGCAACACAAGGATCCTTGTCTTCAGGTAGCGCAACCAGAAATGGGTACTGCGCCTCATCCCGCAGGTAAATCGCTGATTTCCGTGCAAAATCATCCTTGGTCAACGTCCGAGGGACACCCTGCCTCTTCGGGAGTTTCGGCTCGATTTCCGCTTTCACTTTCGCGAATCGATTAAATGCATGCCGGAGGAAGATCAGTCCCATCACAGGCATGAAGTACTCATTCGACGCGAGCCCTGAATTGGCGCGCAATTGGTCCGCTGCGCCCCAAAGGCGTTTTTCTAGTGCTTCGATGTTATCCATGGTCAATTCTTTTGAAAATCCGTCGTTTTTAACCGTTTTGTCACATGTCCATGGCGTGGACTCGTTTCAGGAACATGTCCAAATATATGCTATTTTTGGACATGTATCTCCAACGAGTACAAACCGTGGACATGAGTTACTGCGCAAGCAATGAGTACAGTTTTTTGTTCAAGTAGAGGTTCTCTTTGCCCACCTTCCGAACTGTCAGGATCCCGACCTTTTCGAATTCCTTTAAATATTCGGCAGCCGTCTTCCGTTCTGCAATTCCGGCCTCAACAAGGAACTTCGCTTTCGTGTACGGCTGACGAAAGATCAATTCAACAAGTTCCTTCGAGTAGACGCGGGCGGGCAAGAGTCTCTTTGCAGTTTCCGTTGTTTCCTGCAGAAGGGATCGGATCCCGGCTATACGCCGCGCAGTGAGAACCGCCGTGGATTCGACCGCTTCGAGCATAAAGATAATCCACGGTTGCCACGCACTCTTTTCTGTGACTGCCTTCAACAGACGATAATAATCCGGTTTCCTCGCGATAATTTCCTTGCTGAGGTATAACACGGGGCTGTCCAACAGGCCTTGTTGAACCAAATATAAGATATTCACAATCCGACCGGTTCGTCCGTTCCCGTCAAAGAAAGGATGAATGGCTTCAAATTGATAATGAATCAGAGCCATCTTAATCAACGGATCAAGCTCTTTATGAGAGTGAATGAAATCCTCGAGATTCTTCAGTTTGTCGCGAATGACAGAATCCCCCTCTGGCGGGGTGTAAATCGTTTTTCCTGTTTTCAGGTCAGAAATGACAGTACCGGGAAGATTCCGAATGCCGGCAGTATTTTTTTTGATTGTCTGTACGATATCCAGAAAGAGGTTTGTGGTAAGGAGCGGCCTCTTTTTGAGAGAATTATAGCCGCTCCAAAGGGCCTCTCGATACCTCAGGACTTCCTTCGTCACAGGATCAGTCTGTGATGTCTCCGCCGTTATTGCTTTGAACAGCTTGTCGTTTGTTGTAACGATATTCTCGATTTCGGAACTTGCCTGCGCTTCCTGGAGAACAATTGTGTTGACAAGCATCGATTGGTCTGGAATTGTCTCGCCCATCCCTTTTAGCTCGGCCAAGGCCCTTCCGGCGATCAACGTTTTTTTTAAGACCTCTTTTGTTTCTATCTCGGCACGCGGCGGTAAGCGCGGCAGGCTGTTATTCGGTTTGTTCGGATCAAAGGCCATAGGCGGGTCAATCCTCGTGAAATTGTCTTTCAAGGTATTGCTCGTAAACCACATTGGCGGTTTCAATGTTCCTGGCGTCTCCGGTTGCCATTAAATCTGCATACACCAGCAATGGTGGAACGGTATTGCCTGTTTCTTCCGGAGTGTCGAAACCCCAGAACTTTCTCCTGATCTCGACATTTCCGTGATCGTCTTTACGGAGCTTCAGTCGAAAGATCAACTCATTCAGAGGTTTGTCGGCGTAAATTGTTGTGATCTCCGGCTTAAGATAGTGTGTGAGCATGGTCGCGGCAATTTCTCCGCCCCACTGAGCGTTCATCTCTCCTAGTTCTGTTTTTCTCCAAAATTCATCGTCACGGGCGGTGTACCTTCCAGCCAATGTGAAGGGGTGAAGCTTGATCGCGTACGCAGCCAGCCATTTGTTCAGCAGTTCCTTACGTCGGACCAATCGGCGCAGATTGTCTTCAAACTCCAACAAATACCCCTCGGTTGTAAGATCCTTCATGACACCAGCAACTGTTCCCAATGCAACTTCGGCTGCTTCCTCAATGCGTCTATACGTCGCGTTTCGCAAATCGGGTTTGCATAATAGCGCAAACAGCACTTTGAGACCGGCACGCTTCCATGTTTGTCGCTCTCTTCCCGCGAGTTTTTCAACCTCCAGCTTATGAGCCTGGATATGAATAAGTGCCGGCGGATCGTTGATGTAGGCATTGCCTGCGGTATCAAGGAATTCGACTCCCAGTTCCCTCATGGTGTGCCCGAGCTTTGGATAAACGTAGCGCGTGATAACCAGCCATTTTCGCGGGTCACCTTTATGCTCACGCGCAAGCTGACCTGCCGCAATATTGGTCATCGTTGGCTTGATTACGGCAAGGTACTTGGTCGTCTTCCCAGGAAAATGCAATGCTAGTTTTGCGTCGAATCCCGCGTCCCGTGCCCTCTCCAATAGTTCGGTTTTTTCGACGGTCACAATCCCGGTACGCAGGAGTACATCCGCCACATCATCAAGTATTTCTTGTTCAGGAACCATTCTGTTCAATATTTCATATGTTCATTACTTTTGAACATACAATATTTTGAACGGACTGTCAACAGAAATGGTCAAGAAACGACAAATTATAAGAAAATGACGAAATAGAAGGGACTTCAGAAACCCCAAAACCGCAAAAAACCCCATGGAACCCCTAGAAAACAAACCCCAACCTCAGCCTAAAATCGCCACAACACCCTCCTGCACTGGCAACCCCGTTACAATCACCTCTTTTTTTGGAGAAATATAGACGTCAATCTCACTCCGCACGCCGAATTTCCCGGGCAAATAGATGCCGGGTTCGATGGAAAACGAGGTCCGCGGAATGACCCTCCGCTCGTCCTTGGTCTCCAAGTTGTCCATGTTGGCGCCGTTTCCATGGATCACCTCGCCGATGGAATGCCCTGTCCGATGAATGAAATACTCGCCGTATCCCGCTTTCGAGATATGCTGACGCGCGGCATCGTCCACCTGCCAGCCCTGGATCTCCCGTCCGGCCGCAAATGCGTCCCGAACGAATTTCAGCGCCGCGTCCCTACCACCCTTCACTGTCTGGAACACTTTGTCCACCTCGGCCGGAATCGTGTCTGCCAGGACGCCGGTCCATGTGATATCGGCATACACGGAACGCTCCTTTTTTTTCTTCGCCCAAA
>JBBEBV010000384.1:0-11359 GCA_040882165.1 Bacteroidota bacterium
GCCATACCAATCTGTCGGGCCATACCGATCTGTCGGGCCATACCAAGCAGTCGGGCCATAGCAATTCGTCGGGCCATACCAAGCTGTCGGGCCAACAAACGATTCATTGTCGTGCATTTCAGTTTAGCCCGACCGTTCACGGTCGGGCGAAACCATGGGGATGATAATCCACAGGAGGGCATTCATGCCCTTATCGGCTCATGACACAAATATTCTCGAAATGTTATCTCGATAATCTGGTTTTTGTTCTGGTTCGGTCGCGCCGGGGCGATTCAATCCGGCACTAAAAACCCTCCACAGGAAAAGAGGAATTCCCACCAGATACCGTGGGGACATTCTTACGGGATTGCGCAATAGGCGGAAGAGCCATTCCAATCTTATGCGCCGCAACCACGCGGGCGCACGCCTGGTGCACCGCGAGTAAAAATCAAAAAACCCACCGACCGTAATAACAAGCTTTGCATGAAGACGCCAACGGTTTTCGTAGACCCACGTCTCCTGCAACGGCGATCCGAGTCCGACAAAGAGAATGTCCGGCTCCCTGGCATTGATCTCGTCCAGAACGGCTGTCGTGTCCCTGAAAAAACCATGATGGTACCCGAGGAGCTGCAGTGATGCAAATTCCCGGAGTGCCTGCCTCGCTGCAAGGCTCACGACTTCCGATCTGCCGCCGAGGAAGTAGACCGACGTTCCGGTTTCTGAGGCCCATCGCAGGATCTTCGGGAGAAAATCCGTTCCCGTTAAATTCTCGCGAATGTTCGACCCATGATGCCGGGCAGCGAGGTCCAGTCCGACACCATCAGCATACAGTATGTCCGCGACATTCAGGGTGTCCTTAAACCCGGGGACAGAGAAGGTAAGATTGAGAGAATGGGCATTGGCATAGAAGGCCGTACGGGGTCGATCATCCTGCAAGCCATCGTCCAGCAAAGCGAGGCATTCGGAAGCTGTAAGATCGGAGACTCTCACACCGAGAATATCAAAACGTCTATGGGGCTTCAAGAATCGTATTGTTTCGAACAAGTGATTTGAACTGCGCGTTAACTGCCCGCATCGCCTCCTTGCCATGGTACAGGGCTGCAATTGACCGCACAGCATACTCGACAGTCCAGAGAATTCTTACAAGGAGGGGGTACACGAGCGCACGAACCGGATGGTACTTCTCCAAAAACTGCTGGAAGCTCTTGTTCCAAACCAACCGCCGTTCAAACAGACGCTGATGAAATGAGCGGCCCCCATAATGGGTGACAACAAGGTCGGTCACAATCGACACCTTCCACCCCGCTCCCCTGGCCCTCAGACAGAAATCCGTCTCTTCAAAGTATGCCCAAAACCGCTCATCAAAAAAACCGATATCACGTACCACATCACCACGAATGAGCATGCAACTTCCTTCGACGCATTCCAACTCATGTTGAGCGGGGTTTAGCCTCTTTTCCCTGCGTTCATTCCACTGCCACCAGAAGGCTTTCATCTCTACGAGCAGTCCGCGGACCATACGCGGATACGTTGTGATCGTAATATTATTTCCTGCGGGATTTTCGATCCTGCAGCCGACAATTCCTGTCCGGGGACGTCCTTCGGCTTCCCTGACAAACCTGCCAAGCGTCCCCTCCCCGCAGCGGATGTCCGGATTCAAAAGAAAGTAATAGCGTGCTTCCGGAAAGGTTCGGATCGCCTGATTGACCGCAAAGGTGTATCCCCGATTGGAAGGATTCTGAAGAAGACGAACAGCCGGGAATCGGTCCCGAACCATTTCCGCCGAACCGTCTTCCGAAGCATTATCTACCACAACAACGGTCTGGAGGACTGGACCCCTCTGCGCCTGGAGATCCCTCAGGAGCTGTTCCAGGAATTCTTTGACGTTCCAGCTCACCACGATCGAAACCGCGCTCGTTCCGTATTCCTTATCAGTCACCCTCGTACCCCCTCTTTGATCCTGTGTCATCGAATAATTGCCAATCGTTCCACCCTTTCCACCTGCTCATTCCCCGTCGTTGCAATCACCTTATAAAAGTAGGTCCCGTTCGCCAACTTCGCGCCTTCCCTGTCACGACCATCCCATGGAATGATATTAAAACCGAACTGCAGGCTTCCCTTCTGTGCCTCGAGTTCCTGCACCAACCGGCCGACCACCGTATACACGCGGATCTTCACGCGGTCCGGCAATGTACTCCCCGCAAGATTGAACGTGAATCTCGTTTCACTGGAGAAGGGGTTGGGATAGTTGACGATATTCAGAAGCTTCGCATCCCGTTGTACTCTGAACCTGAGCACAGCGGAAGAGGAATCGGCCCCATTGCCTGAAGCATCAAACGCCGTCACTCGCAGAAGGTGGTCGCCGTCCGGAAGGATGGGAGTGTACCGGGCCCGGGCTTTGAGCTCGCCCGATCCCGACTCAAATGTCAACGCCCCGCCCGAGTAGCTCACCGCCGCTCCGTCCAGGAAAACCTTCAGGGCGGTGGTATCCCCCACCGGAAGAGGTCCTGCATCAATCAAGTGGATGAGGATTTCCGGTTCCGCCGAAACATAATCCCCTTGCATGATCTGTATTCCGTCAACGGTAATGGTGAGAGTTGGCGGGATCGAATCTCGGAGGATGGTAACTTCCCGCGATACACTATTATTCAATCTGAGAAATTCCTTTTGATTCGCTTCAGGATCAATCACGACCTGCAGTATTTGCCGACCGGCCAGGTTCCTTGTGGAGACGGAAAAAACAAAAGGCACTTTTTGAAATGGTACGATTTGAGGAATCGACAACCGACCCAATACCACAGGCTCAACGTTTTGAGAGGACCTGAGTTCAATAACCACACTATCCGCTTTCGAGTATCCCCCGTTGTATAGTTTCCCCATGACCTGTACCGGGATTCCCTCGTCGACACGATCGGGAGTAACCGTGATGGTCCCCCCTGCCAACGCCAATTCCGCTGGGGCTTCATAGGCTACGGACCAGGCCCGGAGTTCAGGTTCGGAACCTGGGACGGCATGTTCCTCGGCAAAGGTGGCAGAGATCCTCAGAAACGGATACAGGACGGGGGGGATCGATGTGAGGAGCGAAGAAATCGTTGCGGCAGTCCCGCTCAGACGCAATGTGTCACCCGCGCCCCTTGCTTCCAGGAGTACGCGGACAGAATCAGGACTCGTCTCCGAATTCAGTTCAATCGTCCCGCTCTTCCACAAACTCGCCGGGCCGATCCACGGACTCCTCACCGACCCTTCCGTTGCTTTGAACTCCGCGGAACCCTGAATCTCGATGATGCCACCCCCGGGTCGGCGCAAACTCTCCGGCACCGATCCAGGCGCAGCTCCCTTCCGGCCCAACAGGAGATATGCGTCGCGATTGCGAAGGGTATCAAATCGAACGGCGCCGAGGGTCAGCATGGCTGAGCGTAATGTGTTATTGACGAGCCTCGAGGCTTCATCCTTGGCAGCAACGGCAAGGTATTGTCCGGTGGAAAGTGCCTGGACATAGGAGGCCATCGCAGACACGGAGGCTGAATCTCCCCATGTATCGAAGTTTCTCACCTCCAGGACATTGCCATTCCGGGCATCGAAGCGGACGGTGTTCAATCCACGGAACACGATTCCCGTTAAGACATCGAACCCGTCAACGACGATCTCGGCAATATTGCCGTCGACAAAACCGGCGCTTTTCATGACGATGGATCGTGAACCTCGTTTGAGGCGGACTCCCTCAGTGTCAAACTGAACTCCCGTACCTCCGTTGAATTCGTCTGTGAGCGTCCTCGAATTCTGTGACCAGGAGCCGGCACCAGTGGCACTGAACTCCGTGTAGAAGACTTGTTCAGTCCAGGAGGTAGCGCCAGCGGCCCCGACAAGCCGCACGCGCCAATAATAGACCTGCTTGTCCGCCAAACCCTTGCCCCAGTAGTCTATTATACCTCCGTGGAGCAATGGGAGGGATAGGGTCGGAGAACGATATGCACGCGCTGTATCGATCTGAATTTCGAGCCGGCTCCCCGGCTCCAGCAGCGCCGGTACGTTGACGCTCAGGAGGACGGAGTCCCTGCTACTCGTGGAAAAAGGAAGTGGCCGGAGGATCGCCACCTCATTGGAAAGGACGGAAAGGGTGAATTGATACGAATTGCTCGTCCGGTTCTGGTCGGGAATCTCCCCTGACGGATCGAGATCAAGATAGAACGTA
The DNA here is from genome assembly GCA_040882165.1 of Bacteroidota bacterium. GTDB lineage: Bacteria > Bacteroidota > Ignavibacteria > UBA10030 > UBA10030 > UBA6688. The sequence goes on from JBBEBV010000384.1 coordinate 4,172, forward strand.
TGTTCTCCCCCCTTTCCAGCGGGATTCCAGAGAAAGGTCACCGAGTCGATCGTGCCGAGGCGCGGCAGTGACTTGTACCTCGTTGAGACCTCAGTCCCGCCAAAGTCGTTCCTCAAACGTACGTGAACTGAATCCTGCACACCAAGACCGAAATTTTGGACACGGGCAATAACCGCGATCGCCGTATCTTTATCCGTTACAGGAAACTTGTCCACCCGCACATCTTTCGCCTCCACGACAAGATCGGGTTGAGTCGGGATCGCGATGCGAATGAGGGGATCACCCAGGAGCGCATACTGTTGAATGGTCGAAATGCCGACGAGGGAGGAGCCGAACGATTTCCACAAATCCGCCCGGACTTGCTGGACGGCATCGCCAAGAACCCTTATGGTGTCCCGGAAGACGCTGCGAAACAGGGAACGACCAATCTCATGCAACGCACTGATAAATCCCAGCCCGGTGCTTCCGAGAAAGGCTATTCCCGCGTCTTCCTGATCGAAAAGAAACTCCTCTCCAAAACACCGGATATCCGGTTCCGCGAACTTATTCGTGCTGCAACTGAGGTCGCTGATGATGTGCTTTCGTCTCTGAGCATTACGCAATTGCCGGGGGCTGTTGATCGCATTGTCCCACGTCGTACTTGCCGCGTGGCCGAAGAAAGAGATCCAGGTAGCTCCTTCCTCTATCGCGTTCCGGATTTCGACGCCCTCCTCAAATTCGATCGCTCCGGTTTTCTTGTAGACCCTTTTTGGGATCCCGGCGAAGGGGAATGCTTCAACGTAAGACCCCGCCAACGACTCCATATACGCAGCGAAGGCGGTGTTTTCATCATGAGTTACGCCGCCGGTTAATAACAGCGCATATTTATTCAGAATTGTCGGTCCGTATGCTTCATACTCCCTGAGATAGCGGATGTACCGATCGGCCTCTTCCATGGTCCTCGCCGGTATTCGGCCCACCGAGAGCTGCGGCACCACCTCATGCAAAGACTCTATCGTGGTCAACCAGACGTCGGAGACCGGATTGCCAAACGAGGGGAGAAGATTCGGCCTCCTGGCGGAAGAGTACCCTCTCGCATCCCAATTCGCGGCTCCCAGGAGTACTGCGTAACCCGGGGGTTCCCCTCCCCATTGCGTCCGGGCAATCGTGAAGAACTTCTTGATGGCATGGGGAGATCGGTAGCCGAAGTCGAACTGGTCAAAAACCTGTTCAACATCCAATACTCTGGACCTGACTCCGCGGGTTTGTGAACGAAAGGAAGCAAGCTCCTCGCCTGCCTGGAGGAGTGCATCGGTCGTGAGGAGAATGTAATCCGCCTCATTGGAGGGGGCGGAGAGATCCTCAAAACCGCGCAACCTGAGCCCGGTCGGGATAAACGCTGAGTCCATTCCGACCGCGACATACTCCACAGTTGCTCTGATTGTATCCTGCACGGAGAGGCGGAAGAAACTCCCCTCTTGCGTCACCCGCATTCCCGCCACGTGGGACCAGGAGGAATCAGGAGCAGTGTACCGGAATAAAGCAACCAAAGGAGAAGTGAATCCGCGCGCTTCAAACCGTTTCACGAGCTGCTGCCCGGAAAAGGCCCTGAAGCTGAGCCGGTTCTGATGTGCGAACAAGTCACGATCATAGTCCACCAGAAAGTAATCCAAGAGGACTTCGTTGATCGAAGCACCGGTATTCTGCGATGTCAAACGCAAGCTATTCCCCATTTCCATCACTGAAGCCGAGGGGACATCGATCTTCAGAATCCGTTCCTGATAACCAAAGAAAGAAGTATCCGCAATGGTCGTCCCGTTGAGGGTAAAGACTATCCTATGGTCCGGGAGATCGAGCGGGTTTTGCGGAGCGGTCGAGCTGACGAGGCGGACGGTCAACGATGCGTTCTTAATTGTTTTTTGCGTGAGGCCGGGAAGATCAAATGAAACGGTATGGACCTGTCCGCTTCGGATGCGGGCAGAGTACCAGCCCCGTCCCGGTGCATCAGCCGTTTGGTTTCTGACAGGATCGGACCCGTTACCGCCATGGTACGTATTCCTGTTCTCCCATCGGTAGAACCCACGGGCGGTGGTATCCCCTTCCGGAATAGTCAAGGGAACCTCCCCATGTCCGAACGGTCTGGGATCCAGGGCTTCTCCGATCCAGTAAACCCCTTCCACCTGGTAAGCATCGGACTCGCGTCGCAAGCGGTCCGCGAAAGCCCGCTCCGCCGGAAAATAGACCGTGACCCCGGGGCCGAAAAGAGTCGCAGTGTCGGGATCAGTCAAGAACGGCAATTCCTGTCCGCGATGGATGATCCTGAGACGAGAAAGTTCCATGTGTTCGATCCCGGGTTGTTGCAACGCAAGCTCATCGAATTTGAACTTCGCGATGCCGTCCTTCTGTATTGAAAATTTATAGAGCCGGTGGTACCGCTTGTACCAGGAAAGTTCGGTACTCACCCGTGAAATGGTTTGTGAAGATGGGGGGACGCCCCTCGCCTGGAACCGAACGACAAACTCCGAGTAACCCCGGATCAGCCAGCCACCGAGGTCATCGGCACGAAACCTCTCATACATGACCCGGACATATCTCTTCTTCCCGATGGTCACCGGACCCTCCATCCGGACTCCCCGATCTTGCTGTTCCCTCGACTCCTGGTTCAGCAGATTCAGCAGTGAACGAACGTCTCCGTGCGCAGGCATGAACTGCTCAGCCTCACTCTCGAGAACCGCGTCATATCCCACATCGACCGGGACCAGGATTCCCCCCACCCGATGCAGTGCTGTTTCCAAGGGCTTACAACTATTATCGGGCAGGAGCCTGTTCAGTTCTTCCAAATAGAGCGTTTGGTCCTGTATGCCATACCGAACATGCAGGGGGCTGCGTTCCAGAACGCGTGGATCATCGTGCGTTCCCTGTGCCCGGACCGGAAGCACAAGAAGCACGGAGCTGAGCGCAACTAAGATTCGACTGGCCCATGACGTATTTGTCGATTGATATGTCGATTTCATCGGCAGGATTAGCGAGAGCTATGCAGACTGTTCAAAATTCTCTCAAACTCCTTCGAGGACTCTTCCCACGTTGTGTTTTTTATGCCTTCCTTTGCGGCGAGGGCAAGCGCCTCGCGCTTCGCCGCATCTCCAGTAACATCGAGCAACGCTTGAGCCATCCCATCCACAACTCCCGGCACCACCTGAATGAAAGCTTTCCCGGGGGTAAAATAGCGATGCATCTCTCCCGTCTCCGTTGCAACGAGTGCACAACCGCACGAAGCCGCTTCCAGGGGGATAAGGCTCATACTGTCAAGCTTGCTGGGAACAAGCCAAACAGCGCACCGGGAATAAATATCCCTTAATTCTTCCTGTCGGGGCTTATAATAGTAACGAATGAAGGATGGAATCCGGGGGAGCAGCCTTTGTCCTATTGCGATGAATTGCGTCTCAGGCCGCTGCGCCCGCACGATCCTAAAAGCCTCCCGGGCTGTACTAAACCCCTTGAGTTCGTGGGTCGAAAACTGCACACCGACGGTTCGCTCCCTCTCGCTTGTGGCCGGAGTTTGAAAAAAAAGGGTCTTGTTGACTGCGTTCATGACGGGACCATGGATGCGGACCTGGAGCAGTTGTGCAAGACGTTTCTGAAGCCAGTGAGCGACAGTAATCTTGGCCGTCGGAAGTTGCCATGCATCTGCCGCACGGGGATCCAGGAGACGTTCATCCGATTGGATGAAGTGAACCTTTCTTCCTTTGGATGGGCCCAGGCGATCAACCCAGAAGGCCGTCTCCCACCAGGTCGCCACAACAAAATCCCCATCCTCCACGAATGAATCCTCAATCGCCGGTACCATCCTGGGAAGGTCTTCTGCATACCAGGAGAAATCTCTCTTATCCCGGTACCCGCGAATTTCCCTGTACAGCGCACGCAAGGGGTGGTGCAGAGCCGAAGAGCGATTGCGCGGAACATAGACGACCGTGTGATGACCCAACCGCCTCAGATTCACAGCGTGCTCAAGCACGGCTCGTGCCCCCCCTCCAAAAAAACGATCAGGCAAGATGAAGCTAATACGGAGACCCGCCATGGCTGTTCAGCGTAGCTTTCATATGGTAGACAATTCGATGACTCAAGTACCCGTTTCTGCAGAACGGTCTATATCGTTCGATCACGTCCTGGTTGAGACGAATCTGTTGTGGCCGAAGGGAAAGGACGATGTTGACCACCAGTTGCCCGAACCACGTTGTTACAAGAGAACGATTTCCCCAGTACCGCCGGCTCATGCAATGAACCCCGAGGACAAAATTCAATCGGGGTCCGATGCTCAAATAGCGCCGCGCCCATTCAGAGAGATTTCTCAAGTGATATCGACAGTGCAACGGAGTCGTTCTCCCTCCGGAAGGTCTGTCATGGTAGAATACGATCGAGGAAAAGTACCGGATGTCCCACGATGCCTGGAGCGCCCTCGCGCAGAGATCTTCCTCGTTCCCATAGAGAAAGAAGTCCTCGTCGTACCCCCCTACTTCGTGAAGGAGGGATGCACGGATCCCCGCCCCTTCACCTGCAAAAGACATATAGGGAACATCCTCCATCCATATATCCCCGGGCGACGGAAACCCTGAAGCGGTGAGCGGTGGATTGAGAACCTCTTTCGTTTGGCTTTGGAGAATACGACAGGCAACGATTCCAAGGCGGTCGTTTTCCTTGAAGGCTGCAACGATGTTCGCGATGGCATCGGGAGAGGGATGGGAATCGTCATCGAGGACCACGACATACTCTCCAGCCGCGACCCGGAATCCCTCGTTCCATCCGGCGATACCGGTATTCCGAGGAAGCAAAATCAGCCTGACAGACGGATGAAGATTTTGGACCGCATCCGAAGTTCCGTCAAAAGAAGCGTTATCGACAACGATGATCTCCAGGTTTGGATACGTCGACCGCCTTAGCTCCGCCATGGTTTTCAGCAACCGATCCCGGCGATTCCATGTCAGGATTACCACCGAGACGAGTGGATGGATTTCCTTCACGCTCTCTCTCCCCTTGCGATCCGTTCAAAAACCACAAGGCTCTGCGCGGTCACCTGATCCATATTGTAGTATCGGTATGTAGCAAGTCTCCCCACAAAATAGACCGTCTTGAGCTTTTCCGCTTCGCGACGATACCGCTGGTACTGTTCACCGAATTCCCTTCTGGGTATCGGATAATATGGATCGCCCGATTCAACAGGAAATTCTTTTGCGATGGTCGTCTTGGGATGAACCTGACCCGTGATATGCTTGAACTCCGTCGTGCGGGTAAATGGAACCGTATTGGGGTAGTTGATCGTGGCAACCGGTTGAAGGTATTCACCGTTATGCGTTTCGAACTCAAACCGGAGGGAACGATACGGAAGCTTGCCATGGATATTTCCGAAGAACTCATCGATGGGACCGGTGAAGATAAGCCGGTCAAAGGAATCGGGACCGATATCGTCGAAGGCCGTTTCCAGTGAGACATGGATATTGGGGTGATCAATCATTCGTTTGAACAAGGCGGTGTACCCCTGTTGCGGAATCGCCTGGATAGTGTCATCAAAGTAACGGTCGATCAATCCCATGCGAACGGGCAATCTTGCGCAGACCGAAGGATCAAGGTCCTTCGGCTCAAGACCCCATTGCTTCACCGAATACCCCTGGTACAGGAGATCGAAGAGTCTTCGGCCGACCGTTGCCACAACCACGTCCTCGGAATTTTCGATCGTCACCCGCGGCTCGCGCTCGCTGAGAAAGAACCGCTCCACTTCTTCGTCGGTATTCAACCCGAACCCAAAAAGCGTGTTCACCGTTTCACGGTTGATCGGAATCGGGACAAGTTTGCCCTCCACGAGCGAACGGGCCCTGTGTTCGTAGGGCCTCCAGGATGTGAAATTGGAAAGGTACTGGAACACCCTCCGATCGTTCGTATGAAACAGATGCGGACCATACCGATGCACCAGAATGCCTTCTTCATTGTATTCGTCATAAGCATTTCCGCCGATGTGAGGGCGGCGATCGATAAGGAGTACCCGTTTTCCCAGTCGTGATGCGAGGCGCTCGGCCAGAACACAACCGGCGAAGCCGGCCCCGACGATGAGGTAGTCGTACGTCATGGATGATTTTAGATAAAGATGGTTGTGTCGGTTGATTTCACCCCTGGGATATGCGCTCTCCATACCTTCGATTACATTTTCCCAATTATTTCAGCCCTTCGGGCTTCACTGAATCGCCTTCCAAGCCACGCATGGTTTCACCCCTTCGGGGGCCGAAGGCCTACTATAGAAGCACGCGTTAGCGTGCTTCTGTTGGGATATGCGCCCTCCATACCTTCAATTGCATTCTCCCAATCATTTCAGCCCTTCGGGCTTCACCGACCATGTTTCACAATCCCGAGCAGGATGAATTTCTTATAGCCTGCGCCATTCCCATCGCCTTTCAACCCGCGCATGGTTTCACCCCTTCGGGGTTCCATTTCCTTTTTATTGCCTGGTTATAATAATTTCAGCCCTTCGGGCTTCACCGACCATGTTTCGCAATCCCGAAGGGATGGAATTATTGTAACCCAAGCCATCAACATATCTTTTCAACCCCAACGGGGTGACATTATGCAGTTGGCTTTGCCAAGTGATCCGCCCATCCCGCAGGGGTAGCATCATTCGATCCAATCAAACAAGTATTTGGGGTTGTGTTCTACATTAAACCTCTTCAAGAGTTCTGTGTATTCTTCCTTGAACGATTTCTTCCGGTGGTGCTCTTCCTGATGTAGGATATAGTTATACACCCGCCCAATATGCGAGTGGGAATAGGAAAACGCCCCAAACCCCTCCTGCCAATTAAATTTCTTTCTCAGAAATTTCTTCTCGTTGATGAAATTCGTGGAGTTATTTTTGATATCACGGACCAGATCGGAAATGGCCATCGAAGGCCTTAGTCCGACAAAAACATGGATATGATCGGGCACTCCATTGACAATGATCGACTTCTGCCCTTTGCCCGTGATGATTCCGGAAATGTACTTGTGCAGCTGGTGCTTCCATTCTTTTGAAATCAGATTTTCCCTGCACCGCACGGCAAAAACAATTTGAATGTAGATTTGTGAAAATGTCCCAGCCATATTTTCCTCCTATCCGCCTTTGATTTCACCCCTTCCGGGGGCTGAAGGCCGCTGGAAGCTTATTACTGATGCACGCGTAAGCGTGCGACA
>JBBEBV010000385.1:0-1819 GCA_040882165.1 Bacteroidota bacterium
GTCAAATCGGCTCCTGGTTGTAACTCATACCGACCGCGGGCTAAGAATACGAATTATCAATGCGCGTATCATGACAAGGCGCGAGAGGAGAATTTATGAAGAAGAGTAGGAGAAACAATCTTCGATCTGAATACCGTCGAAAAGACTTGGGAAAAGGTATTCGAGGCAAATACTTGAAGGCATATCGCAACGGTACGAACCTTGTCTTACTTGAACCGAAAGTTGCGGCCGTATTTTGCACAGACCGGGCCGTGAATCGTGCACTGAGTTCCCTAATAAAGGTGGGTGAACGTACGGGCACAACAAGGCGCGCCGGCCGACGGAAGGGGTGATGGCTGGTGTCGTTCGCTACTGAGCACCCACGATGGATGTGATGACGTCAATCGTATTGAATCGGATCTCTCCCTACGATTTGGACCAGGAGCTCCGAAGGAGCGTCATTTTTATAGGAATGCACAAAAAGATATCTAAAAACCCCGTAGGGGTGACATATTCATTATCGATGCAACAGGTAAACCTCTATGCAAGTTGAAGTCGTCATGCCGAAAATGGGAGAGAGCATCCAGGAGGGGAAGATCCTCCGGTGGATGAAGAAACCCGGCGATACGATTGAAAAGGACGAGTCGATTCTCGAGATCAGCACCGATAAAGTCGATTCCGAAATTCCCTCCCCCTCGGCCGGCATTTTGACGAAGATTGTCGTACCGGAAGGGGATACGGTTGATGTCGGGACGGTCATCGCTTTCATCGAGACTGATGCGTCATCGGCAACGGTCGATACCACGACCCCGGCAGCATCTGCCCGCAAGCAGGAATCCCAGCATGAGCCTGCGGCTGCGCCGCAGAGACAGGAGATCAAGGTAGAGGGATCGCGTCAGCGGAATGGCGACCGGTTCTATTCCCCGCTTGTGAAGAACATTGCACAGAAAGAAGGGATCGCCCTGGAGGAACTGGACCAGATCAGCGGTTCGGGACTGGCAGGGAGGGTGACGAAGAACGATGTTCTTGGCTACCTGAGCTCGCGGTCTTCCAGACCCGTGGTTTCCTCCCGCGCAGACTATGCGGTAGCGTCGGTCGATTTGGAGGGATTGCAGAAAAAGTATCCGCCGCCGAAGTACGAGATCCTCCAGATGGATAATCTGCAGAAGAAGATGGCGGAGCACATGGTCAAGAGCCTGCATACCTCCCCCCATGTTCAGGCGATCTCCGAGTGTGACGTCACGAGCATCGTCGAGTTCCGGGCGAAGGATGCGGAACGGTTTGAGAAGTTGGAAGGGTTCAAGCTGACCTATACTCCGTTTTTCATCAACGCCACCATCCGGGCTTTGAAACAGTTTCCCCTGATCAACAGCTCCGTTGAGGGCGACAAGATCATCATCAAGAAATTCATTAATTTCGGGATGGCGGTCGCGGCCCCCACTGGATTGATCGTTCCGGTGATCAAGAACGCGGAGGAGAAGAACTTTCTTGGTCTCGCCCGTTCGATCAACGATATTGCCGTCCGGACGCGCACAAAGAAGCTGTTACCGGAAGAGGTTCAGGGAGGGACGTTTACCATCACGAACTATGGTGTCTTCGGCAACATCATCGGTATCCCGATCATCAATCAACCCCAGGTGGCCATCCTTGGGGTGGGTGCCATTCAGAAGAGGCCGGTGGTCGTCACGGACGCCGACGGGAACGATTCGATCGCCGTCCGCTCCATGGTCTATCTCACCCTCTCGTTTGATCACAGGATTGTGGATGGGGCGATTGGGGGACAGTTTATTTCAGCCGTAGTGGCCAACCTTGAGCAGTACGATTTCTCGAAAGCGTTTTA
>JBBEBV010000386.1:0-11247 GCA_040882165.1 Bacteroidota bacterium
CCCATCCGGTAGGCAATCTCGCTTAAACTCAGCTCGTTGTACTTCAGGAGCTCTTTAACATGCTCGATCTTCTGGAGAATCAGGTACTGCTCGATGGTGAGGTTTTCCACGGAGGAAAAGAGGGTGGTGAGGTGGTGGTACTCGAGTCCCACTTCCTTTGCGATGAACTCCGAGTCCTTCACCCGGATCGGTTTCTTGTCGTAGTCGTTTTGCACAAGCTTGAGGACGGCGTGCTTGATTTTCTCAATCGCCTTTACCCGCTTATCCTCAATGAGCTCGAAACCATTCTCCTCCAGCACGCGGCGAATCTTGTCCGCCGGAAGGCTCTCGGCCGCTCCTCCCACGACCACCTCACCTAACACCACACTCCTCACATCAAGGCCGAGCCGGGTGAATTCCTCGAGCACGACTTTGATGCAGCGCGGGCAGACCATGTTCTTAATATAAAGAGTGGTTGTTGGAGGAGAACTCATTGCTTTGACTAAGAGAGTGATTTGTGATTTGAGTGACCTTTAGCAGGGGAGCGGAGGGGCAGGGGGGACGAATGTTGCCTGGATTCCCCATGCCACCTCAGCTCCCCTTCTCCCCTGCAGAGCTCGTTATCCGTGATTCTCCCTTGCGCCCCTGCTCCCCCTCTCCTCTGCCAAGCGCGTTACCACCGCCTCGGAGCGTTTTTCACGCAGCGCACCGTGTCGCGGGCGATCAAAAGCTCTTCGTTGGTCGGGAGAACAAATGTTTTCACGCCGCTCCCCTTCGCGCTGATCTCCCCCTCCTTGCCGCCGTGCATCTGATCGTTCAGTTGATCGTCGATGGTGATTCCCAGGAAACCGAGTCCGGCACACACCCGTTGCCGGACCGGCGCGGAGTTTTCGCCGATGCCGCCGGTGAAGACGATCGCATCCGCGCCTCCCATCTCGGCCAGATACGCCCCGATGTATTTCTTGACGCGGAAACAAAACATGTCGACGGCAAGTTTGGCCCGCCGGTCCTGGTGCTCATGTTCCTCTGCCAGGAGGTCGCGCATGTCGTTCGTAAGGCCCGAAATGCCGAGAAGGCCGGACTGTTTGTTCAGCACCGTGTCGATCTCGGAGAGGGACATCCCCTCCTTGTGTGCGAGGAACTCGAGGATCGACGGGTCGATGTCACCGCCGCGCGTCCCCATCACCAATCCCTCCAGCGGCGTGAGCCCCATGGAGGTATTGAACGAATCGCCGTTCTTGATGGCACATGCGGAGCAACCGTTTCCAAGATGGATGGTGATGATGTTCGTCTCTTCCTTCGATTTCCCCGTCAACTGCCTGTACCGGAACGCGACGTAGCGGTGCGACGTGCCGTGGAATCCGTAGCGTCGGATTTTGTGCCGGCGGTAGAGTTGGTACGGGATGGCGTAGAGGTACGAGGTTTCCGGCATTGTGGAGTGGAAGGAGGTATCGAAGACCGCCGCCTGCGGGATCCCGGGGCCCAGCAGCTCCCGGGCAGCATAGATGCCTTTGAGGTTGGCCGGGTTGTGGAGCGGCGCGAGGTCGATGCAATCCTCGATCCCCCGGATCACCTCGTCCGTGATGATGAGGGAGCGGGTGAACTTCTCCGCTCCGTGCACCACGCGATGCCCCACGGCGTGAAGGTCGCCGAGCGATTCAATACCGGGGATGTGCGCTTCGGGGGAGATGATCCACCGGAGCAGGTAGTCAAGCGCAGCACGGTGGTCGCGCAGGGGCGTGGCATGCTTCATGGAGGGTTTGCCTGTTGCCTGCAAGGTAACGAGCGCCTGGCTCCCGATCCGCTCGATGAGTCCTTTTGCCTTCTGGACGTCGGCGTTTTTGTCGATGAGGTCGAGGTCGGTTTCGATAATCTGGAATTTCAGTGAGGAACTGCCGCAGTTCAGGACGAGGATGTTCATGGTCGGTGGAGAGCGATGGTTGTGAACAGTGAAGCGTGAAAAATAAAGAGACGGCAGATGGCAGACGACAGGATGCAGATGGAAGCGAATGCAGCCCGGAATCGTTCTCTGCATATCCATGCTAAAGCTTTATTGGTGGAAACTCAAGAAGCGGGATTTCGTTTCAAATGTAGGGCGAGACGCTGTCTCGCCTGCTGGAGCAGGCAGATTCGCTCTTCAATCAACTTCAAAGGAAATCGTTCCCCGATTTCACTTTTCAGAATTTTTGGGGTATCTTAGCCGTCATCGGATTCACCGCCCTGAGAACGGAAAGCAGGAAGCAGAAACCAGAAGGCAGGATGCAGACTGAAGCTGACCGAACTGGAATTAGGAAATGCTCTGGTACGCCTTATCGCTGCGAACTCCGTCACCCTGTGGAAAGACGGTACGGTTTGAAGAACCAAAGGAGGTCCATTCATCATGATCCAGACTGTTAACCTTGCGAAAAAACTTTCCCTCTTCTCCGACCACTGGAGTCCGAAGATCGTGGGGGAGTTGAACAACTCGTATGTGAAACTTGTGAAGCTGAAGGGGGAATTTGAGTGGCATCATCACGAGCGTGAAGATGAGCTCTTCTTCGTCGTCAAAGGAAGTCTCCTCATCAAAATGCGCGACTGGAATCTCCGGGTGGGGGAGGGGGAATTTGTCATCATCCCGAAAGGGGTCGAACACCTGCCGGTTGCAGAGGAAGAGGTCCACATTATGCTCCTGGAGCCGAAATCGACGCTGAACACGGGGAATGTGATCAGTGAGAAGACTGTGAAGGAGCTGGAGTGGATATAAGTGAACGCAGGGGGGCAACGGGGAACAGGGGCAGGGGAGAATGGTTGCTCGTATCCACCGTGCCGCGGCCCCGACACCGGTTGTTGAAATAATCAACTTATACGCATGACACATCTCCGCCGCTTTTGATCCCCATGAGAAGGCACTCCCATGAATACCACCCTCACTCAATCTCTCCCATGGAAATCTCTTCAACAGCACCAACAACAGGTTGCCGGATTGCATATGCGGGATCTTTTTGCCGGAGAACCGAACCGGTTTTCGAATTTCTCCCTCCGGTGGAGCGATCTGCTACTCGACTATTCCAAGAACCGTATCACGGCGGAGACGATGCCCCTGCTTTTTGACCTCGCCCGCGAGGCCGATGTAAAGGAGTGGACCGATAAGATGTTCAGGGGCGATAAGATCAATTTCACGGAGAAGCGGGCCGTGCTGCACACGGCGCTCCGCAACCGGTCGAACAAGCCGGTCATGGTGGATGGGGAGGATGTGATGCCTGCCGTGAACAAGGTGCTTGCGCACATGCGCTCGTTCACTGACTCTATCCGCAGCGGCGAATGGAAAGGCACTACCGGCAAAGCTATGACTGATGTAGTCAACATCGGCATTGGCGGTTCGGATCTGGGTCCCGTCATGGTGACGGAGGCTCTGCGGCCCTACGGCCATGAACGCATCAAACTCCATTTCGTCTCGAACATCGACGGGACACACATTGCCGAGACGGTCAGACACCTCAACCCGGAAACGACGCTCTTCATTGTCTCGTCCAAGACCTTCACCACGCAAGAAACGATCACCAACGCGGAGTCCGCGAAACGCTGGTTCCTTGAACGCGTGAAGAATGAGTCGGCCGTGGCGAAGCATTTTGTTGCCGTCTCGACGAATGCGAAGGCTTGTGCCGCGTTCGGGATCGACACGAAGAACATGTTCGAGTTCTGGGATTGGGTCGGCGGGCGCTATTCGCTCTGGTCTGCCATTGGCGTCTCGATTGCATCGTCCATTGGGATGGATTACTTCGAGGAACTTCTCACCGGTGCCCACGAGATGGATGAGCATTTCCGAACGGCTCCCCCGGAAGAGAATATCCCGGTGATTCTCGCTCTGCTCGGAGTCTGGTACAACAATTTCTTTGGAGCGGAGACTCATGCCATCATCCCGTACGACCAGTACCTCCACCGGTTCCCGGCATATCTTCAACAGGGTGATATGGAGAGCAACGGGAAGCGGGTTACACGCAACGGAGTTGAAGTTGACTACACAACCGGACCCGTCATCTGGGGCGAGCCGGGGACCAACGGCCAGCATGCGTTCTTTCAACTCGTGCATCAGGGGACAAAGTTGATTCCGGTTGATTTCCTTGCGCCGATGCAGTCGCACAACCCCCTCGGCGATCATCATGCAATCCTGATCTCCAACTTCATTGCGCAAACGGAAGCGCTGATGCGCGGCAAGACTGAAGACGAGGCGCGGAACGAACTCGCCAATCTCCCTCCGGCTGAAGCTGCGGCGCTGCTCCCACATAAGGTCTTCCCGGGCAACAGGCCGACCAACACGATTGCGTTCAAGAAACTCACCCCCCGCGTGCTCGGTCAATTGATCGCGATGTACGAACACAAGATCTTTGTGCAGGGCATCATCTGGAACATCAACTCATTCGACCAGTGGGGGGTGGAGCTGGGGAAACAGCTTGCAAAGGTGGTGTTGCCGGAACTGAAAGGGGAAGGAGAACCGGGGGGACATGATTCTTCGACGCGGGGATTGATTGAGTACTATAGAAATTGCACCTCATAATCTCTGAATGAAAAAATTCACCCTCAAACAACTCCCGAGCGATAATCTCCACCTTGTCCAGCCGCAGCACCTCAAGATCGACTACAAAGGAGAGCTGAACCCGGCGCAGTACGAGGCAGTTACGTCGGTGGACGGTCCGCATTTGATCATTGCCGGGGCCGGGACGGGAAAGACACGGACGATCGTATTCCGCGTCTCCTACCTCATCGAACTGGGGGTGAAGCCGTCGTCGGTCCTTCTCCTCACCTTCACGCGCAAGGCGGCGTTCGAGATGATGCGCCGGGCGTCGATCCTGCTCGACAGCCGCTGCGAGCAGATCTCAGGGGGAACATTCCACTCCTTCGCCAACGGCATCCTCCGCAAGTACGCCGGCCAGCTCGGGTACGACGCCAATTTCACGATCCTTGATCAGACCGATGCAGAAGACGTTATCAACCTGATCCGCACACGGATGAAGCTCGACACGAAGGAGAGACGCTTCCCGCGAAAGGAGGCTCTGTACGACCTTTACAGCCGCTGCCTCAACACCCTCACCCCCTTGAAGGACCTCCTGGCCCTCGATTATCCCAATTATCTCGAGCAGGAACCGGACATCCAGGCTGTCCACTCCGCTTACGTTCAATACAAAAAACAGCACAACCTGATGGACTACGACGACCTGCTGGTCAACATCGTGCTGCTGCTGAAACAAAACGAACCGGTGCGCGCCGTGCTGTCGGACAAGTACAAGTATATCATGGTGGATGAGTACCAGGACACGAATAAGGTGCAGGCGGAGGTGGTAAAATTGCTGGCCTTCAAGCATCGGAACATCATGGTGGTGGGGGATGACGCGCAGTGCATCTATTCGTTCCGCGGCTCAACCATCAAGAACATCATGGAGTTTCCGCACGAGTTCGCCGATTGCAGGATCGTCAAGCTGGAGGAGAACTACCGCAGCACACAGCCGATCCTGAATCTGGCGAATGAAATTCTTAAAAGATCAGTCTAACGTCTAAAGTTTGAAGTTTAATGTTCAATGTTGACTTCACGTAACTTTAAACTTTCAACCTTAGACCTGAAACTCAAGATACTATGTATTATAAAGAGCTTTACACACACAAATCCGGCGGTTCTCTTCCGCAGTTGGTGAGCGCGGAGAACGAGAATATGCAGTCCCGTTACGTGGTGCAGAAGGTCCTTGCCCTGCGTGAGGAAGGGGTGCCGTTGCAGGAGATGGCCGTCCTGTTCCGTTCGTCCTTCCTTTCGTTCGATCTTGAAATCGAGCTGACGAAAGCGAACATCCCCTTTATGAAGTTCGGCGGCTTCAAGTTTATCGAGACCGCCCACGTCAAAGACATGGTAGCCTACCTCCGGGTGTTGGAGAACCCGCGCGACGTCGTCTCGTGGAACCGCATCCTGTTGTTGATCGAGGGCGTCGGTCCACGCACGGCGGAGAAGATCATCGATGATATTTTGAAAAAGAGGGTGAGGGGAACTGAGCCTGGGGCACCTGCAGGAGGAGGCGGGGGCACCTCAGCCGACCTCTCCCGCTATTGGATACAGTTCAACGATTATCCGGAAAAGGTGCAGACGTTGTTCGATGTGCTCAAGCAGGCTGCAAAGCCCTCCGTGGCCCCCGCGGAGAAGACGCAGCAGATCCTCCGGTACTACGAGCCGATGTTGAAAACCCGTTATGACGACCACCAGAAGCGGCGCAAAGACCTGGAGATGTTCCAGAACATCACGGAACGGTATCAGGATGTGAGTTCGCTTCTCACAGATCTTGCCCTGGAGCCCCCAAACGAAAGCATCGTCGATGTCGAGTCCCCCGGACCGGAGGACGAGTACCTGACCCTCTCCACCATCCACAGCGCCAAGGGACTTGAGTGGCATTCCGTGTTCGTCATCTATGCGCTGGAGGGGCGCTTCCCGACGATGCGCTCGGTGGGGAGCGACGAGGAGGTCGAGGAGGAACGGCGGCTGATGTACGTCGCCTGCACCCGCGCGAAGGAGAACCTCATCATCACCTACCCGATGAACATCTACGACCGGGAGAGCGGCATGATCCTCACGAAGCCGTCGCGGTTCATCCAGGGGATTGGTGAGCATTTGTTGGAGCCGTGGGTCGTGGAATGATGAAAAATGAGTTTCAAGTTCAAAGTTGAAGGTTTAAGGTTTGGGATTTGGAATTTGGTGCTTGGGATTTATTATTGAAAGTTCAATATTGAAGCAACCAATCGTTTCCATCATTCTTTGCACATACAACCGGAAGCACCTTGTGGGGCGGGCGATCGCGTCGGTGTTTCGGCAGACATGTGCGGATTGGGAACTGGTGATCGTCGATGACGGAAGCACGGACGGGAGCGCCAAAGTTCTCCGGGCCATGGCTAGCCGCGACCCTCGTATCCTCCATCTCCGCCACGCAAACCGCGGACTGGCTTTAAGCCGTAACGCGGGTGTGTCCGCCTCATCCGGCAAGTACATCACCTTCCTCGATTCAGATGATGAGTTAAAGCCGACCCATCTTCAGAAGAGGGTCCGGTACCTGGAATCGCACCCCTACGCGGATGCCCTCCACGGAGGACTCCGATCTCTAGGTCCTCGCTCGAAGCAATACGTTGCCGACGCGACCAGGCCGGGCAGGAAGATTCATCTAAGCAAATGCTACGTGGCTGGCACGCTCTTCATGAAGAGGGGAGCGTATCGCCGGCTCGGTGGTTTCGGAAAGGTCGAATACGGTGATGATTACGATTTCATGCAGCGGCTGAAGAAGCGTTACCGGCTCGTGCGCGTCTCATGGCCTACCTACCTCTACCATCTTGATTCCGATAACAGATTGTGCGACCTCTATGAGGAAGGGGGTGTAGCAGCGATCTGGAAGTTCAGGGGGAAACAGGGATAGGCGAAACGGATCACGGTCGGCGGGAGTGGATGAAAAAGGGTTACCCCTTTTTTTTCTTCCTTTGTTTCAAGTGTTTGAACCGCTTGAGCTTTCCCTTGATCGTGGCGATCAGGGTCTCGTCGGAGAAAGGCTTGGTGATATAGTCGTCCACGCCAAGCTCTTTGCCGGCCCGGATCAGGACTTCATCGGTCAGGCCGCTCAGGAAGATGAACGGGACATCGTGCAGATGGTCGAGCTCACGGACCTTTTCATAGAACGTGAACCCCCCCATCGTGGAGGTCTCGAGGTTGATGTCGGAGATGATGATGTCGGGCACGTTTGTTTTCAGGTAGGTGAACGCATCGTCCGACGTCGGGAACGCTTTGACGTTGAAGGAGGCCTCCTCCAACGTTTCGGTGATCACCTCGAGGAGCTTGGTATCGTCATCGATCACCAGGACGTTCGGCCGGTCCTGTCCTTCGCGCAGCTCCCAGAGCATTTTTGCTTCGATCGTATCGTGTTCGTCCGGCGTAATCTGGAATGTCCGGCGGAGCTCGCCGAGTTTGGAAGCGCTCTCGGGGGTGATCGATCCGGATGACCAAGCGCGTTTGAGAGCGTCGTAATACGTCTCCAGCTTCACTTCCTTTTCCAGCCTCGCATGTTCCTCCCCGGAGATGCCAAGAGTGGAGCGAAGTTGAGCAAGCGTGGAACCTTCATCGCGGGTGGCTGCGCCGTCTGACCAAACTTCTTTGAGGGCCTGCCGGTAGGGAATGGAGTCCTCAGTCCCGGCCGGGCGGGGGTGCGGGGTCTTCGAATTCTCCTCTTGCTGGTGAAGCTCCTCCTCGGCCTGTCGAAGCTCTTCTTCAAGCTTGCGCGTCTCCTCCGCGACCCTCAGGCGTTCTTCCTCGATTTTTCGTCTCTGTTCCTCCTCCCGTTTGCGCCGCTCTTCCTCCTCGCGCATAACCTGTTCGTGCTGGACCTTGCGCGCCTCCTCGTCCCGTTTTCTGGCCCCGTCTTCCGCTGCCTTCCGCGTCTGCTCCTCCGAATAGTGCTTTTCGTGCTCTTCGCTCAGAAAGGCCAGGCGTTCCTCATAGGCGTGAATATAGACGTTCTTCGGGTCGACCTCCTTTGCGCGAATGATCTCACGGACGGCCTGGTCAATGTCGCCCGCGCGGATCAACTGGTCCACACGTTTCAGGGTTTCGCTTACCTTCTTTCGTACGTCATCCCGGGGAGTCAGATCGGCCATACAAATTCCGTGTCAGCAGCAATGTGAAGGAACAGGGGATGATGCCGGAGTCGTGAAGGGAGGAACCGGGTGTGGAAGGGAGCGGGCCGTTGAGCGCCACGGATCGGATCCGGAAGAATTTGGACGGCTGCAGAGCTCACTGGGAACCTGATTCTATTGGGGAAAAACCGTGGTCAAAGTACAGAACTGTTGAGGTAAATGCAAGGAAGGTTGGCGCGCGATTTATATCCGAAGAAGATTCATCCCTGATGTGTCATCACGTGCACGCTCCGGCACCTTGCTTTTCACTCCATCGTTGGTGATATTTGTTCGTCCAAAAATGTCCGCTCGCCTCTTCCATGGTGACCTCATAGTCATTGATGGTGAGGGAAGTGTCGTCCGGTTTTTCAAACGAGTACCTAATTTCAGCGAATACCATTCGCGGTCCATCACAAGGATACGACCATGCAGCGACTCCTCGCACTGTGCCTCATACTCGCTCTCTCCATTCCCTTCTTTTCTTCCTGTAACAAAAAAGGGGACCAGCAGCAAACCAAGGTCATCGGGGTGGCGTTGCTGACGCGCGGACACATTTTCTATCGCGACCTGGAGGAAGGGTTGATGGCGGAGGCGAAGAAGAACAACTATGAACTGATTATCACCTCCGCGGAATTCGACCTGGGGAAACAGATCGCACAGATCGAGGACTTCATCTCGCGGAAAGTGGACGCGATTATTGTTTGTCCGGTCGACTCGAAGGGAATCGGTCCCGGTGTGCGGTCGGCCAACCAGGCGAAGATCCCGGTCTTCACAGCCGATATCGCGGCGCAGGACGGAGAAGTGGTGTGCCACATCGCCTCCGATAACGTGGCCGGAGGAAGACTGGCGGGAGAATTCCTCGCGAAGGCCCTGAACGGCAAGGGAAACATCGCCATCATCAATCACCCGGCCGTCACGTCGGTGCTGGACCGGGTGCAGGGGTTCCAGGACGCCATCGCGTTGCATCCCGGGATCAAAGTGGTGGCCGATGTCAGCGGCCAGGGGGTGCGCGACCGCTCCCTCCAGGCAACGACCGACGTCCTGCAGGCCCATCCCGACCTTGCCGGCATCTTCGGTATCAACGACGACTCCGCGCTCGGGGCCCTCGACGCGGTCCAGCAGTTCAAACGCCCGGGGATCGTCATCGTCGGGTACGATGCGACGCCGCCAGCGGTCGATGCCATCATGAAGGAAACGGCGTTGAAGGCGGATGTGATTCAGTATCCGGACAAGATCGGTTCAGCCACCATCGCCATGATCAGGGATTATTTTGCCGGGGTCCCCGTTCCTCCCCTCGTTCCGGTGGAAGTCGGGATCGTCGACAGAGTCGCCCTGACCACGTCTTCTTCCCGCTGAGGGCGATCCCACCCCATGGCCAATCACTCAGACAGTTTTCGGTCAAGGCTTTCGGGTGAGCTCGGGATCGGTGTCGCATTCGTTCTCGAGGTCCTCGCTTTCTCATTACTCTCCCCCTACTTCTTCAGTGCGGACAACCTTCTCAACGTCACACTGCAGGCCTCCATCACCGCCATCATCGCGGTCGGGATGACGTTCGTCATTCTCACCGGAGGCATCGATCTCTCCGTCGGCTCCCTTGTCGCTTTTGCCGGAATCGTCACGACCAGTTTTTTGAAGCTCGACGCGCCAGCCGCGGTCATCTTCCCGGCTGCCATCCTTGTCGGTCTGCTCGTCGGCGCCGGTTCCGGCGCACTGGCGGGCGTGTTCATGACGCGGTTCAACATTGCGCCGTTCATCGTGACGCTCGCGCTCATGACGATCTGGCGTGGCGCGGCCTTCATGTATACTGAAGGACGTCCGATCTGGGAGTTACCCGAGGGCTTTAGCGTGCTCGGCAGCGGCCGCATGCTGGGCGTACCGAACCCGACGATCGTTATGATCGTTGTCTTTATCGCGGCACATGTTGTGCTGAAGTACACGTCGTTTGGACGGCATGTGTACGCAGTGGGGGGGAATGTGGAGGCGGCGCGGGTATCGGGTATTAATACGAGGCGGGTGTATGTCTCCGTCTATGCGATCTGCGGTGTGCTTTCCGCCCTCAGCGGCATCCTCCTGGCCTCACGCATCAACTCCGGCCAGCCGAACGCGGGACTGATGTACGAGCTGGATGTCATTGCTGCGGTGGTGGTGGGGGGAGCCAGTCTCAATGGTGGGAGAGGCTCGGTGCTCGGAACTTTTCTCGGGGCCATGCTGATCGCCGTGTTGCGAAACGGGCTGAACCTGCTGAACGTCGGCTCCTACGTGCAACAAGTGGTTGTCGGTCTCGTGATCCTGCTCGCGGTGATGCTGGACCAGTGGAGAAGGAAGGGTCAATGAAAAATTAAAAATTAAAAATTAAAAATGAAAAAGGATAAGGTGAGAGTATAAAGTATTAAGTATAAAGTAGTAAGCAGAAGGCAGTAAGCAGAAGGCAGAAAAACAGAAGGCAGCAACCCAGGAGTTGATAGCTGCGAACTGAACGCTGAAGGCTGAACGCTGAACGCTGAAAGCTAATGAGCTCCCCGGTAGTGATGTTTCCCGTCCACCTCTTTCATCAGCCGGTTGCTGATGAATCCCACCAGAAGTAGTCCCGCCATAATATACATC
>JBBEBV010000387.1:0-1802 GCA_040882165.1 Bacteroidota bacterium
CAGATGTTCGCATGAGATCCGATTTTATGAGAAGACAACAAACAGCCAACATCATAGTTCTTTTCCTTCTCTTGAGCGGCCTGACAGGTTGCGGAGGGCCAACGAAGAAGACCAACTATTTGGTTTCTTTCGCTGACACCAGCAAAGGCGGATATGGATACAAAAATCAAAACGGGGATATCGTTATCCCTCCCGGAAAATACTCTTTTTGTTTCACCGACACATTCAGGACGTTTGCTGTTGTTGCTAAACCCAATCTCGGCTTTGTAGCCATTGACAGGCAAGAAAACGTGCTCTACAAAGTGTTTCCCTTTGACAACGGACCAGACTATACATCGGAGGGACTTTTTAGAATATTGGAGAACAATAAGATTGGGTATGCCGACTCAAGAACCGGCAAGATTGTTATAGAACCTAAGTTTGACTGTGCTTTCCCTTTTGAGAATGGCGTTGCCATGGTGAGCTTCGACTGTAAGACACAATCGGAAGGAGAACATTCTTCTTGGCTCAGCGACCATTGGTTTTACATCGACAAAACAGGAAAGAACGTTGACAAACCGAAGGCGATGCAGGATTGACTTCCCGTAATCCTGCCGCCCGCTCCCCGCAAGACAAGCGGCTCCATCCGCCTCACTTCCACTCCGTCACTCCATTCTGATCCACAAGGCTCATGATGCGGGACAACCGGGGCGGAGGCGTTTTCCCAAGTCGATAAGCGCGGGCAATCCGTTCGCGGGCTTCCACGATCGCATCCTCCCGATCGGTGTGGAGAACCGCCACCACCTCATGATCCTCCACGCGGTCGCCGACTTTCTTTTTCAGGATGATGCCGGCTTTTGGATCGATGCGATCGTCCATGCGCTGTCTTCCGGCGCCAAGGAGAATGGATGTCAAGCCGAGTTCGAGCGGATCCACTTCCTGAACAATACCTCCCTCGCCAACGCGGACTTCGATCACATGGTCGGAAAGGGGATAGCCTTCGAGGTTTTCAATGGAGGAAATATCTCCCCCCTGGGCTTGGACAAGCTGGAGGAATTTCCGGTAGGCCGATCCGTCCTTGATCGCCTTTCGCGATAATTCGATCCCTTCGTGGATCGATTTCGTCCTTTTCCCCAGCATCAACATCCCGCCGGCCAGGATATGCGTCACCTCCATCAGGTCCGCGGAGCCGTCGTCGATCCCTCGGCGTCCGAGAAGGCATTCGACGGACTCGACGACTTCCAGCCAGTTGCCAATCGTGACGCCCAGGGGCTGGCTCATATCGGTGATGAAGGCGATCGTCTCCTTTCCCGAAGCAGTCCCGATGCCGACAAGTGTGAGGGCGAGTTGAAGGGCGTTTTCGTTCGACTGCATGAACGCCCCGCGCCCGGTTTTCACATCGAGGAGGAGCGCATCCGTCCCCCCGGCCAGTTTTTTGCTCATAATGCTTCCGGCAATAAGAGGGATGCATTCGATCGTCGCGGTGACATCCCGGAGGGCGTAGAGTCGCTTGTCGGCGGGGGCAATCTCCTCCGTTTGTCCGATCATAACAAGTCCGTTTTCCCGGATGACTCTCTTGTACTCGGGAATCGAAAGTCGCGTGTTGAATCCGGGGATCGATTCAAGTTTGTCGAGCGTTCCTCCGGTGTGGCCGAGCCCGCGGCCGGAGATCATCGGCACCGGGACCCCACACGCCGCGACGATCGGAGCGAGGATAAGGGAGACCTTATCGCCGACGCCCCCCGTAGAGTGCTTGTCCACTTTTATCCCGGGGATCTCCGACAGATCCACGACGACGCCGGAATGGAGCATCACATCGGTGA
>JBBEBV010000388.1:0-1796 GCA_040882165.1 Bacteroidota bacterium
GTGCCTTCTCATCCCCGCCTTCGAAGCCCTCTTTGCCATACCGGGTAACGTTCAAGATTTTGGAGTCTTTGAAGATGGAGGTATAGGTCCGTGCATGGCCCACGTGATGTTCGTGGAGCTGTCTGCGGGTTCCAGCGTGAACTCGGCGGTGCTTTCATTTTCAAAAGGTCGCATGAAATTCAATCTGATCGTGATTTTGGAGGGGGACGTGGCATCGAGGATTTCCATCCGCCCGGCTCCAACGTCGGAGTTGCCATCCCACTCGTACAGAGCCCCGGGACCGCTTGCCGCGCCGCGGTGGATTCTGTTCATTGCGGGATCCCGTCTCTCATCCTCCTTGTTGAACTGATCGCCGCCGCTCACTCTCAGCAACCATAGCCGATAAGTCCGCGGCAGGCCGTATTTCCCAGGTTCCGCCCATCCGCGTCGACGGATGATTGGATATGAGCTGGATGGCGTGGTTCAGATCCCGCGCCCCGAGCACCATAATGCCCCCAGGTATTCTTTCGTCTCGGCAAAAGGACCATCGATGACAGAGATCCTGCCGTCATGGCTGCGCAGGGTGACGGCGTTCCGGGGCCCTTCGAGCGCCTCTCCACCCATGAGGTGACCATTCTTGCGCAGAGTGTCGTCGTAGGAGAAGCACTGGTCCGTAAACGCGTTCTTCTCGCTTTCGGACATCCCCTCCCAAAGCTTTTCCCCTATGTAACCGAGACAAATGTATTTCATGGATTTTTCCCCCAGGAAACGGTGGCCGCAGACTTTGTGTCTACGGGAAGATGGTTGATACGTTTGGACCTACCGGGGGGTGAATTCTGCGTACCGGCGCTCCTCGTTCAATCCCTCGTCAAGCGGTCGGACTTCGATACTTCCCAGGCGCGCGGAGGGCCACTTCGAGGCGATCTCGATAGCCTCCTGCAGGTCCCTTGACTCGATCATAAAGAAGCCCCCCAGCGTCTCTTTCGTTTCGGCAAAAGGTCCGTCGGTGATGGACACCCTCCCGGTACGCACGCGCACGGTGGCGGCAGTCCGGACGCTCTGAAGCGGCTCCGCTGCGATCAGGGTGCCGCGGGTCCGAAGCTCCTCAACGTAGTCCAGAGTTTCGCGCCGGAGAACATCCCACTCGCTCCGGGAAAGCGCGTTCAACGTACTCTCCTCCTCAGCGGCTCGATTTGTGTTTCTCGACCTGAGCCTTGACGGTCGGGTTGTCGGCTGCCTTCTGGACGTCGGGCGGGAAATCCTCCATCTCGAACACCTGCCGGACCTCGATCACGTCCCTCTCTTGCGCGGGAACACGGCTGGCCCACTCGAGCGCCTCCTGCTTGGACTTCACGTTGATCATCCAATATCCTCCGAGGACCTCTTTCGATTCAATAAAAGGGCCGTCGGTGACTTTCGCCTTTCCCCCCGGGAACGAAACGCGGGCACCCGCGGCGGGGGCGCGGAGCCCGTCGAGGGAAATAAGTGCTCCGGCCTTCGCGAGTTCTTCGTTATATTTCATCATCTTCTCGACCATATCGGCAGGCGGAGTGAAATCCGCACCGGCCTTTTTGCCTTCCTCCCCCTGGTACACGCCAGGGATCATCAGCATCATGAATCGCATAAGAGTTTCTCCTTCTTGATGGAAAGCCTGACCGGCAGCGTGGAATTAATGTTCCGCCTCATCCAGGCCTTGTGGTGAATGGCGGGCTCAAAGAATAGTCGTTTGGAGCGGGTGGAATTCGACAGGGGCTGGATTATTTTTTGGGTCTTCTCCCAATCGAGTGGGTAGAAGTTGATCGACAAAGTGAAAAGGA
>JBBEBV010000389.1:0-11153 GCA_040882165.1 Bacteroidota bacterium
ACTTTACATAATATGTATTATATGTAAACATTACAGAGCCTAAATCGCGCCGCCGAAAGAGATCCGAGCTCAACATTCCGTTCACTCTCTCACTTCAGAGAACAGCCTTGCCCTCAAATACAATTTTGGCCGGACCCTGGAGCGTAACATTCTCAGGAAGATCGCCCTTCAGATCGAAATCAACTATCAGCGGCGATCGGCTTTTCGGTAGGATGGTTATCGGCGGCTTCATCTTATGAAAGAGCCTTGAAGCGATGATTGCTGATGCTACGGACCCTGTACCGCATGCTAATGTTTCAGATTCAACACCTCGCTCATATGTCCTTATTTTCAATCTCTTGCTTGACACTAGCTCAATGAAATTCACGTTCGTTCCCGAAGGCTGGAACGCTTTATGATACCGGATCTCACGTCCAAGTCCAGTAACATCTACACTTTCAATTTTCAATCCACGTATCCCCAAAGCTCGTACTGGAATGACAACGTGAGGAGAACCCGTGTTTACATAACTCGCCTTGACTCTCTTCCCTTGAAACGGGAGCATGAAGTTCAGCCTCAAGTCGAACGGATCTTTCATCCTGAGGGAAACCCTCTCCGGCGAAGCCACACTGACCTGATAGATGTGATTTAAGGCTTCGAACGAATGATTCTTTGGGGCGATTCGCTTCTTAACGGCATATAAGGCAATACACCGACCGCCATTCCCGCACATCCCACCATAGCTGCCATCGGCGTTGTAGTACATCATCCTGTAAGCCCCCCTCGTGCTCTTCTCAAGCAACAACAGCCCATCAGCCCCTATCCCCCACCTTCTGTCGCAAAGCTTCCGCGCCAGAATTGAGCCTTTGGTAATTCTCCCTGAACGATTGTCGATAACGACGAAATCGTTCCCGGCGCCGGTCATTTTTGTGAATTGGATGGTCATAAGACAAGAAAAGCCGTCAGGACTTGATGTGACGGCTCAAAACTGGAGAATATTTTGCCGGGAAGCAAGCTCCGGAGCCAGGAGGCTGTGGAACAAGAAAAAAGCTTTGCCACCAAGTCTCGAAGGCACAAAGGACAATAATGCATTTAGAGCGTTTTCTTGGTTTTTTTCTAAAACCCTTCGTGTCTTGGTGTCTTTGTGGCCATCAAAAGAAAAAAATATTTCAACAACCTGCTAAATGGCAGAATTATCAACATTATGTTTGATGATTTTTGCATTCACGAGGAAAATGACATCCTCGGCGATGTTCGTTGCATGATCGGCCAAACGCTCGACGTGTCGGGAGACGATCATCATATGGGCGGCCGGCTCGATCAGTTTTGAATCCCGTTTCATCTCCTGCATCATGAGTCCGAAAATCTCCCCGTCGAAATTGTCGATCATATCGTCCGATTCCAGGATCTTTCTGGCAAGGTCCGGGTCATTGTTCACAAAGGAGTCGATCGCATCCCGCACCATGCCACGAGCAGCCGTCGCCATGACGCCGATGGATGTTTTCTTGATGAACTCGGAGTACGGCAGAAGCGGCGTCACCCGCTCGGCAAGGTTCACGGCGATATCCCCGATGCGCTCCAATTCGTTATTGATCTTCAGCGCCGACATCAGGAGGCGGAGATCAATGGCTACGGGCTGATTCAGGGCAAATATCTGCATGCACTGCCGGTCGATCTCATTGTCGAATGCGTCCACGCGCTTGTCCCGCTCTATGACAACGGCAGCGAACGACTCGTTCGATTCGAGCATGGCCCGGACGCCAAACTCGATTTGCTCATCCACCAGGCTTCCCATGCGGATCAAGGTTGTCCGTAGCTGGTCCAGTTCGTTCTCAAAATGCCTTGGCATCGGGTCCTTCCTTTGTATGGCGTTGTGTCAGTATATTAAAATCCGGGGTGCAAATCAAGGACGACTTATCCAAAGCGTCCCGTAATATACTCTTCCGTCTGCTTCTTTGATGGGTTTGTAAAGATCTTGCGCGTCTCGTCGAACTCGATCATTTTCCCGAGATAAAAAAATGCCGTGTAATCGCTCACCCGCGCCGCCTGTTGCATGTTGTGTGTCACAATGACAATCGTATAGTTTTGTTTCAGTTCGAAGATCAATTCCTCGATTTTCGCCGTTGCAATAGGGTCCAGCGCGCTGCTCGGTTCATCCATCAGGAGAATTCCGGGCTCCACCGCCAGGGCCCTGGCGATACAAAGGCGTTGCATCTGGCCACCGGAGAGGCCGAGAGCAGGATCGTTCAAACGGTCTTTGACCTCCTCCCAAAGCGCGGCCTGCTTGAGGCTCCGTTCGACAATGTCGTTCAATTCCCCTTTGTTCTTTTCTCCGAGAAGTCTCTGACCATAGGCAACATTTTCGAAAACGGATTTTGGGAAGGGATTCGATTTTTGAAAGATCATGCCGATGTTGCGGCGCAAGGTCACAACATCCACCGTGCCGTCATGGATATCCTGCCCGTCGATCAGCACCCGACCGGTGACACGCACGCTATCGATCAGGTCGTTCATCCTGTTGAGCGTGCGAATGAAGGTCGACTTCCCGCATCCGGAGGGGCCAATAAACGCGGAAACTCTCTTCGGTTGGAGTCGAAGGGAGATATCGAACAGTGCCTGCACCTGACCATACCAAAGATTGAGATGCTCCACCACAATCTTGCTGGATGAGTCAGGCTCCTGCAACGAGTGGCTCGCCGGCATGGTGGTGCTCATGGTAATTTGATTTTCGGGGAGCGTGAGTTCCATGGGACATCCCTTCGGAATTAGAATCCGGCCAATCTGTATTTTCTCCGCAACCTGGCTCTGAAGATAATGGCGGTCAGGTTGAGGAGGAGAATGATCACAAGCAATAAAAGCGCTGTGGTGTACACCATACCGATATTTGCTTCAACGTTTGAGGTTTGAAAGCCGACGTCATAAATATGAAATCCCAGGTGCATGAATTTACGGTCAAGGTGGAAGAAGGGAAAATTGCCGTCAAACGGCATCTCCGTCGCCAGTTTCACAACACCCGTAATCATGAGAGGTGCGACCTCTCCCGCTCCGCGCGCCATCGCAAGGATAGCCCCGGTCATAATCCCCGGCGTTGCTGTTGGGATAATCACCCTCCGTATCGTATCCCATTGCGTTGCCCCAAGGGCAAACGATCCCTCCCGGATTCCCCGTGGAATCGAAGCAAGGGCTTCCTCTGTGGCCACGATCACCACAGGCACCGTCAGGAGTGCCAGCGTGAGTGAAGCCCACAGAATCCCTCCCGTGCCGTAGGTCGGATTCGGCAACCGTTCCGGATAGAACAAGTGGTCAATTCCCCCGCCGACGAAGTAGACAAAGAATCCCAGACCGAACATACCAAATACAATGGACGGAACTCCTGCCAGGTTGTTCACCGCGATGCGGACTGTCCGCACAAAGAACCCCTGCTTGGCATACTCGCGAAGGTACAATGCTGCCAAAACGCCAAACGGCACGGCAGCGAGGCTCATGAGCAACACCATCAACACCGTACCGAAAATTGCCGGGAACACCCCCCCTTCCGCGTTTGCCTCCCGCGGATCATCGGAGATGAACTCCCAGATTTTCTCCAGGTAGAACCATGCCTTTGCAGACACGGACATGATGTTCGGCTTGTATCCACGCACGACCGAGGCAAGAGGCAACTCCATCGTTTCTTCGCCGGACGTTCCGAAAGCCCGCAACGTGAGATCGTACCCATGAAGCAGCCCCTTCAGAGAATCGACCCGGTGCTGTATCTCACCGAATTGTCGCTCGACCACGCTGATCTCCTCGAAAACGCGCGCTTCATGGGCCTCGTAGGAAGCTTGATCCATCGTTCCTGATTCCGACTTGTACTTGTACTTCCCCAGCTCGCGCCGGAGTTGCTCAATCGTATAATTAACCTCTCCGATCTCTTTCTTTTCAATTGCATAGATTTCTCGGACAAGCGATCGGACCGTCGGATGGCTTCGCTGGAACGCATCCCATGCATCGATTTCATTATCGTACACACGCGCATCGCTTGTCTGCAACCGCGCAAGGATGCCGTAGGCGGCACCATATTCGGTTCTCTCCAGGCACACAGCATTGGAAAGGACAGTGTCCTTGAGAACATCCGGTTCGGCAATCCAACGAAAATCGTCACCAAACAAATCGCGGTTGCCTATCCGCACCAAATACCGAATTGGCTTTCTTCCATCAATGTTCGAATAGCCTTGGAGCGCCATGATTTCATTCGGGATTTCTTCACGTGCATACACCTGCCCGAGCGCCATGGCGTGTTCGCCATTCTCATCCCTGTACTCAAAGTACCGGATGTCCGCAGGATGAAAATGGCCGAGCCCGTTCACGCCGATCAGCAAGACCATGCCGCAAATCATGATGATGGAGATCCCGAGGAACGCGCCCGTCATCCAGACAAAAATATCGCCGGTTCGGAGGAGTTCTTTCATCAGATCGTACTGTATTGTTTTCGCAACCGTTGTCGGATGATTTCAGCGACCGTATTCACAACGAACGTGAAGAGAAACAGCAGGATGCCCGAAACAAACAGGACCCGGTAAAGGGTCCCCAGGTAGGGGGCTTCCGGGATCTCCACCGCGATATTTGCAGAAAGGGTCCGCATACCGAGGAAAGGACTGAAATTCATCAAGGGAGTATTGCCGGTGGCCATCAAGACGATCATCGTCTCCCCCACCGCCCTTCCGAACCCCACCATCGATGCGGAAAAAATCCCGGGACTGGCCGTGGGCAATACGACTTTGATGGCGGTTTGCCAGCGCGTCGCGCCAAGGGCAAGAGATCCGGCGGTGAGGTGCTCCGGAACACCAGAGAGGGCATCCTCACTGATGGTGAAGATGATTGGTATGACGGCAAATCCCATCGCGAAACCGACGACAAGGGAATTTCGCTGATCATACGTCACGTGGAACGTTTCATAAAGCCACTGCCTGAAGTGCCCTTCGAAGAGCGCTTGCTCAACGAGGGGGCCCATCTTGAAGCCGACATACGCCATCACGAGCAAGGCCGGGATAATAAGAAACACCTCCGAACCTTGCGGCAAACGGGCTGTGAAGCGTCTTGGGATCGCCTGCCACAACAGAGCGGCGAGTAGGACAAAAACCGGGATGGTGAAGGCCATAAACATAACGTCGACGATCGATCTCTCAAGAATGGGAGCAAGCCAGAGCGCCGCAATGAAGCCGATGACGACGCTTGGCAGTGCGGCCATAATCTCAACTGTTGGCTTCACGATGTTTTTGATCTTCGGATGGGCAAACAATGCGGTGTAGATTGCAGCCAGAAGGGCCACCGGTAGCGCAAAGATCAAGGCATAGAAGGCCCCCTTCAGGGTTCCCAACAAAAGTGGCACGAGACTCAGTTTGGGCTCGGAATCATCCGTCCCGCTGGATGACTGCCAGGTATACGTCGGCTCGGCATATCCCTCGTACTGCACTTTGCCAAACAAGACCCCCATCGATACCTCCGGATGCGGGTTATCGATCGCATAACTCACGAGCCGCCCATCACGGAAAAGCCCCATCGCGCCATTGGCCTTCGGAGCAAATGAAACGTGCGCAATGACACCGTCAACCCTCTCCTTTGAGAGGGTCTTCCCCGTCGTCTGATAGTGGAGGAATAGTTCACCATTCCCTGAGGTCGTAAGGAATGCCTTGTTCCTCGACGAACTTGATATCGAAGTTACAGAAGAGGTATGCGATTCAAAATCATTAAGGGGTATCAGCTTATATCCAGAAACTGAAAGAGTATCATTAACCCATGTGTAGGTTCGAACTCTGCCGTCCTTCGCGCCAACAAGAAGAGACTGGTCACCGAGGAGAAATTCCAGGGCGGTCGCGGGGTTCTTGCCCGGGAGGTCGATCAATTGACTCAGGGAAGGATTTTCCGCATTACGAACGTCCCAGTATTGGAGGAGACCCGAAGTGGTTCCAAGGACGACTTTCCCCCCCTCGCTACCGACAGCAAGGCTTAACAGGGATTCAGATTCGGATTCGGGAGTATCCAGCGATGATTGGGAGACCTCGCGGGTCACTTCGCCTGTGATCCTGTTCTCCGTTTGCCGGATCAGGAAGTATTGAACGGACTGACGATCCCCAAAGTCCCCAAGAGCAGCCAGAATGAGATCCGAAGAGCGGGTCAATTTCCCAACGATCTTGCTGATGACCGGCTTTCCTTCAAGCGTCACCGATCCAAGATCGGTATACGTAATGAACGGGACGCTTACGGCCCCCTCACCCCCCGAAACAACCTGCACCTTGGTGGCGAACAGGGTCCCTTTTTCATCCCCCCATGACAAAAGCGCTTGGGATTCATGGTAGTAGGCTGCGGTGACCCGCCCCCGGTCCGAACCCGCAGGCACATGGGAGGAGAGAATTTCGCCGCCGGCAAGGTCGAACGCCACGACATATCCGCGTTCTGTCACGCCAAATCCCACTTTCCGGTACTCATCCTCCCCTGCTACCAGGAGGAGACCTAGCGTGTCGGTACGCTGAAGGCTTGAGGTTTGTTCAACTGAAGGGGGAATCCAGAGGGGAATGGTCTCATATGCGATGAAGAGGAAAATTCCGACGACTACGACAATAACGCCGGCGCCACCGACCGTGATAAGGGCGGTGGCGAGTTTGTCAGAAATTCTTCGAACCGACGGACTCTTTGGTGAACGCGGCCCGGAGGAAGTGAAGGGCATTTTCACAAGCTATTGATGCCTCCCTGAGAAATGTGCTGCGCCGGCAAAGGGTTACTATTCCAGCTTCGTCAGCTCTTTTTCCACGAGGCGGGCCGTCAGCGGATAATACCCGTCACGCACAGCATCACTTTGCCCTTCGAACGAGAGAACGTAGGTTAGGAATTCTTTCACAAGAGGATCAAGGGGACGCTTGGGATCTTTCAAGATGTACAGAAACAGGAACCGGGCAATGGGGTACTTCCCCTCCTCAACATTTTCATACGTGGGTTCAAACGCCTGCGCACCATCTTTTTCTGCAATCGGGATCGCACGCACACCGGATGTCTTGTATCCTACTCCGCTGTAGCCAATGCCGTTGCGATCGCGTGAAACACCCTGAACGACGGAAGCAGATCCCGGCTGTTCTTTCACGCGATCTTTAAAATCTCCCCGAAAGAGCGCATGCTCCTTGAAGAACCCGTACGTTCCGGACGCTGAATTTCGACCATAGAGGCTGATCGGTTGATCGGGCATCCCTGGTTCAATCTCGTTCCATCGTGTAACATCCGAACGATAACCACCCCGGCGGGTTTTCGAAAATACTGCATCCACCTGTGCCAACGTCAATGACTTGACCGGATTGTCCTTGTGGACGTACACCGCCAACCCATCCAGTGCGGTATTGATGGAGGTCGGCTTGAAACCGTACTTTTTCTCGATACGGTCAATCTCGTCCGCCTTCATCTCCCGCGACATCGGTCCCAATTGCGCGGTCCCTGCAAGCAACGCAGGAGGAGCCGTCGAGGATCCCTTGCCTTCAAATTCAATCACAACGCTCGGATAGAATTTCTTGAATCCGTCTCCCCAGAGAGCGAGGAGGTTATTCATGGAATCCGATCCAATGGAACTGACTTTTCCTGAAACACCATCCTTCTTTTTGTAGCGAGGGAGTTTAGGGTCGGCCTTTATGGCTTGCGCAAGCGAAATGTCCGGAAGGGTTGCAAGAAGGGCAAGTGCAACTACGAGTGATAAGGTTTTTTTCATGGGATCTCTTTAGTTTACGACTGAATGAATTCAATGAATTCAGGAACAAAATTAAGAAATCCCGTTACCTATCTATTAAAGCTATGTTACCATAATGTTAAGAAATCGTTGCCCGATTATTAATACACCATATGGACCGTCACCCTGGCTGTGATATCGCTTCCCGCAGCCGATTTTCTGTCCTGCAACGTGAGATTGGGTATAATATGAACTCTATATATGGGACGAAAATCGATACCCGCCAACAGATAATGCAGTGCCCCATCCGGAAGGCGTGAATTGGCTTGAAAATAATCATAGCGAACCACGAACTTCATCGGGTCCGAAATAGAAACCGAGGCAAATGCTGAAAAACCAGTGGATTTAAGGTCCTCCACAACAGTCGGACTTACCAGGTCGTTCTTCTCCTGCAAACGATACACCACCTCGACTCCGAAGGAGTATCTCCCGGGTTCCGTGTAGCCTAAGAATCCGGCCACAACAATCCGGTTTCCTTTCAGAATTCCCAATCCCGGAACCGTGGTTTCTCCCTTGTGCCAGTCGGAAGAGAGAGTAACGACGGAACGCTTCCCGAGGCTATATTTCAGATTTCCGTACAACCGCAGACTCGTCCCTCTCCCATCCATGGAGTTGTTACCCATTTTGATCCAGTAACTTGCCCCCCCTCCCAGCGCACCTTTAACGTCGATTCCGATATCCCTGGAACTGACCAGCCCCCGGTGATCCAGGATGGTCTTCTCAAGGCTCCGATATCCCCATAATTCTTCCGAGGTTTGGAACGACGGGGTTGGGGAGATCCCAAAAATCACATCATGACCTGATCCAAGCATCCCCCGCCATATCAAGTATGCGTCCTTGATGTACACAAGGAGTTTGTTGGAAGCGGTCAGAGCCGACTGATCAGCTTCCACTCGAAAACGGCTCTTAAAGGTTTTATTATGCGCGTAGTCATATGTCAATGACCCTCTGCGTATCAGGAATCCGCTCTCTCCCTTATTTGCCGCCGTTTCACTGTCCACAGAATAATATACATCGCCGAAGAATTCACCGCTGAGTTTATACTGGGCTGAATCCAAGGTGGTTTGAGCGGTGAGGATTTGGCGGGAGAAAACAACGAAGAAAACCAGGGGAAGTATGACTCGCATGAGACCTCTCATCGTTAGCTGATATAGGACTATTCACTGGCGGCAGAATATGAAGTATTTCTTCCAAAAATTCAAGCAGTTGTTTGATCGACAGCGAAAGGCAAGGTCAATGTTTGATAATGGCGGCTTAATACAAAGGTAACATGAACAGGCTAGATTGTGGCGTCTTTGATCCGGCAAGCGACATGGGATCCATGTTCCAGCGAGAGCATTATTTCACGACCGCTTAATGGTACGCTAACGTACAGCTCACATACAAAATGTATTTTGTGCCCGTTGCTTCCATCGTGGCCAACGAATTGACGAAGGGCGGGCAAGTTAACTTGAGAGGACAGAAGAATGACAATCCACAAAACCGCTTCCTACTTTGCCTTCTTGATTATTTTGGTTTCCATCGCAACCGGGCCGGATGTGCATGCTCAACCTCCAAGCAATGCCAAAATCGTCGGGTCAGTGATTGACGCCGAAACCGGGGAAGCAATCGTCGGAGCAAACGTTTTCATTGAGGGAACAGGCATGGGAGCGGCCTCGGATATCGATGGAAAATTCGTCATGACAAACGTCGCTCCGGGAACGTACACAATCGTTGTGTCTGTCATTTCGTACGCGAAGCAACGCATCACCGACGTGGAAGTTCAACACGGACAAACGGTGAAACTCGATATTACATTACACGTCGCTTCGATTGAATTGCAGGAAGTTGTTGTGACGGCGAAACTCCTGGCGAATCAGGAAGCAACTACATTGATTATGAGGCAGCGAGCTGTCGCCCTGAGTGACGCCATCAGCATGGAGCTTATCTCGCGGTCGGGGAGTTCGAATGCCGCCGATGCGATGACAAAAGTCACAGGCGCATCGGTCGTAGGCGGCAAGTACGTATATATTCGCGGGCTGGGTGAGCGATATTCGAATACGCATCTCAACGGTTCCGAATTGCCCAGTTCCGACCCGGATAAAAAATCGTTCCAGATGGACCTCCTCCCTACGAATCTCCTCGACAACATTGTCACCATCAAGTCGTTTACTCCTGACAAGCCCGGGAATTTTTCCGGGGGTATTGTCGATATTGGCACCGCCTCATACCCTGAAAAATTTACGTTTAGGTTCTCAACCTCGCAGTCGGTCAATTCAACAAGCTCCTGGAACCAGAACTTTTTGACGTACCGGGGGGGCTCCCAGGATTGGCTCGGGTATGATGATGGTACGCGAGGGCTGCCTCAGGCAGTCAAGGACCCCAAGCTGATTATCCCGGACGCTACCGTGGCAAGAACCAACCCGGCCATAGCGGCTCAACTGGACGAAATCTCGAAGTCATTCAAACCGGAAATGTCTGCCGTCCGAAGTACGGCACCGATCAACCAGAAGTATTCAATTTCTCTTGGGGACCAGACTCAGCTCTTTGGGGGTGCACTGGGGCTCCTAGGCAGCATAAGTTACTCGCGCGACTATTCATACTATGAGAACGGCACGGTCGGCCGTTGGAAGCTCACAGGACATGTGGACCAGAATGATGACCTCTCGAGGTTGATTGACCTCTCTGATGCGAAAGGAACTGACGAAGCACAGTGGGGTGGACTGGTCACGGTGAACTACAAGCCCGCACGGCATCATGAGCTGGGCGCAAATTTTGTTTATACGCAAAGCGGCGAATCCGTGTCGCGCTATATGCACGGATTGTGGCCGGAGCAACTTGCTTCCGAAACCGCTTTTTTCGAGACGCGGGTGCTTCAGTATACGGAGCGGAACCTTCAAAGCTACCAACTGCGCGGTAAACATTTTGTGAACTCATTTCTCAATAGCACAATCGAATGGACTGCGACCCGTTCACGTTCTGCGCAGGATGAACCCGACGGGCGATTTTTTTCGAACAACTACTCGGATCAGGTTCTTGGTGGAAGAGACACGACAATTTACAGCATCTCTCCTTCGATCTACCCGCGGCCCGCACGATATTTCAGAAACCTCATCGAAGACAATTCCATTCTCACAGTCGAGTTATCAGTCCCAGTGCAACAATGGGTCGGTTTGTCAGGCAGGATGAAATTCGGCACATCGTTCAACGAGAAGGAGCGTGAGTTCCGTGAGCGTCGTTTTGAATACAGGCAAGCGCCGGGAACCACGTACTCAGGCGACCCGGAGGCGTTTTTCTCGCACGCGAATACGGGAATCATCGGGTACGACTCTGTCAGAAGCCGGTACATCTTTGGCAACTACATCGCCAGCGCGCCCGATGCCCGCGGCGGAGATTATGAAGGATACGAAAAGATTATCGCGTTTTTCGGTATGGCGGAAATTCCCTTTTG
>JBBEBV010000390.1:0-5199 GCA_040882165.1 Bacteroidota bacterium
GTGCTGAGCAGACAGAACTCGCATGCAAGAACCTGGAAATCCTCTCCCCGTCCAGGGTTGTAACTGTTGCGGAATTTGGAAAGATACGGACGGTCGGGAGTGTTGGGATTCAACAATTCCCTCCTGAAGAACATGTCGGTCACACCATCGAGTTTCAGAAAAACCTCCTTCACGCGGCGTTCGAGTGTGAGGCTGTCGATGCCCGCCTTCGCGGCAGCGGTGTAGTTCAAAAAGGCATTCTTCTCGACGAGCGGCTCACTGATCTTCCATTCCTCCATCAATGTTTTTATCGCCTGAGGAAGGGCTGTCCGAACGACGGTGTTGTAGTCGATTCTCCGTCCTTCTCTGCGTTCGACCCGGCTGCGGTGTTCCGGAAGCGGGCAGACTCCATGGTCGGCGGTGAGGGCGACGATGTAGTTCTCTTTCCCCAACTGTTTGTCGAGGAATGCAAAGAACTCCCCCAGTCCGCGATCAATACGGACAAGCTGGTCATGCAGTTCATGGCTGCTCGGACCGTAATGGTGACCGACATAGTCGGTGCAGGAGAGGCTGATGGCAAGGAGATCGGTCGCGTTGCCTTGGCCCAGGTTCTCGGCAACGACAGCTTCCTGCGCGAAGGCCAGCGTCAGGAGATCCCCGTACGGGCT
Source organism: Bacteroidota bacterium (assembly GCA_040882165.1). Classification (GTDB taxonomy): domain Bacteria; phylum Bacteroidota; class Ignavibacteria; order UBA10030; family UBA10030; genus UBA6688. The sequence continues at coordinate 648 of JBBEBV010000390.1, forward strand.
GGTCCGGATCTGATCCGCTTTCCTGTCTTTGGCAAACGCGTGAGGAAACGTCGTCGTCCCGTTCCATAATCCTTCACCCTCGAACTCATCGGGACCGAATTGTTCGTACACTTCTTCCGGCAAAAGTCGTGTCCATGCATCAGGCACATTCTTCTCGATCCAACCCGACGCATTAAAAGCTTTGACAAACGCCGGGAGGGAGTTCATGTAATAACTCGAAGTGACCATACTTCCTGACCTGCCGTCATACCAAAACACCTTATCGGGTCGCTTGCCCCCCATCAGGATGGCAGCGCGGTCTTTAACCGAAACAGAAAACACCTTCGATTGGGGCGAGGCGGATTTGAGCCAATCGCCCAGCGTAGTTGTCAGGAGATTCCTTGGCGACAACTTCCCGCCGAGACCATCGACCGGGAGGGCGGTGGAATCTGCCACGCAGTACACATCGTTGCGGGTGTCCGGCTCAATCCACTCGTTTCCGTGGATGCCGCTTTTCGCCGGGTACGTTCCGGTGGAGAGCGTTGCATGCCCCGGACCCGTTTCGGTCGAGGCATAGTTGAGGTCGGCGTTGGTATACGCGATTCCCTCGTTCCAGAGGCGCTTGAACCCGCCCGTGAAGTCCCCTTCGAACCGTCCGAGATAATCCCCCCGCATCTGGTCCACGGAAAGGAGGACGACGAGTTTCGGTTTCGAGGACGAACATCCGAATGACACCGCGACCAACGCGAGTAGAGCGAAGACAACGATCTTTTTCATCAGAATCCTTTCAGAGCCCCTTTTCGTTTTGCATCCTTTTCTTCATCGGAGATGCGGTAGTTGTAGTTATACAAGGCGGCTTCCCAGTCACCGTAGATCGGGTTGGGGAGAACGATATACTTGTTCCCGAATTCCTCCCGGAGCCTATCGACCTCCGCAAACCGGTCACCGACATTCTTAGCTTCGAACACATCGGAAAAATCGTTCAGGTTGTCCCCCATCAGCAGTACGATATCGTGGGTCTGAGCGACCTTCTGACGCCGGCTTTCCTTTCCCGACTCTTTGTCCTTGAACAGCATATGTGTTGCAGTCGCTTGCGGAAATCCGGCCGCCGCGAGGTTCTTCACTGTCGCGTCTACCTGGTCGACCCGCCTGTTGGAAATGTAGAAAACATCGGCCCCTTTGGAAACGGCATAGGTGAGAAACTCAACGGCCCCGGGGATTGCAGCCGCTTGTGCCGCATCGACCCATTTGTTCCAGAGAACGGGGTACGCGGCATTTTCTTTGATCAATTGTGCTGCATGCGGACTGTTATCGAGCACGGTCTCATCAATGTCGACGATGACGGCTCTCTTCTTTGCAGATTTGTTCTTCAGAAGATCGTTGTCGAACCGGAGCCGCGCGAGGTTGTACGCCTGATAGCAAAGGGCCCGGAACTCCCCGGCGGCCTGATACCAGACGATGGCCAGAACAGTGTGTTCCGTTTTGGAACGGTCCTGGACCGGTGAAGGGTTCCCGGACCACCAGGCCGACCACCCGCCAACAATAAGTGAAAGGGAGAGGAGAACAACCGGTCTCAGAAACGAACGTCGCTGCATGGGAACCTCACTAAACAGTAGCACACTATCGCGTGCTTTCATGGTAAGCCGCTGGCGGCCTCCGGCGGCGATGACCTGTACTGCGGACGATCCGGTACAGGGGCAAGTGCCTTATTGCAACAGCGCTTTTGCCCTGGCAAGAACGTTCTCCGTCGTCAATCCATACTCTTTATAGATGCGCTCGTACGGAGCCGATGCGCCAAAGGTGGTAATGCCCACAACATCCCCCTCATCCCCCACGTACTTGTGCCAGCCCAGCGGCACGCCGGCTTCCACCGCGAGCCGTTTCCTGACAGTCGGGGGGAAGACGGAAATGCGGTATTCCTTCGGCTGGCGCTCGAACAATTCCCAGGAAGCCATATTGACCACGCGCGCAGGAACCCCTTCCTTCACAAGTTGTTCGTACGCTGCGATCGCAAATTGCAATTCGGATCCGGAGCCGATCAGAATGATCTTCGGTTGGGGAGAACTCTCACCGAGGGTATAGGCGCCACGTTCAACGTTCGCTGCCGGGGCATATTTGGTACGGTCGATCAATGGCACTTTTTGTCGCGTCAGGGCGAGCGCGACCGGTCCCGTCGACTGCTCAATTGCCAGCTTCCATGCATGGACGACTTCGTTTGCATCGGCGGGCCGGATGAGGGTCATGTTCGGGATAGCGCGGAGAGCCGCAAACTGTTCGATCGGCTGGTGCGTCGGGCCGTCTTCTCCCAGCCCGATGCTGTCGTGGGTGTAGACATAAATAGGACGGATCCCCATGACGGCCGCAAGGCGGATGGGGGGGCGCATATACTCCGAGAAAATGAGAAAGGTCCCACCGTACGGGATCATTCCGCCGGTTAACGCGATCCCGTTCAGAATGGAACCCATGGCATGTTCGCGTACCCCGAAGCGGAAATTGCGCCCGGTGGGCTGACCCGGCTGGAACTCCGGCATACCTTTCAGGTACGTATTGTTGGACGGGGCAAGATCCGCAGAACCACCGATGAGGGTGGGGAGATGAGGCGCGATGGCATTCAGTACCTTGCCGGATGCTTCACGTGTCGCCATGGCACCGGCCTCCGGACCAAAAACGGGGAGTGCTTTTTTCCAGGCTTCGCCGAAGGTCCGGTTGCGGACATTTTCAAACTCCTGCGCCAGATCGGCATGTGCCCGTTGGTAGCCTCCAAGCATCGTATGCCAGAGCGATTCCCATTTCTTTCCCAGTTCCACGGCCTTCCGGAAATGGGTGAGGGCTTCCGGAGGAACATGGAAATGGAGTTCAGGATCCCAGCCGAGATTTTTCTTCGTAAGCCGCACTTCTTCCTCACCCAACGGCGAGCCGTGTGCTTCAGCGGTATCCTGTTTATTCGGACTCCCGTACCCGATGTGGGTCCGTACTTTGATCAGGGAGGGCCGCTCGGTTTCGTCCTGCGCAGACTTGATCGCCGCGTGGATTGCCTCAAGGTCGTTTCCATCGTCCACCGTCTGGACGTGCCAGCCATAGGCCTCGAAACGGGCTGCAGCATCTTCCGTGAAGGCGAGTGCGGTGCTTCCGTCGATGCTGATGTGGTTGTCGTCGTACAGGTAAATGATATTCCCCAGCTTCAGATGCCCGGCCAGCGACGCAGCCTCGGACGCGACCCCTTCCATCAAATCGCCGTCGCTCACAATAGCGTAGATCTTGTAGTTCACTACTTCATAGTTGGGACTGTTATAGCGCGCGGCAAGGTACCGTTCCGCGATCGCCATCCCGATACCGTTGGCGAAACCCTGGCCCAGCGGTCCGGTGGTCGTTTCCACTCCAGGCGTGTGGCCGTACTCGGGATGTCCCGGGGTCTTGCTCCCCCATTGGCGGAAGTTCTTAAGGTCTTCGAGTGTCAGGTCATAACCGGTGAGGTGCAACAGGCTGTAGAGAAGCATGCAGCCGTGGCCGGCAGAGAGAATGAAACGATCCCTGTTGTACCATGCAGGGTTTGCCGGGTTGTGCTTCAGGTGGCGCGTCCAGAGAACGTATGCCATCGCGGCTGCTCCCATGGGCAGACCGGGATGGCCCGATTTTGCCTTCTGAACGGCGTCGATGGAAAGAGTGCGGATCGTATTGATGCAGAGTTGGTCGAGTTCCGGGGTTGTCTGGGACATGGCTGTTGAATATGCGATTTGTGCATGGACGAGGTTTCGGACAGCGCGAGCGAAAAGCGCTCTAAGATAGAGAACGATTGGGAAAAATCCAATCAGGAAGGAATGGAAAGAGCGGGAATCGCAGGATTATATCTGATTATCGTACTTCTTTCGCCAGAGATCCAATGAGTCGGTAGAGAGATTCTCGAGGTCATCCGAGATCTTCTGTACGGTGTCCATAACCGACTGGAGCTTCCGGGCGTCGTCATCCGAGATCGCTTGCGCCAGAGAGGCGTTGATCATGATGACGGAAAGCTTGTTATTCACCACGTCGCGCAGCATGCGTCGGATCTCTTGGACGGCTTGTTCGCGGATAGCGCGTTCCCACTTCTTCACTTGCGAGATGAAAAGAAAATAGATCAGGACGACGAGGATCGAGCTGATGAGGGTTGGTTGCCACAATTGGTCTGGACGCGGATCGAGCAGGAGGGGGACACCGATGATGATGAGGGCGAAGAGGAGTACGAGAAACTTATCGACGTGCTTCAACCGCCAGGGCATGAGGCTCCGGTATGAACTTGAGTCTGGTTCCCCTTCGTGGAACGTTCAATGATACAAAATGGAAGAGCACATTACAAGACAGGACGGCGATCGGAGCGCGTGAATCTTCACGAAATGATTCAAAGTGAGTCAACCGCGCGATCTATGCGAACAGACATGTGTTCGTGAAATCTGGTGACGAAGAGAGGAGATGGATGATGAAGCGATGCGTCTTACGCGGGATTTCCGATGCTGGACGCGGGTTCAATCCGATGGGAGTGAGTGATGGACACCCCCGGGCTCACCATGGCATGGACCGAGCAGTACTTGGTGACGGA
>JBBEBV010000390.1:5299-11101 GCA_040882165.1 Bacteroidota bacterium
GCAATCTGTCGTCTGTTATCTTCCAACTGAACCATGCTCTCCCTCGAACACATAACGCTTCAATACGGCAGCCGCGTCTTACTCGAAGACGTTTCGGCCCTGATCAGTCCCCATGACCGGATCGGACTTGTCGGGTCTAACGGGGCAGGAAAATCGACGCTCCTCAGGATCATGGTCGGGACAGCCGCCCCGGACGAAGGGAGGATCAGCAAGGCTGCCTATGTTACTGTCGGGTATCTTCCGCAGGATGGGATCACCGCCGCCGGCCGTTCTCTCTATAAAGAGGTGGAAACCGCCTTTGAAGACGTGGTGACGGTGCTGGAGGAACTGGAGGAGGCACAAGAGTCGCTTTCAACCCTCAATCCGCAGACTCCCGAGTACGCCGATACGCTTGAGGTCTTCGGCGAGCTGCAGCACAAGTTGGAAGATCTTGACGCCTTCCGGATGAAATCGAAGATCGAGCGTGTGCTGATGGGACTCGGGTTTTCGGTGGAGGATATGGACCGGCAGACGGAGGAGTTCAGCGGGGGTTGGCAGATGCGGATCGCCCTCGCCAAGCTGTTGCTGATGGAACCGTCGCTTCTCCTGCTGGACGAACCGACAAACCATCTCGATATCGACTCGCTGCAATGGCTGGAGGAATACCTGCGCAACTACAACGGCGCCATCATCCTCGTCTCACACGATCGCGCGTTCCTCGACAGTCTTTCGACAAAAACGATTGCCCTGAGCATGGGCAGCATGGACGAATACGCGGGGAACTACTCGTTCTACGAGAAGGAGAAGGAGGTCCGGAAAGCCCTGCTCCAGAACGCGTACAAGAACCAGCAGGACCGGATCAAGCAGACGAGGGAGTTCATCGACCGGTTTCGGTACAAGGCGACGAAAGCGCGGCAGGTGCAGAGCCGCGTCAAACAACTGGAAAAGATGGACCTGATCGAGATCGACTCGGAAGAGGAACAGATTCATTTCAGATTTCCACAGCCCCAGCCGAGCGGCCGTGTGGTCATGGAGCTGAAGAATCTTTCGAAAAGCTATGGATCGAAGAAGGTGTTCAAGGCGTTGGAGTACAAGATTGAGCGGGGGGACCGTATCGCAATCGTGGGACCGAACGGGGCCGGGAAATCGACTCTCTCACGGATCCTCGCAGGCGTGGAGCCGTTCGATGCCGGCGACCGGGTGGTCGGATACAACGTCGTCCTTTCCTATTTCGCCCAGCACCAGGCGGAGGAGTTGGACCTCTCCATGGAAGCGCTTGAAATCGTCAATGAAGTGGCGACGGGGGAGATTCGGAAAAAACTCCGGAGCATTTTAGGCTCGTTCCTGTTTCATGGGGACGATGTGTTCAAGAAAGTCTCGGTTCTGTCGGGTGGGGAGAAGAGCCGTCTCGCTCTCGCGAAGATGCTTCTTCAACCGGCGAACTTCCTCATCATGGACGAGCCGACGAACCACCTCGATATGAAATCGAAGGTTGTATTGCAGGAAGCCTTGAAACTGTATGAGGGGACATACGCCATCGTTTCACATGACCGGCATTTTCTGGATCCCATCGTTAACAAGGTGTTGGAAGTGACGCTGACGGGTGTCAAGACCTATCTCGGGACGGTAAGCGAGTATCTTCTGAAGAAGAAGGAGGAGCGGAGCGGCAGGCTTGCTGCTCCGGCCAAATCGGCTCGTGAGCCGGCCGTGAACGAGAAAGACCGCCGGCGGGTCGAGGCCGTGCGGCGACAGCAACGGTCCCAGCACATCAAACCGTTGAAGAAAGAACTGGAGGGGGTGGAACGGGAGATCGCGGGGCTCGAAGCTCACAAGCTGGAACTTGAAATGACGCTCGCCGATCCCGATCTCTACAAGAAGCCGGACGAGGCGAAGAAGGCGTCATCGGATCATAAAGAAGTCCTCACCCGGCTTGAACGATTGTACGGAGAATGGAGCAAGGTGACCGACCGGATTCAGATGGTGGAGAAGGAACTCAGCGCTTCACAGTAACAGTTACTGCCTGCTCACCGGACCCTCCAATCGTCTCTGCGCCTCCTCCTGCTGAAGCTTTTCGCGCATGTTCCGCGGGGGAAACGAAACCACTTTCTGCAGCATCGCAGTCGACTTTTCCCGTTGTTCCAATGCCCGGTAGGTCCAGGCAAGCTCGAAGTGGGCAAAGGTATTGTCGGGTTCGAGCTCGATCGCTTTAAGCAGCATTGTTTCCGAATCCTCCAGGGTTCCCGTCAAGTTCTTTCCAAAGATCGTATTCGCGACCAGCTTCTCCAGCCATCCCAGGCGCGAGGTCCCGCGATAGAAAATCCCCAATACCACGTACGCCATCGAAAAATTCGGATCGATCTCGATCGCCTTCCGCGCGTTCTGTTCCACATCCCTCCCGATCTCCAGTTTCTCCCGTAATGTCTTGAACGGTACCAGACTGCCATGGCAGAGTGCCAGCATGAAGTATGACTCCGCCCTTTCGGGGAAGCGTTCGTGCAATTTCTCCGCATACACAATGGCTTTCCGGTACATGGGCTCCGAGTCCTCAGAGCGGCGAAGGGCGAGTCGCCCCAGGTCGTTGTAGATGCGCGTCATCCGCAGCAGCGTCTCGAATTCTCCAGGAGCAATCGTGTGTGCTTTCTCGTACTCTTCGAGCGCTCTCTCGTTATTAAGAGCGGCGTAGTGGAGATCTCCGCGTTCGAGGTGTTCCCGGTACGTATGCCCCCGGAGTACCGGTGAAACCGCAACCAGGAAGAGTAAGAGGAGGATGATGAGTGATTGCCTCATAGAATTCTCAAGTGTTGGAATGGAAACAAAGTAGGAATTCTTCAGCATTCGGGCAAGTTTGAGTCGAAAAAGAAATCAAGATGACCTAAAGTTAGGAATCGGGAGGAAGGTTGTTTGCTGATTTGGTAGGCCGGGAAGTAGAATCCCCCTGAAAACGAATTGTTCGGCGATTCCGGTTTTGACTGATGCATGGTATGTATTTTGCAGCACTGTGATGTTCCTCCCACACCGCAGAAGGACCTCCATGCCTCGCACGATTCCCCATCTTTTCGAACTTTGCGCAAGCAGGTTCGATATTAACGTGATGATGATGGAAAAAAGGGGAGACTCTTATCACTCTGTAACGTACCGCGAAACCCAGGTACAGGTACACCGCTGCGCCTCCGGGTTGATGAATCTCGGCCTCGTTCCGGGAGACCGGATCGGCATTATTTCGGAAGGGCGCAACGCATGGGTCATCGCCGAATTGGCGATCCTGTATGCCGGGGGCATTAGTGTCCCTCTCTCCGTGAAGATCGAAGAATCATCGGAACTGAAATTCCGTCTGGCCCATTCCGGTTGTCGCATGGTTTTTGTCTCCGGCACCCAGGTGCAGAAAGTGATGAAGCTCCGGGCCGACCTCCCCGACCTTCAAACGATCATCCTCTTTGATCCGATCGGGACACTTGCCGAGGATGAAATCGGCTTTGATGACCTGCTGGAGCGGGGGAAAGCGTATCTCGAAATCCACCGGAATCTGATGGACCACCGCCTGGACGCGGTGCGCGAGTTTGAACCGGCGACGATCTGCTATACCTCCGGTACCACCGCAGACCCGAAAGCGATCGTCCTCACCCATCGCAACTACACCGCCAACGTCGAACAGTGTTCGAAACACCTGCCCCAACCGGAAGGGTTCACCTCGTTGCTCATCCTTCCATGGGATCATTCCTTTGCCCACACCGCCGGGGTATATCTTTTGATGACGATCGGGGGAGCGATGGCATCGGTACAGGTGGGGAAGTCGCCGCTCGAGACGCTTCGCAACATCCCGCAGAACATCAGGGAGGTGCGTCCCCATTTTCTGCTGAGCGTCCCGGCTCTCGCAAAAAATTTCCGGAAAAACATCGAGAAGGGGATCGCCGCGAAGGGGCCTCTCGTTCAAAAAATATTCTCCAAGGCCCTCAGTATAGCGTGCGAGCACTATGGCGATGGTTGGAACGGCGGAGTTTCGCTGAAGAAACCGCGCCACCCGATTTTCGTTCTCGCCGAAGCGATCATCTTCCGCAAGATCCGCGCCAGTTTTGGCGGACGGCTGGAGTATTTCGTCGGCGGGGCGGCGTTGCTCGATCTGGAGCTGCAACAGTTCTTCTATGCCATCGGAATTCCGATGTTCCAGGGGTACGGGTTGACGGAGGCCGCGCCGGTGATCTCCGCCAATACGCCGGCGAAACACAGGCTCGGTTCATCGGGTACGGTTCTGCCGGACATCGAGCTGAAGATCTGCGACGAGAACGGGAACTCACTGCCGGCCGGACAGAAAGGGGAGATTCTTGTAAAAGGGGACAACATCATGGTCGGGTACTGGAAGAACGAGAAGGCGACCAACGAAGTTTTGTGTGGTGGATGGCTGCACACGGGGGATATCGGTTACCTCGATAAGGACGGGTTCCTCTTCGTGCTGGGGCGGGAGAAAAGCCTCCTCATCGGCCACGATGGCGAGAAATACAGTCCGGAAGGGATCGAGGAGACGATCGTTGCTCATTCCCCCTACATCGAGCAGATGATGCTCTATAACAACCAGTCGCCGTACACCGTGGGCCTGCTGGTTCTGAATAAAGAAGCGGTGGTTCAATGGCTCGCCGACCGGAAGCTTTCATGTCGGAGTGACGAGGGGCAGGAAGAGGTCTTGCGATTGCTGCAGGGGGAAATCGACCGTTACCGACAAAAGAAAAAGGGAATCATTCCCGAGCGGTGGCTTCCCGCCGCGATCGCTGTGCTCGGGGAGGGATTCACGGAGCAGAACCGGATGTTGAACAGCACGCTGAAGATGGTCCGTGGAAGGATTGCGGAATTCTATCGTAACCGGATCGATTTTGCCTTCACCCCGGAAGGAAAGCCGATCGGCAATCATCAGAACAAAACGATTGTGAAGAGGATGGGAGAGCAGCCGGAGGCCGCTGGAAGTTCACAACGGACGCACGCGTAAGCGTGCGACTCAATGGATCAAGATTCTTACACCAGATGAGATAGCAAGCTCCTGTTTGGAACTGTTCCTATTTCTACATTGGCTCGCGTCTATATAGAGGATCGCTGTCGCGATCCTCAGCAGTACGCCTTCGGCGGAGATGTGCCGACTCAGCGTTGGCCTGTATCCAAACAGGAGCCTGCTACGCAGGCTTCGTCAGTACGCCTCCGGCGGATGCGCCAGCAATCCTCCAACTGGATATGCGCTGTAAAGGACTGATCGCTTCAAACGGATCTTCTCAGGAGGTGATCACACCTTTGTTCAGAATCTCTCCACAATAATCGACAGGCTTTCGGTGCACAAAGCGTCTGGACGACGGCTGACACGGTATGAGGTGACAAAAAAGGTTTGACATTCGAGCCAAATAGGGATATATTAATGCCGACCCGGAAATGATACTCCGGGTTCTTCTTTCACATACCATTCCGCGATAGTTGATCCCGTCTCGACATCGTCGAGACGGGAGAAATCCCGCCATTTTCTGGCGGGACTCAATGAGCGGATGGTGCATTGTTCTTTCACATTCCGCGATAGCTCAATGGTAGAGCATGCGGCTGTAAGCAGATTGCAGCTTTCCCGAGTAATCGGGATTGAAACATCGGGTGAATTCAGGGAAGCCTACGTCCGGCATCGGATATGGTAATCCTGAGCGAAGTTCCGCGAAGAGAAGTGGTGTAGCGGAAAACGTGCAGAGACTAGAGGATGAGGATTCTCACCAATAAGCCTCACGAGCGCCCGACACCCTAACCAGCACCGCCGCAGTGGCGAGTTGAAGGGTGAAGAGATAGTCCGGTCCGGCATGAAAATGT
>JBBEBV010000391.1:0-1787 GCA_040882165.1 Bacteroidota bacterium
GGGACCCTTTGTGGCAATGTTTTTCTGTTGTACTCGCCGGTCAGGTGGAAGAAACCTTGAACTTTCCGGCGAACTCTTTCACCGCCGCATGGACCTTGTCGGTCAATTCATCGCTCAGGGATTTTGTTTCGGCAATGGCGGTGAAAATATCCGGATGTTTCATCTCGATGAATTCGTGGAGCTGGCCTTCGTAGGCGTCGACATCCTCCAGCGGGATCTCATCGAGGTACCCATTGGTGCCGACGAACATGCTGACCACCTGCCTTTCGATCGGCATGGGGACGTATTGTCCCTGTTTCAGGAGCTGGACCAGCCTGGAACCGCGGCGCAACTGCTGCTTCGTCGCCTTGTCGAGGTCCGAGCCGAATTTGGCGAACGCTTCGAGCTCGCGGTACTGCGCGAGCTCCAGGCGCAGGCGTCCCGCCACTTTCTTCATCGCCTTGATCTGGGCATTTCCGCCGACGCGGGAGACCGAGATACCGACGTTGATTGCCGGCCGGACACCGGAGTTGAACAGGTTGGGCTCGAGGTAAATCTGCCCGTCGGTGATGGAAATAACGTTCGTTGGGATGTACGCGGCGACGTCGCCGGCCTGCGTCTCGATCACCGGCAGCGCCGTCAGGCTCCCACCCCCGAGATCGTCGCTCAATTTTGATGCCCGTTCGAGCAGGCGCGAGTGGAGATAGAACACGTCGCCGGGGTATGCTTCCCGGCCGGGGGGTCGCCGCAACAGAAGCGACATTTGCCGGTATGCCTGGGCATGCTTCGAAAGATCGTCGTACACCACCAGGGCATGACGGCCGCTGTCACGGAAGAACTCGCCGAGCGTGGCGCCGGCGTAGGGGGCAATGAACTGGAGCGGCGCCGGATCGCTTGCCGTCGCCTGGATCACCGTCGTGTATTCCATCGCACCATGCTCATGCAGCTTCGCAACAACCTGGGCGAGGGTTGACCCCTTCTGGCCGATAGCAACATACACGCAATACACCGGTTTTACCCCTGCCTTCTTCGCCCTCTCGGAGTGCGTGTACTTCTGATTGATAATGGCATCCAGCGCCACTGCGGTCTTCCCGGTCTGTCGGTCGCCGATGATGAGCTCACGCTGGCCACGGCCGATGGGGATCATCGCGTCGACGGCCTTGAGCCCCGTCTGCAGGGGCTCCTTCACCGGCTGGCGTTGAATCACCCCAAGGGCTTTCCTCTCCAGGGGAAGAAACTTCTCGGTCTTGACCGGTCCCTTCCCGTCCAAAGGCTTGCCGAGCGGGTCGATGACCCGTCCCAGCATCTGTTCGCCGACCGGCATGGAGGCAAGCCTGTTGGTGCGCTTGACGGTATCCCCTTCCTTGATCAACGAACTTTCACCGAAGAGCACACACCCGATATTATCTTCTTCGATATTGAGAGCCAGGGCGTACACGTCGTGCGGGAACTCCACGAGCTCACCCGACATTACCTTGGTGAGGCCGTAGACACGGGCAATGCCGTCGCCGACCTGCAGGACGGTTCCGACGTCGTAGACATCGACTTCTTTTTCAAATCCGGAGAGTTGCTTCCGCAGTATTGCGGAGACTTCATCGGGTCGTACTTCTGCCATAATTGCTTCCTTTACGATACTTGCCTATGAGCAGGATGCTGAAAAACACTTTTCATTTGCCACAAAGAGCCGGAGGCGTATGAACCGAAGGATGCGGTAGCATTCCACTCATCGGATCTGCGCTTCATCGACTAAAACCGGTCTCAAAAACAAGAAACAAGGTCATTGCGAACCCCGATTTATCGGGGTGAAG
>JBBEBV010000392.1:0-1783 GCA_040882165.1 Bacteroidota bacterium
GCCGGAGGCGTATAACTGAAACGTGCGTTAGCACGTTACTAACCGGAGCCTTGTGTCACGAGGGATCTTCCTGCAGCGCTTCAACCGAGCCCCATCCACAACTATCCCTCTACCCATCTTCAACCTTCAACTCTAAACTTCAAACTTTAAACTTTAAACTTCCCTCCCTGCACACTTTTCTAACCATCCCCGTCCACTTCTTCCCACAATACCTCCCGTTCCGTTCCCCCGTCATCTTGATTATCCTCCCATTTCTGGGTATATTAATGTCTCTTTTTCCGACAAATAAAGGCACACTTTTGGTTACATTCACCCCAAATCGTCTTCAATCGATTTTTGAACGGTTTTCCGGTAAAACCATTGCCGTGATCGGCGATTTGATGCTCGACCGGTACTACTGGGGCTCGGTTGCACGCCTTTCCCCGGAAGCCCCCGTGCCGGTGGTCGAGGTTGAATCTGAGTCGGTTCGGCTGGGAGGGGCTGCCAATGTGGCCAATAACATCGCCGCATTGGGTGGAATCCCATTGTTGATCGGAGTGGTGGGGAAGGATGATGACGGGAAGCTGTTTCGCTCCATTCTCCACAAGAACGGTTTTCCCGACGAGGGATTGGTGGAGGATTCGACAAGACCGACGACCGTGAAAACCCGCGTCATCGCCCATCACCAGCATGTCGTCCGTGTCGACAAAGAGGTCAAAGAAGACGTCCGTGAGGAAGTCCAGGGAAAAATCCTCGAAGCATTAAAGAGCCGTATCAACTCCATCGATGCGGTCATCCTCGAAGACTATAACAAAGGGGTGATTGTGAAAGGCTTGATAGCCGAGCTCATCGCCCTCGCGAGAAAAAGCGGCAGGATTGTCACCGTCGATCCGAAGTTTCATAATTTTTTCGAATATAAGAACGTCACCGTGTTCAAACCGAACCGTAAAGAGACGGAGGAAGCCCTGAGCTGCCGCCTTATCAATGCGGAGAGTGTTGAGCAGGCAGGACACACCCTGGTTGACCGCCTGAAGGCGGACAATGTGTTGCTCACCCTCGGCGAGCGGGGGATGTCGTTGTTTGAGAGCGCAGGAGGTGTAACACACGTTCCCACCATGGCCCGGAAGGTCGCCGATGTGTCGGGGGCCGGTGATACGGTGATCTCCACGCTAACGATGGCGCTGGCCGCGGGGGCCGATGTCCGGGAAGCATCGACGCTGGCCAATGTCGCCGGAGGAATCGTCTGCGGGGAAGTGGGCATTGTGCCGGTGAATCCCTCCGTGCTTCGCGAAACGGCGTTGCATCTCGCCAACGGCGGGGGGCATCATGGGTGAGGTCCTTTCACGCGAGGCGCTGGCCGCCGTCTGCAAACGGTTGAAACAGCAGGGGAAGAAAGTCGTCTTCACCAACGGGTGTTTTGACATACTCCACCGCGGCCATGTCGATTATCTGACGCGCGCAAAAGCACTCGGCGATGTTCTTGTCGTCGGTGTGAACGCGGACGATTCGGTCCGCCGGCTGAAAGGTCCCGACCGTCCCGTGGTCGATCAGGATGATCGTGCGGCGGTGCTCGCGGCTCTCGCGGCGGTCGATTACGTCTCCCTCTTTGAAGAAGACACGCCGTTCGACCTCATCCGGGCGATCGTTCCCGATGTGCTGGTGAAGGGGGCCGATTGGTCCGTGGACGCCATCGTCGGCAAGGACGTGGTTGAGGCTGCAGGGGGAACGGTGCAATCTCTTGAATTCCTTCCGAACCGCTCCACCAGCAGTATTATTCAGAAGATCACCCGGACTGCAACTCCTC
>JBBEBV010000393.1:0-1771 GCA_040882165.1 Bacteroidota bacterium
GAGCATCGAAGAGAAGGCCGCCCACCTGCTGTATTTTGTCATCAAGGATCATCCCAGACTACGCCAGACAACGGCTTCGTCTGGCGAGCATTTGTGGACGGCAACAAACGCATAGGATCCTTGTTGTTCATCTGGTTTCTCGACAGAAACAAGTATCTCCTGAATACAAAAGGCGAACGTAAAATCAATGACAACGCACTGGTGGCGCTGGCCCTTCTCGTTGCGGAAAGCAACCCGAAGCATAAAGAGCTGATGATCAAGCTTGTTATTAATCTGATTTCGGGAGGCCAATAAAAAAGAGAAGGGGAGTGTTGTGCAGGATTTCAGGTACTGTAAGTCTGAGTAAGTCGGCGGGATTGCTGGAGTGTGCATAACATTTGCCCCTAGCCCCCGAAATCGTGGCGGTGTGCGGTGGGCGGCTTAGCCGTGCCTGCACGCCGAAGTGATTCATCATACTTCGAGATTCAGCAATTGTTTCGGCACGCAGGCGTGCGTTTAATTCCGGCACCGTCCAATGGTCGAGTTCGTAATCTCGTTGTGTGCCGGAATTTCGGCCACTTCTCCGTTTAACAATTGGTGCGGTGGGGATGGTTTAACACCGTGCGTTTCGATTTCGGAAAGATTTCTTTGGTTACTTTCTTTCTCGGAAAGAAAGTAACAGACAGTTCTTTTTGGGCGAACCCAATGGGATCCCTTCGGGACTCTTTTGAAGAAAAAGTAGAACAGCGCTTACATGGAATTACTCCTCATAATCATGTTGTCATTGCAAGACAAACCACCGCTCACGGTTGTCGATTCCCTTGATGTTTCCCGTTACATGGGAACCTGGTATGAAATTGCCCGATTGCCCAATCCGTTCCAGGGAAAATGCACCGGCGAAGTGACGGCCACGTATTCGCTCCTGGATGACGGTCGGATAAAAGTGATCAACCGCTGTCGCAGGGAGGACGGGAGTTACAGTGAGGCCGAAGGCCGCGCCCGCCGCGCCAGTGAAGACGGTCCGAATACGAAGCTTGAAGTGCGGTTTGCTCCTGCGTTTCTCACATGGTTGCCTTGGGTTTGGGGTGATTATTGGATCATAGATCTGGCTGAGGATTATAGCTATGTCGTCATTGGGGAGCCGGACAGGGAATATTTCTGGATTCTGGCAAGAACGCCGTCGTTGGATGAAACGACGATGGAAGGAATTCGGGAACGGGCGGTTCAGAAGGGGTATGATTTGGATGGATTGATGATGACAGCGCAGAAGTAAAAGGGCCGCGGATGTGAGCGCAGGTGTTAGAATCAGAATTAACAGAATTGGCAGAATTGACAGAATTGTAGAGCGGATATCAGAATTTCAGGCACTGTAAGTCTGAGTAAGTCGGCGGGATTGCTGGAGTTTGCATTACATTTGCCCAACTCTTCACTGTTTACTGTTTACTGTTCACTATTTTTATGGGCGTTCCCCCTTCGCTGAAAAGCGCTCAGGGGTCGGCGCCCTTCAGGGTGCGCTATCGCTTCCGTGCTCCCTGTTAATAGGGATGAAATAGTTGGTCGCACCGGCTCACCAGAGGTTCGCCGCCTTCCGGGCGCCTAACGCAAAAGCAACTCATGACTAAGAATAGGAAACAATACGACGCTGTCGTCGAAGTTATGCAAACCAACGGCGGCTATTCCACACTTGGGCATCTTTATCAGAAGGTGCTCCAAGTGCCGGGAGTCGAGTGGAAAACCAAAACCCCATTCGCCAGCATTCGCCGCATCGTTCAGGATAGCCGATTCTTCTTCA
>JBBEBV010000394.1:0-1771 GCA_040882165.1 Bacteroidota bacterium
TAATACGACATTTATGTCGCCTACGTCTTGACAATGCGACAAATTTGTCGTTCTTTTCTGTTGAGTGCCGTCGAAAAAGAAGTGCCACAAAGTCACAGAGACACGAAGAAAGCGTTCAAACATTGAAAAGTGTCTTCGTATTCCTTTGTGCCTTCGTGCCTTCGTGGCAAAAAAATGGTCTTCAACAAAGAGTGAGAATGCAAATGTCCAAAGACAAGTCGCAAGTGTATGTCGGGATGGGGGGATGGGATCTGTTTCCCTTCGATAACGTTTTCTATCCGTCCAGGGTTAAGAAGGGGTTTCGGAAGCTGGAGTATTACTCCCGGTTCTTCGACTTCATCGAAGTGAACGCAACGTTCTACAACAATACGTTTTCTCCGGGTCAGGCGAAACGATGGCTGGTGGATGTTTCAGAGAACAGGAATTTTGTCTTCGCCGTAAAACTCTTTAGAGGCTTTACTCATACGTTCGATGCAACAAAAGAGGACGTTCTCATCATCCAACACTTCCTTGAGGAATTTGCCAGGGAAGGCAAATTGGTTGGATTGCTCATGCAGTTTCCCTACTCCTTCACCAATACCATCGAAACCCGCGCGTATCTCCTCCACCTCAGCAAAGCATTCCAACCCCATCCGCTTTTTGTTGAAGTCCGGCACAACTCCTGGAACCAACCGATCATCCATAATCTGCTCCAGGAGAACAAACTTCATCTGGTGAATGTCGATCTGCCGGGAATCAAAAACCACATGCCCCTCACCTCTGAGGCCTGGAACGAGAGGGCCTACTTCAGGATGATGGGGCGCAATGTGCTGACGTGGGATCGATCATGGAGGGTCAATGAGGCGAAAACTCACGTGGTGAGCGATCGATACTTCTACAACTACACTGAAGCGGAATTGGAACAACTTGTGGGGTTGATTGGAACAATGAAGCAGAAGGCACCGCAGACCTATGTCGTCTTTCACAACGACCCCCACGCAAACTCCCTGGTCAACGGGTTTCAATTAAGGCATGTTCTGGAGAAAAGAAATCTCCCCATCCCGGGGAATCTAGTGAAAGCCAAACCGGTACTGAAGTCCATCTCCACCGGGCAGAATACCCATCTCCCCTTGTTCTCTCAGGATTTCTCCAGCGGTTCCAGGCATTCCGGGACATCATTCGTCGGCGAGTTTACCAGCCGCGAAACGGGATAAGCAATCATGTTTTCCGGAGGGTAAGGCTTCAGAAGCGTCTTGAGTTGATCCGTATCCTTGTATCCGCGGTCCAGCCATTGCTCAAAATCCTTCTCGTCCAGGATGACCGGCATTCGGTTGTGGATATCCTGCATGAGCTCGTTGGGGGTCGTGGTAATGATGGTATAGGTGGGGAGTTCCTCCCCCTTTTCGCTTTTCCAGACGGAAAACAATCCGGCGAACATAAACGGAGCTTTGTCCTTCATACGGATGCACACCGGCTGTTTTTCCTGGACCGTTGTCTTTCTGCCCCGAACTTCTTTCTCGACGGTGAGTTTCTTCCATTCGTAAAACGCGTCGGCCGGGACCAGGCATCTGCTTGACCGGAAATAGGGGGCATAGAGCTTGCTCTCCCCTAATTTTTCACCGACGGCGTTGATGGTGGAGAAGGCTGTTTTCGGTTCCTTGCTCCAGTGCGGGACGAGTCCCCACTGCATCATCCCGATTTTCGTGGCATTCTCCCGGACCGCCACGACGGGCATTTTCTGCGTCGGCGCCGCGTTATAGCGGGGGAGGATCTCGAAGACAACTCCGTCCCG
>JBBEBV010000395.1:0-1769 GCA_040882165.1 Bacteroidota bacterium
TGGAAACCGGGCGATGCACGATACACGACCTCGCACCGATGATGTGTCGGGTGGCCGACTGTCGTTCCATTGCAGTGCGGTTTGATTTTGAGACAGCCAGACGACTCCATGCCATGCGGCTCATCGACATTCGGGTCTGGGATCATGGCCGAATGTTGATCGAGAAGGAGCGTGGCTGGGCGTCGGGGGGTGTGTCGCCGGATGAATAGAGCCACGATAAGCCCACAAGGTGGTTTTTTTTGGTTGTTCCCGCCAGAAGGATTGCCACGAATGGATGATCAGATAAGCATGAACAATCCCGCAACTCCATCGACGACCTCCGACACAAGCGCACGACGATTCTACCATGGCTCCCGGGCGGAGCTGAAGCCCGGGGACCTGATTCAACCCGGCTATTCCTCCAATTACACCGAGCGGAGGTCGCCCTGGGTCTACTTCAGCGAGACCCTGGACGCGGCCACCTGGGGAGCGGAGCTGGCGAAGGGCGACGGCCCAGGCCGAATCTACCAGGTGGAACCGACCGGCTCGTTCATGGATGACCCCAATCTGACAGACAAGAAGTTTCCAGGTAATCCCACGAAGTCCTATCGCTCCCAGGAGCCGCTGCGGGTCGTGGGCGAATACCTGGATTGGCAGGGACACTCTCCGGAAGCAATCCAGGCCATGAAGGACGGCATCGCGGGTCTGGAGCCCATCGACGACTGAGCTGCCGAGACAAGAATTGGCAGAAACACCGTATCGCCTGGTGGGAAGCGAGGAACCGTTTCTCAATATTGCCCTGTTCGTTTTCCCCGATTCAGGGCATTCTCAAAAAGAGGCTCGATTCTATGCCTTAGGCAGGACGAGTGCGTCAAGGCACCTTTTCATTGTTTTCACCGTGCATCTATCCCGGATTCGCATCGACTCAGCCAGAGACATGAACAGAAAGGAGAAGAAGGTTTATGCCGAAAAACCTCAAGAAGCTTCCCAAGTTTAAGTCTGAGCGGGAGGAGCGCGCGTTCTGGGCCAAACACGATTCAACTGATTACATTTGCCTTGCTCGAAAGTATTAAACTCCTGGCGAACAAGCGGGACGTGCCTTACCAGTCTCTCCTGAAGATCCTTCCCGCCGAGAAAGTCCAGGAGACTTTCGACCTCGCCAAGAGAAAGGGGCAAGCGGCCTAACCCCTGAAAAAAGGAAGGAGTTCCCGCAAGAAAACTGCGGGATCTGCGACAAGAGGGCAGAAGCTCGAGCGCGAAGTCCATATTGTAGACCTCGCTCCGATCATCGCAAAACCACTCGGCATTCCCTTCGCCTCCACTCTCGATGGAGTCCCGCCTCCTGAGATAAAGTAACAGAAGTAAAGTTACAGACTATCGTCGATCCGACTCTGTTCTTTTGGAGTCGGATCTTTTTTTTGTACGCGCGACCTCCTTGTTTAGACCCTCCCGCTTTTGTACCTTGCAATCGCCGGCTCGGATCCGGATCATCCCTCATAAAGCGGAATTGCCATGAAACTCCTCTTCCCGTTTTTCGTCGCCTGCATTCTCTGCAGTTCCCTGCAGGCACAATCAAAACGATCGGGCATCGATTCGTGCGTCAACGAATTCAGCATGGCAAATATCGAATCGACAAAGGTCGGATACCAGTACTGGTTCATCGGCAAGGAATTCCTGGATGGGCGGACCCTGAAAATGAGCGTGGTGGCTCCTCAGTCCGCAACCCACGCCCCCCATCGGCACCCGGAGGATGAGATGTTCTTTGTTCTGGAAGGGACTGCGGAGTTTTA
>JBBEBV010000396.1:0-10841 GCA_040882165.1 Bacteroidota bacterium
TTCCGAGTTGTCCATGCAGTCATTCTGAACATACCATCCGCGTAATCCGCGTCAACTTCTGATTTGTCCATGCAGTCATTCTGAACATCCCGTCCGCGTAATCCGCGTCAATCCGCGCAATCCGCGTTCGCGCAATCCGCGTCAGCGGGCCATATGCTCGATCACATCGTACCTTGTCATGATGCCCCTGACTTTCCCCTCTTCCTCCACCAGGACGGCGTGGTGTTTCTTCGAGAGAATCGAGATCGCCTGGGTGATAAGGTCGTCGATGTGGACTTTGGGAAACGGGGGTTTCATGATCGAGCTCACCGGAGCATCGAACAGTGCCGTGTTCCCGAGGACTGCGCTCATGATGTCGCTCTCTTCAACGCTCCCCACCGATTGACCTTTGTCGAGTACCGGGAGCTGGGAAACATTGTGCTCGCCGCTCAGCTCGAGCGCTTTTCGGAGGGTCGTCACGGGATCGATCGAGATGAGATGGGGGATCCCTTTCTTTCCTTCGAGCACATATCGAACCGTGATCTTCTCCGGGACCAGGAAGCGATTTTCGCGCATCCAGTCGTCGTTGTACATCTTGCTGAGATAACGCTCGCCGGTGTCAGGGAGAAGTACCACCATCACCTCCTGCTCGCTGAGCCGTTCAGCCACCCTCAATGCCCCGGCCAGTGCCGTTCCGGCCGATCCACCGACAAAGATCCCTTCCTCCCTTGTCAGGCGGCGGGCCATCAGGAACGACTCCTTGTCGGTTGCCTCAATAACTTCATCGACAAACTCAAAATGAAGGACGCCGGGAACATAGTCCTGACCGATCCCTTCCACCTTATACGTTTTGAACACCGGGGAGAATTTCTTGGTGTAGAAGTATTCCCGTAACACCGATCCTTTTGGATCGATTCCCACGACTTTGATGTTGGGATTTTTCTCCTTCAGGTACCGTCCCACCCCGCTGATAGTTCCTCCCGTGCCGATTGCGCAGACAAAGTAATCGATCTGTCCCCCGGTCTGCTCCCAGATTTCCGGTCCCGTTGTCTTGTAATGTGCCTCGGGATTCTTGGGATTGTAGTATTGGTTGGCGAGGATGGAGTTCGGTGTTTCCCGCACGATCCGTTTGGCCACCTCGGTGTAGCTTTCCGGTGATTCGTGGGGGACCGCGGTGGGCGTGACGATGACCTCAGCCCCGAAGGCCCGCAGCAAGAGAATCTTTTCCATGCTCATCTTATCAGGCATGGTAAAGACACACTTGTATCCCTTCACGGCCGCCGCGATTGCAAGCCCGAGGCCTGTGTTGCCTGAGGTCGACTCCACAATGGTTCCACCCGGCTTGAGCCTTCCTTCGCGTTCAGCCTCCTCAATCATCAGAGTTCCGATTCTATCCTTCACCGACCCTCCGGGGTTAAAGGATTCGACTTTCAGGAAGATATGAGGTTTGTAGCCTGCACTGATCTTGTTGAGCCTGACAAGCGGGGTTTTCCCGATGG
This sequence comes from Bacteroidota bacterium, assembly GCA_040882165.1. Classification (GTDB taxonomy): domain Bacteria; phylum Bacteroidota; class Ignavibacteria; order UBA10030; family UBA10030; genus UBA6688. The sequence goes on from JBBEBV010000396.1 coordinate 1,479, forward strand.
TCTCTGTGATGTTTGCGTGGAATTGAATCTTCCTGATGTCTGAAAGCATATCGAAATGCTCCAAAATGGAGGTTTTTTAGAGAAATATCGAAAATATACTATGATTCTTGGCTACTTAAAAGGGAAAAGGGGTCAGAAGGAAGAATAAATACTCCGATTGTGGGGGGGATATTTGTCTTGACTTTCAGTCTTATATTCTGTATACTTTCACCCCAATTTTTGCATAAAATGGTGTATTTTTCATCAAAAACCAGAGGTTTTGATAGATTTTATGGCGACAACCGCGGATTTCAGAGTAGGGATGGTCATCAAGTTTAACGGAGATCTTCACAGGATCGAAGAGTATATCCACCGGACGCCAGGGAATCTCAGGGCCTTTGTACAGGCAAAACTCAGAAACCTCAAATCAGGGCGAATTACTGAAACCCGTTACAGGTCGGGCGAGGAAGTTGAGGAGGTCCGCCTCGAGCAAAAGGAATTTACCTACCTTTATCACGATGGGGCGAGTTTTCAGGTAATGGATAAGGAAAACTATGAGCAGATGCCCGTTTCGGGGGCGGCGTTAGGAGATGGATCGAAATTTCTGAAGGAGGGGGAGACCATTGTGTTGTTGATGGATGGGCATGAGGTTGTCAGTTCGGAACTCCCGTTCAATGTTGAGTTGAAAGTTGTCGAGACGGTCCCCGGAGTGAAGGGGGACACGGCATCGGGGGCGACGAAGCCGGCGAAAGTTGAGACGGGGGCGATGATCAACGTCCCACTCTTTATTAACGAGGGGGATACCATCCGGGTCGATACCCGCTCGGGTGAATATCTTGAACGCGTCAAGAACTGAGTTTGTGAGCTCCCTCCAGAAGGATCTTCCGTGTGAAGAGCCTGCCGGAGGGAGTTTGGTTTTTGTTCCCCACCACTAACCCGGAGTACGCATGGACCTCGCTTACATCAAGAAGGTTATCAAGCTGGTCGAAAAAAGCGAAGTTGACGAAATTGAAATTGAGGAAGATGGAAAGAAAATTCGTGTAGCGAAGCATCGTAACTCTCAAGTCGGGTTTCCGCCCCAGTCGGCGTATCCTGTTCCATCCCCGGTTATCCAATCTATCGCCCCGGCTGTCCCGCCGCCTGCCCCCAAGCCGGAGAAAAAGTACCATGAGGTCAAATCTCCCATCGTGGGAACGTTCTACCGTGCCCCGGCCCCGGATGCCGCGAACTACGTGGAGATCGGGCAGGACGTGAGCGTTGGGTCCGTCCTCTGCATCGTTGAAGCGATGAAGTTGATGAACGAGATTGAATCCGACCTCGAAGGACGCGTTGTGCAGATTCTTGCCGAGAACGGGAAACCGGTGGAGTATAACCAGGTGCTCTTTCTCATCGATCCCTCCTGATCCGGTTCATCGTTCGCTCAAGGAGTACTCCTGGAGCGACCGGCAACTGGCCAACCATCAGAATTATTTCAAGGAAACCGTTTGTTTAAGAAAATCTTGATAGCGAACCGCGGGGAAATTGCCCTTCGAGTTATCCGGGCCTGCCGGGAGATGGGCGTCAGGACCGTGGTCGTGTATTCAGAGGCCGACCGGTATTCCCTCCCCGTCAAATTTGCGGATGAGGCAGTCTGTATTGGTCCGCCCTCCAGCAAAGAGAGTTACCTGAGCATTCCCCGACTCATTGCAGCAGCGGAAGTAACGAATGCAGACGCCGTGCATCCGGGGTATGGGTTCCTGGCCGAAAATGCCAACTTTGCGGAGATTTGCGCCACGTCAGGATTGACCTTCATCGGACCGAAGCCCGATGCCATTTCGGCAATGGGGGATAAGGCCCTGGCGAAGGAAACCATGCGAAAGGCCGGCGTTCCGGTCGTTCCTGGAAGCGACGGTGTCATTATAGATTTTGAAAAGGCAAAGAAGATTGCCGGCGAGCTGGGGTATCCGATCATTATCAAGGCAACGGCCGGGGGGGGCGGGAGAGGGATGAGGATTGTCCGGGATCCGGATGAACTTGAGAACTCGTTCCGGACGGCAAGCCACGAGGCGGAAACGGCTTTCGGCAATCCTTCGGTTTATATTGAAAAATACCTTGAAGATCCGAGGCATATTGAAATTCAGGTCATGGGGGATCGTTTCGGGAACGTGGTGCATTTTGGCGAACGGGACTGCTCGATTCAGCGAAGGCATCAGAAACTGGTCGAGGAGGCTCCCTCCCCCGCCCTGACACAGGAAATCCGGCAAGCCATGGGGATGGCAGCCGTGAAGGGTTCCAAGAGTGTGGACTACCTCGGGGCAGGGACGATTGAATTTCTTCTTGACAGGCATAAGAACTTCTACTTCATGGAAATGAACACTCGTATCCAGGTAGAGCATCCCGTTACCGAAGAGGCGTACGGTGTTGATCTCCTCAAGATGCAGATTGAAGTTGCCGCCGGAGGGAGGCTCAAGAGAACCTCACTGAAGCCCCTCTGGCATGCCATCGAGTGCCGTATCAATGCGGAGGATCCGAATTACGACTTTCGTCCCTCCCCGGGGAAGATATCGACCCTGCATGTCCCGGGCGGGTTCGGTGTGCGTGTCGATACGCACGCGTACGACGGTTATGAAATTCCCCCCTACTATGACTCTCTGGTCGCCAAGCTTATTGTCAAGAGCCGAACCCGGGAAGAAGCGATCGAGAAAATGTATTACGCCCTGGATGAGTTTGTCGTCGAGGGAATCAAGACGACCATCCCGTTCCACAAGAAACTGATGCGAAATGAGAAATTCCGGCAGGGGATCTTCGATACGAAATTTGTCGAGACGTTCGATTTCAAAGACTAAGCACCGGCTCCGCACCGCAGCAGTTCACTGATCATCAACCAGCAAACCGAAGACGACTATGAACTTTCCCGCAACGTTGAAATATACGAAAGACCATGAGTGGATCCGTGTCGAAGGCAAGAGCGGCTGGATCGGGATTACCGAATATGCCCAGGGCGAACTCGGCGATGTGGTGTTCGTCGAACTCCCTGCCGTTGGCACGAAACTGGAAACCGGCAAATCGTTTGGAACCATCGAAGCGGTAAAGGCCGTTTCCGATCTTTACGCTCCCGTTGCCGGTGAGGTGACGGAGCTTAACCTGGAAGTGCAGAACAGTCCGGAGTTGGTGAACAAAGAACCCTACGACCGCGGATGGATGATTAAAATCACCATCGCGAATCCGGCCGAGGTGGACGCCCTGCTGGATGTGGAGGCTTACAAAAAGCTTATTGCCAGGTAGCGCTTCCATTCATGACGGCCTCTTTCCCCCGTGAAGGATGGCTCTGTGCCGATAGGCTCTGGCGGTGGGGAGTCGGAATCCACCGCGTAGAGTTTTCGGGTTGCCCGGCATCCTTCGTAACCATACGAGGCATCCAGTTTCTCGCCTACACTTGAATGTCGGCCAGGACACGGTATCATCTATGCCGCACCATAGCGATTTTTCAGAATACTCATCCTGGGCAAGGAGACTGAACCGGCCACAGAGGAACCTTGCCGTAGCGTTGGTGTCCATTCTTCTCCCCACCGTCATCGGGCTTTCCATCCTTTTCCTGCAGCTCTTTGATGCGACGGCAAGCGCTGGGAGGGGGCACGCCGAATCGGCGGCTCGCGACACGCTCCTCCTGACCGGTTATCGGACCAGCATCTCCTTGTTCTACACCCTTCAGGAGCTCTACGCGGATCCAGCCCGCAAAGACATCCTTCGCCCTCTCACAGGCCAACTCATCGCCGATCTTGACTCGATCCGGAAGAACTATCTGGATTTGCTTGTCCACACCCCCCCGGGGGACCGCGAGGTCCTTCTCGCCAGGTTTGCCCCCTTCTCCGCCAATATTGACTTTTTGGCTGCGCAACAAGGGAGACTCCTCGGCGAGACGGAAGGATCCACTGCAGGAACACCCCTGTCCACGCCGGCCGTAAGGGACGAAGCTTTTCTCCCCCAGCCAAACGAGTTCATTCGGAAGATGCGTGAAGATTTTGAGAGTATTCTCCAGGCCGAATTATTGGAGAACATTACCCAAGTAGAGCAGGCCGGCACCCGTATCCGGAGTACGACGATGCAGACCCTCGGCATTTCAATCATCCTGTTTGTTGTCGGAAGCGCACTCGCCTTTTTTGTCCTGCGGCAGGAGGAAGAGGTCAAGGAGGGGACACAGCGTTTCTATACGCTTTTGGAGTATTCCATCAACCCGATTGAAGTCGTAGACAGTGAGGGAAGGATACTCTACGTCAATCCTGCGTACGAGCGTTGGGCGCATAGACCGGCCAGGGAATTGGTCGGGCAACCGGCTTTCGATGGGGTCAGCCTGGTCGGTGGTGGAAGCCAGCGTGGTTCGTTCTGGCCGCTGGTGGCCGATTCCTTGAAATCCGGAAAAGCCTGGTCGGGCGACGTTGAGATTATCCGTCCCCATGAGGGGATCACCTTCACGCTCCTGATCATTTCCCCGATGCTGGATCGGTCCGGGAAACTGCTCGAGTGCGTCGCGATCCATCACGACCTCACCGAACGCAAGGAGCTGACGCGCAAGTTCGAGGAATCCCAGGAAAAGTACCAGAGCATCGTGGAAAGCTCCCTGGACGGTATCGTTATTGTGCAGGACGGGAGGCTGGTGTTCGTGAATTCTTCCGCCATGAAGATCTTCGGCTATTCTTCGGTCGAAGAAATGAGGGCGGTGAGTTTTTCCGAAACGGTCGCTCCGGCCAGCCGTTTTTTTGTCCTGGAAGGATACCAAAAAGGAAAACTCATCGGGGAGGATATCCTCCGCAACTATGAGCTCAAGGGAATGACAAAACTCGGGAAGGTGGTCGATCTCGAAGTCAACGCCAAGCTGGTTTCATGGAACGGGCGACCCGCCGTCCAGGCGTCGTTCCGTGACATCACAGAGCGAAAAACGCTGGAGCGGGAGCAGGCGCTCTGGCTCTGGGAACAGGAAACGATGAGCACCATCGACCGCCAGCTGGTATCGACTGTCGATCTCCAGAAAGTACTGGAAAATATCTCCCATCATGCCAAGGTCCTGACCCGTGCGGATTGGGCCGGGGTGATGCTGGTCGACCTTGCGACAAGCGTCGCGCGGTGGAGGGCGATGAAGGGGAACGAAGTTCCCCTCCCGTCTGAATCGTTCCGGTTGAGAGGGGTCCATGCAGAGGTCGCGCGCAGCAAAGAGCCTCTCGTTATCCAGGATTTTGGATCAAACCCGAGGTTCCCCGTGGAGGAATTCCCGCCCTTCAAGGCGGAACGCATCGTTTCCGCGACACGGTTTCCACTGGTGGTTGATCGGGAGATTCGCGGCCAGCTTGTCATCGGGTACCGGCAGCACCATGAGTTTTCACCCCGGGAGCTGCGGTTGCTCGTCTCGCTTGCGGAGAAATCGTCGATCGGGCTCGCAAACGCCCAACTGTACGACAGCCTGCTCTCCCGGGAAATGGAGCTGGAAATGCTCTCTGGGGCACGCGTGCAGGCACAGGAAGACGAACGCCGTCGGATCGCGCGTGAGATCCATGACAGCCTTGGGCAAATGCTGACCGCCATCAAGTTCAACGTCGAAATTCTGGAGGATTCATCCGATCTCCAGCAGGAGGGGGATAAGCTCAGGTTGGAGGACATCAAATCGCTTCTCGACAATTCCATGGCGGAAGCGAGGGAAATCTCGTATAATCTCATGCCAAGCGTTCTCGTCGATTTCGGCCTCGTCCCCGCCTTGCAGCTTCAATGTGAGCAGTTTTCAAAACGCAACTCTGTGAAGATGAACTTCGGCGCAACGGGGGTCGATTCACGCATCGATCCGGCGATGGAAATCGGCTTGTATCGCATCGCACAGGAGGCCTTGAACAACATCGCCAAGCATGCCGAGGCGAAAGAGGTCAATGTCCAACTCATCAGCGATGAACAGACCCTCCGGCTGATGATTGATGATGATGGCACTGGATTTATGATCCGGGCATTCGACCCGACCTATGAGCAAAGGCATGGCATGGGTTTGGTCAGTATGCGTGAGCGGGCAGTTTCCTTCAGCGGCACGTTTGTCATTCATTCCAAACAGGGGCAGGGGACGGAGATCATCGTCGAAATTCCACACAAGAGAACCCATGGCGGTACGTAAAATACGCATTGTGCTTGCAGACGATCACGCTCTGATCCGGAGCGGGATTGCGACCCTCTTGAAGGGGAGCCCGGATATCGAGGTCGTGGGGGAGGCATCCGACGGGGAAGAGGCCATCGAGCGTGTGAAGGAATTGAGCCCCGATGTTATCGTGATCGACCTGTCGATGCCGAAGCTCTCGGGGATGGAGGCGACCAAGATCATCACAAAGCGCTTTCCGGGCACGCGCGTGATCGTGCTTACGATGCATGAGAACGAGGAATACGTCTATCAGATTCTTCGGTCGGGTGCGGGGGGGTACGTTCTCAAGAGTGCGGGAAAGGAGGAAATCTCTGCCGCAATCCGTGCTGTGGCTGGCGGAGAAAAATTCTTCAGCCCGCGCGTCTCACAGATCATGGCAGAGGGGTATGTCCGTCGCGGGGAAGGGGAGGCTCAACAGGCCGGAAACGAGGTTCCCCTGACAAAACGCGAACGGGAAATCATCGTCCTTGTCTCGCAGGGGCTCACCAACCTGCAGATTGCCACCCAGCTCTACATCAGTCCCCGCACGGTAGACACCCACCGCACGAACATCATGCAGAAGCTCGACATTCATGACCTGGCGAACCTCGTGCGGTATGCCATCGATCATGGGTTGCTCCGCACCGGGGACGAGCGCTCCCGGAATTCCGCCGACTAACTATTGATCTTGTACTTCTTCAATAACCGATAGAAGGTTGCCCTTCCGATGTTCAGTTTCCGGGCAGCCTCGACGATATTTCCCTCCGTGACCTTCAGGGCATGACGCAGCACTTCCTCTTTCGTCTGTTCCAGGGGTTTAATGACGTCGGATTCCGTTGACAGGGCAGAGGACGATGCGCCATCGTCGCGCGTGCCGATCGTCTGCACGGCAAGCGGGAGATCCTTTTCTGAGATGCTGTTGCCATCGGCCATGAGGGTTGCCCGCTGGATGGCGTTTTCCAACTCTCTCACGTTTCCCGGCCATGGGTATTCGTAGAGCAGTTTCAGGGCCCTCTTCGAAAAACCCAACTGGGGTTTGTTGACTTCAACGGCCAGCGCTTTTAGAAAATGTTCTGCAAGCAGGAGGATGTCGGATTTTCGATCCCGCAACGGCGGGAGAAGAATGGGAAACGTCGCGAGGCGAAAATACAGGTCCTCCCGGAACTCCTTCAACTGCACTGCCTTGACGAGATCCCTGTTCGTTGCCGAGACCACCCTGACGTCGGAGGTCAGCGTCTCGTTCCCACCCACCCTCTCGAACTGTTTCGATTGAATCACTCTCAGCAACTTGGCTTGAAGGCTCAGATCCAGCTCGCCGATCTCATCGAGGAACAGGGTGCCGCCATGCGCTTGCTCGAACTTCCCGATCCTGCGCTGGTAGGCGCCGGTAAAGGAGCCTTTCTCGTGGCCGAACAATTCGCTTTCCAGCAGGTCCTTCGGAATAGAGGCGCAATTGACGACGGTGAACGGCCCTTCCTTCCGGTTTCCATTATAGTGGATTGCCCTTGCGATAAGCTCTTTTCCCGTGCCGCTTTCCCCGAGGACGAGGACGGAGATGTCGCTGTCCTTTACTTTTTGAACAAGCTTAAACACCTCCTGCATCGCCCCATTGTCGGAGATGATGTTGTCGAAATGAACGGGTTTTCCGACTGCCTCGCGAAGGCGCGCGACCTCGCGGGCAAGGTCGTGAATCTGGATTGCATTCTTCAGAGAGACTTCCAGCTTGGCGAAATCCACCGGTTTGCTGAAATAGTCGGTTGCTCCCAGTTTCAAGGTCTCAATGGCAACATCGACCTTTCCCTGGGCGGAAAGCATGATGACCGGCAATTCGGGGTGTCTCTGCTTGATGAGCTTCAGCGTCTCCACGCCTCCGATTCCCGGCAGCATGATATCCAGGAGCACGACGTCCGGAACCTCGTTTAGGCTTTCGAGTAACGCTTCACCGGTGGGAAACAATTTCGCGGTGTACCCCCACTTTTTGGTCACCCAGTGATCGAGAAGACGCAGGATGGTCTCCTCGTCGTCAACGATATAAATAAGTCGTTCAGTCATGATGGTGTTGTATCTGGTTCCTGGTTAGAGATTGGAGAATCGAAGAAGAAACGACACTCCCTGTGTCGGGTGGTCTTCGACGGTAAGGCTCCCTCCCTCAAGTTCCAGGAGGTGCTTGGCAAATGCGAAACCCACTCCGGGCTCCCGGAGCTCTACATTTGGCGCGTGCTGCCACACAAATGCATTCCTGATGGCATCAGTTCCGTCGGTGTTGAGAATCTTGCTGCGGTTCCGGATTTCGATTTCATACCCATGGTCGTAGGGGATCATTTCGACTTCAATCCGCCCCCCCTCCGAAGCCATCCGCACGGTGTTGAGGATGAAGTTGTGAAGTAATTGCCGCATCCGTGCCGGATTTGCCAATGTACGGACAGGAGTTTCCGGCGCTATCAACTCCCATTCCACTGACCGCGTCTCCATGGTGCTCCGATGGGTCTCAAGGATTTCGGCGACGGTAGATGAGACATCCAGCGGTTCGTTCACGGTGAGTGCAAGTCGTTGATCGCTGAATGCTATGTCAATACAGTTATCTATGATATGCGAAAGGCGCCATCCTTCATGAAGGATGATCTCCGCATAGTGGTGCCTGCTCTCGGCCGAAAGCTTTGCGTCCGTCAGCATCACCTCGGCATACCCGAGTATGGATGTAAGGGGCGTGCGTAACTCATGGGAAACGCGCGACAAGAATTCCGATTGGTTGTGCGATTCAAGGGTGTGCATAAGGATGTAAGAGATTATCACTCTGTGTGGATGATGTCCATTACCTCAGATGGTCCGAGAGCACGACCATGTGAGTTGGATTCGATTATCTCTTACTCTTTACTCAATCCTTATGCCAGTCGTCTCAGGCCTGTATTTCCCCCGATTTTTCCCAAATTACAGTCTCTTCTTGGTTCCTGCTGAAATCCAACGCTGTTTCAAGTTGAGACACGTTTTCAGTTGCTCTACGAACCACGAAGATCATGCAGTAAAACCAGACACAAGTTAGTGAATATCAAAATGATTCACAAATGTCAAAGTGATACATTAATTGTGGAACTTCAGACCATTTTTTCGATTTTCCTAAGGAAAACCGCATTGGCACGCGTATTGAGGAGATACAATCCAGACAACGAAATTGAAATTTAACTAATCATCTACTTTATTACAGCAGGAGCTTACAATGAAAAAGTCACTCGCAGTCCTCGCCATCGCAATCCTGAGTT
>JBBEBV010000397.1:0-1727 GCA_040882165.1 Bacteroidota bacterium
GCTTATGGCAGCTCCCCCACCGGGGACGAGCTTCAGATCGAGCGTGGTCTTGCTGTTCACCAGCACATGTTCGATGTGATACGCCATCGGATTCTTCTCCCAGTGGGCGTCCGGCGCATCGGCGTAGATCGAAGCGAGGTACCACGACTGTTCCGGAAGAAAATCCAAAGACACCGTTGAAGAACGGGCGTGTTCGTCGGTGATGGCGCCGAGGAACCATGAGTCACGGTTCTTTGCCTTCCGCGCAATGGTGATATAGTCTCCCGGCTCGGCGGCAAGGATTTTCGTCTCGTCCCAATCAACGGCGACGTCCTTGATGAATTGGAACGCATCGGGAAAGCGTTCGTAATTCTCCGGAAGATCGGCCGCCATCTGGAGGGGACTGTACAGGGTCACGTAGAGTGCAAGCTGCTTGGCCAGGGTCGAATGAACCTGCTCCGTCCGGTCCGGCCGGTAGTAGTTCATCTTGATTTGAAAAATCCCCGGTGTATAATCCATCGGCCCCCCCATGACGCGTGTGAAGGGTAGGATCGTCTCATGCTCCGGAGGGTTACCATGGCTCCAGGCGTTGAATTCGTTTCCCCGTGCTGCTTCGCACGCAAGCCAGTTCGGATAGGTGCGGTGTAACCCTGTTGGGCGGACTGGCTCGTGCATGTTCACCATGATCTTGTATTGTGCCGTCTTCTCTGCGACCCGCACATAGTGGTTGATCATCCACTGTCCGTCATGGTGTTCTCCCCGCGGGATGATCTTCCCCACATATCCGGTCTTGACGGCATCATACCCGTGGGTCTTCATGAAGCGGTACGCCTCGTCCATCCGACGCTCGTAGTTGGTCACGGAGCTTGAGGTCTCGTGGTGCATCAGGAGTTTCACCCCCCGTTGTTCCGCATACTGTTGCAGCCCCGCGACGTCGAAGTCGGGATACGGTGTCACGAAGTCAAATACCTCTTCCTTCCACTTGCCGAACCAGTCCTCCCACCCGATGTTCCAGCCCTCCACCAGTACGCTGGAAAATCCATGGGTAGCGGCGAAGTCGATATACCGCTTCACCCGGGAGGTGGTTGCCCCATGGCGTCCATTCGGGGTCAAACTCTTCCAGTCTGTTTCGGTGAGCCTGAGGTTGTCGATATCGGCGTAGTTCCACGAGGCGGCCCCGACGTGCAGTTCCCACCAGATTCCGACATACTTCTGTGGTTTGATCCAGGAGACGTCGCTGATCTTACTTGGTTCATTCAGATTGAGTATCAATTTGGAGGTGAGGACGTCGGCCGCCTTGTCGCTCACAACAATGGTGCGCCATGGAGTTTTCGCGGGGGTCTGCAAGTACGCCTTGTTTCCTGCGGCGTCGGGGACAAGGTGCGTGGAAAGCCCGAACGTCTGCTGGTTTACGATCAGGTTCATCGCCGGATAGTCGACGAGCGCCGCCTCATGAATATTTATGTACAGACCATCGCCCGTTTTCATCATCAGGGGCGTTTGGACAGCATTGCGGCCGATCGCGGTTTTTGCGTAGATTTCATCCGCGGCCTTTCCGGTGGTCGCATCGATCTTGCTGAGAGGGGATGTGGTATATTGATACTCGTTGGTATCATAATCCCCCGGAATCCAGAACGCCGTATGATCACCGGTGAGGGCAAACTCTGTCAGCTCCTCCGAAACCACGAAGTACTTTAACGGATCCTGCCGTGGAAATTCATAACGAAATCCCACTCCGTCGTCGAACA
>JBBEBV010000398.1:0-7901 GCA_040882165.1 Bacteroidota bacterium
TCTTGTTATGGATGATGAATCCTCTGATGTCAGGTTCCCTCCGAGGAGGATCACCCGGCTTTCACGCCCCGATGCTTGTCGATCCAGTAAGCCCAGGCAACAAAGAGCCAGAATGCATACACTCCGGTCCTGTCTTTCGCTTCCGTTGTCCTGAGATACAGAGCGATCCCTCCGGCGAAAAGTCCGATCTCGACGATCAACGTCCCTGCAAGAGCTACAGCGTAGTGGCCGATAAACATGGCCGAATGTTCTCCGTTGTTCTTGCTCTTGAACGCGTGTGTGGTTCAATATCCCCGCTATCCTCTCTTCTGTTTCTTCGCTTCAAGTCCTTTGACGATCACATACGCGATCAGCGCGAAAAGGAAGAATAAGAGCAACATCCATGCCGCGCTCTGCAACGTTCCAATGACAGTCCGGTATACTTCCAGGACCCAACGTTCGGAAGTGAGTTGAAGGACTTCGCCTCCTTCTCCCTTTGGCGTGATGTATTTTTCCAGGTCCCACACCCGAACGCCCCCCGAAATGCCGACAACATAAATAGCGAAGGTGAGGTACTTGCTCCAGGCGGCATAAATGTCCTCAGCAACCAGCCGCTGGAGGATGCTCGAGATGGGTGTGCGGAAAATTCTGACGACCACATAGCATGTCAGAAGGGAGATAAGGAAGTTGGCAATCAACAGGGTGATGAACATGGCCACCTCGCTTTGGTTTTATATAGTCCCGTGACGGATTAACGTTGAACAGGGCACGTGTCTGCGTTACGCCCAGACGATGAATCCTTGCTTGAAGGGATTATCGAGATCCTCGTTGCGCGGCAGGATGCGGATGGTGTGTCCCAACCGACCGCTTGTTTCCATGGTGACACTGCAGGCATACTCCATGCGAGAGCCGCTTTTCTTGTCAGCCGGCTTCATCAAAGCAACCTTTGGACGCTCGATCTCCCCCTGTGCATTGAGCGAACCGTAGCATAACTCGACTGAAACATCCGCCGGCTGCAGGTCTCCGAGTTCGACCGTGGCGCGCACGGTGATTGCGTCCCCCACCTTGAGATGCTCCTGTTTGTCCACACTGACACCCGCGATTCTGACACTGTGCCAGTGCTTGAGCATGTGCGATTTCCACGCGGCCAGTTTCTTCGCCCTTTTAAGCTTATCAGAGGTCATGGTGGTATAGCGGTCGAGGGAGGGGAGATACATCTTCTCCGCGTAGTCGCGTACCATCCGGTTGGTGTTAAACTCCGGCCCGATTGCCCCCATGGAGCCCTTCATCTTGGTGATCCACGGGCGCGGCAGGTCGTCGGCACCGCGCGTGTAGAACAGCGGCACGATTTCTTTCTCAAGCAGGTTATACAACGCGTTCGATTCGACTTCGTCCTGCAACTTCTCGTCAGCGTACTCCTCGCCCCTGCCGATGGCCCAGCCGGTGTGGACGTTGTAGGCTTCATCCCACCACCCGTCAGGGATACTCAGGTTGATCGCGCCGTTCAGAGCGGCCTTCATGCCGCTCGTTCCGCTTGCCTCCAGCGGCCGCCGCGGGGTGTTCAGCCAAATGTCGACTCCCTGCACGAGGTATCGAGCGACAACCATATCGTAGTCCTCCAGGAACACCATCCGTCGGCGGGCCCCGTTGTTCCTCTCAAAGTGGATGATCTGGCGGATGAAGTCTTTCCCAGGGTTGTCGCGTGGGTGGGCCTTTCCGGAAAAGATGATCTGGAGCGGACGATCCTTGTCCGTGAGCAATCTCATCAATCGCTCGGCGTCTCGAAGCAGGAGCGCCGCACGTTTGTAGGTGGCAAACCTCCGGGCGAACCCGATCGTCAGCGCATCGGCGTTGAGCACCTCGGCAGCTTGGGAAACTTCGGAGGGAGGAGCGCCGCGAGACTGGAGTTGCGATTGCAGGCGGCTCCGCGCGAAGGCAACCAAACGTTCGCGTCGCCGCTCGTGTGTGCGCCAGAGTTCTTCATCCGGGATGTGATTCACGCGGCTCCACAGCGCGAAGTCACCGCCATCCTCACGCCAGCGTGGGCCGATGTAGCGGTCGAGCAATCCCGTCATATCCCGGCTGATCCACGACGGACCATGCACACCATTGGTAATGGAGATGATGGGAACGTTCTCCAGGGGGATGCCGGGCCAGACCGATTGCCACATCGCCCGGGAAACGTGCCCGTGCAGTTTGCTGACGCCGTTGGCATTCCCCGCCATCTTCAGGGCGAGCACCGTCATGCAATAGGCTTCCTCAAGATTATCACCGTTCTGTCTCCCCAGCGCGAGGAAATCATGCTGGTTCAGTCCGAGTTCACCATGGTAGGTCGAAAAATACTTCACCATCAGGTCGGGGCTGAAGAAATCATTCCCGGCCGGGACGGGTGTGTGAGTGGTGAAGGCTATCCCTGCGCTCGCCGCCTCCCGTGCTTCGGCGAAGGATATCCCATGCTCCTGCATGAGGTCGCGGCATCGCTCAAGGCTGAGGAAAGCAGAATGGCCTTCGTTGAGATGATAGACCGACGGCCGAATGCCGAGCACCTTCAGTGCCCGATAGCCGCCGATGCCGAGGACGATTTCCTGCTGCATCCTCATCTCGCGGTCCCCACCGTAGAGTTGCCCTGTTATGCCTTTGTCGCTTTCGGAATTCTGGGGGATATTGGTGTCGAGCACATAGAGGGGGACGCGGCCGACCTGCACACACCAGATTTGTGCGGTTACCGTCCGACCTGGGAGGTCGACACTGACAGTCCGCGGATTCCCTTGTTTGTCATACTCAAGATGAACGGGCAACGTATAGAAGTCGTTCTGCGGATTCCGTTCCTGTTGCCACCCGTCGGCATTGAGATACTGCCGGAAGTACCCTTGCTGATAGAGCAACCCGACCCCAACGAGCGGCAACCCGAGGTCGCTGGCCGATTTCAAATGGTCCCCGGAAAGTACGCCGAGTCCCCCCGAATAGTTCTGCAGGCACTCGGTCAATCCAAACTCAGCTGAGAAGTAAGCGATCTGTTTTCCTTCGACGCCCTTATAGGTTTTCTGAAACCAGGTCGACGAGGATTCCATGTACGACTTGTACTGTTGCGAAGCGCGCTCGATCTGGGAGAGGTAGGCATCATCCCGGGAGGCGGTGTTCAGTCGCTCCTGGCGCACCATGCCGAGCATCTGGATCGGGTTATGATGGGTCTCTTCCCATAATTCGGGATCAAGGCGGATAAAGAGTTCGATCAACTGGTGATCCCACGTCCAGACGATATTGTGTGCGAGGGTGTGGAGGAATTCCAGCTCTTTGGGGAGCGAAGGTGCAACCGTGTAGGAAACAATGGAGCGCGTCATCGTGATATTCCTTGGGGAAAATCCCGGAGAACGGTGCAACCGTCTCGCTTTGAATGGGAGAGCGTTTCAAAGCTTGTTGTGAGGGTAAGGAAGATTCGGCTAAAAAACCAGAACCACGCGGCGCATAGCCTGACGAAACGTTCTCAACCTTGCGAATCCTGATCGGAGTTGAGCGCAGGTCCGCTCCTTCGGCGGTGCGACCAGTAGTAATACGCGGGAATCCCGGACGCGATCATCACTGTGCCAATGAGTGCATCACCAGGACTTTCGAGAACGGCGAGGATCACAAGGAGGAGGGCAAAGAGGATGAAGATGACGGCCGTATATGGGTAGCCCCAGGCTGTGTAGGGCCTCGGAGCATCCGGTATCCGCCTCCGAAGAAGGATGACGCCATAGCATGCCATGGCATAGAAGATCCACGATGCGAAGACGACGTATGTGAAGAGCTGCTCGTACGTGCCGGTCAGGACCAGCAACGAAGCCCAGGCGCCTTGGCCAAGGAGTGAAGGGATCGGGGTTTTGAACTGCGGGTGCACGCGCCCGAACGACCGGAAGAACAACCCCTCTTTGGCCATGGCATAGTAGATGCGAGCGCCGGTGATCACGTAGCCGTTGTTGGCTCCGAAGGTCGAGATGACCACGGAGGCAGCGACGAACGCGGCGCCCGCCGATCCGAGCACTGCGGCGGCAGCATCCGATGCCACGAGTTGCGAAGCGGCCATCTCCTTGATCGGGAGTACCGCAAGGTAGCCGAAGTTCGCAAGCACGTACATCACGATCACGATCAGCGTGGCGATGATCAGCGACCGGTGGATGGTGGTTTGAGGATCCCGAACCTCGCCCGCGATAAACGTAATTTCGATCCAGCCGTCGTACGCCCAGAGCACGGCGATCATGGCGAGGACCAGCGGTCCGGCCAGAGAGGTCAACGGCATCTCCGGGAGGGATGAAGCCAGGATGGAGGTTTCCCCACCCGTGATAAAGAGGCAGAAAAGGATCAACATCCCCAGGGCCGCGATCTTGAGGAGCGTGAACCCGTTCTGCACAATCGCCCCCAGTTTCACCCCGAAACAATTCATGACGGTCAGTACAACGATGGAGGTGATCGCGATGATCTTGATCTCCATCCCGCTCAGCGGGAAAAAATACCCGAGGTAGGTCGCGAACGCCATGGCGATGGCGGAGATCGCCGCGCTGATGATGACGACGAACGCCGACCAGCCATACAGGAATCCCCACAAGGGACTGTAAATTTCCGCGAGAAACACATACTGCCCGCCGGCGCGCGGCATCATTGCGCCCAGTTCGGCAATCGTCACCGCACCGAACAGGCTGATGATTCCTCCCACAATCCATACGGTCATCATAAGCGGTCCGGAAGGGAGATGGCCGGCCACGGCGGCAGGGACGATGAAGATCGCGGAGGCGATGATACTCCCCACGTTGATCATGGTCGCATCGAAGAGCGTCAGCTCGCGGCGCAGTTCCGTGACCGCGGGTTGATGGATCATAAATTGGTTCCCCGTCCGAGCTGTTCAAGAAGAAATGTCCAGAGAATCGTCTGCTGCAGTTCAAACACAAACGTGATCGACGCTCCCCCGGCTCTCCACCGGGGCCCCCGCTCGTTTATCCCGAGGAGAAGAGATTTCGGTCTGAAGGATTCTCCCGCGATCAGCGCCCCAACGACCGACCATTCGAACCAGAGACCCGGCAGGTAGAGGAAAACATAGAGGAGGAGCCGGGCCGATGACGCATCATGCGTGAGCGCTTCCATCCCGTAACTCGCATAAAAAATGAGAAACCGGACGACGAATGCGATGACGACTTTTAGGGCGCCGAACAAAAGGGCCTGCAACGGGATATTGTTTTTGCGGGCGCCAAACCATCGCACACCGAGGTAACACCATCCGGCGGTGCAGAGAAAGGAAAGAAGGAACCAGACGTCGGGGTACATTCAGATTTTGTCCAGGGCTTGCCGGTATGCCTTCTTGAGGAGGGATTGAAAGTGGTGTACGCCGTTCTCGCATTCCACGGAGAAACGCCCCTTAAGGAATCGTCTCCGACCGCTCGAGCGGCTGGATCTCGAGTTCTTCCGGGGCTATCGTCGGGAGAGTAAAGTGGCCGGTCATGGATTCCCTGCTTGGCGTCCTTTTTTTTCGACGACCTGTTAAAACGAAACGCCCACCGGCGTGCTTATCCGGAGAACCGACTCCTGTTGAAATCGCCTTTTGTACACTGATCGGATTGTATCGATGGCAGCGTCCAGACTGTCCGATGGGTGGTGTAACAGCAGAACGATGCGGGAAGGTTCTTTGTACAGCCTGCCGGTTGCCCCTGCGTATTGACCGTACGCCTCGATCACGGTCAGTCCGTCCTTGAAGCGGGGGGTGATCTCCCAGTCCAGGAAATCCCTCCACTCGTTTGATGCAACCGTATCGCCGTTTGGTTTCTGCAGACCGAAGATCAATTCGGTTTTGATGGTGATATCCTCGAACGCCCGCAACCGCTCGCTGGGGGGAAGCTCCGTCTTCGTTGTGCCGCACGCAGAGAGAAGGAACAGAGAAATGAGCGGGAATAAAAACCGGACCATGGGAATCGTTGCACTCATCGGTTGTGACGCATGTTGATATGGAACGCTCCCGGGCGGGGAAGCATTATGGCGTGGCTGATGTATCGGGTTGCATCAGGTTGTCCCGCTCCGTCTCTACCCAATCGCACAGCAGATCGATCTCTTCCTGTGACAATGTTGCACCCGGATGCATGATCAGGTACGGCGGGAACGGCATCTTGCCGTCCAGCACTTCCTGGCACATCATGTCGAGCTTGGCGATGGCGCGCGTCTTTTGGTACTGGCCCCAGTCGGACAAGTTAAGTTCGGAACGCGCTTCCTTCACGTCGTCGGCGAGGAACCAGGATACGGGGGCAACGTAGCTGTACCAGGGCCACCGGGTATTGTGGCTATGACAGTCGGAGCAAGACCGGTCGATGATGGCGCGTACCTCGGGGGGAGTGTTGATCCGGGCGTAAAGGGTATTGGATTCATCGACGGGGGGGTTGGTGCGTTCCGGCTGAACCGCCTGCATGCCGAGGAACACGACAGCCAGAACGATGCCGATCCATTTCAAAGCTTTTTTCATTCGTTCTCCAAACAATATGAAAGTGAAACCCTCGAGCCGTTCCTAAGATCGATAATTCTTCGGCCTTTCGCCACAGGAAAATTGAAGGAATTTATGAGGGAGGAAGGTCGCGGGTTTTTCTCCTTCCGGGGAGAGCGGGAAGGGGAGCCTGATCGAAAGGCGTCGAGGGGAGGGTACCCGGAGGATTATGACTTCTTACTGGTGCTCCGCTTCCGCGGCCATCGTGATTTGATTTCCTTTACCGCCGCGGCGGCGATATCGCCGGCCAGGTCTTCGGGGTTCAGCAGGTAACGAACTTTTGCAAGGGAATCGACTCCTGATTTTTTTAAAGCGATCAGGATTTCTTTCTCTTCCATCGTTATCGATTCGAGGTCCTTGGAGGGGATGCCGGTCAGCAACCACTGAATATCACAGCCGAGATGGATTAACCGCGTGTACATCTTGTTGCCCGGCTGCGAGGCCGCGGAGAGATAGCGGTCCAGATGTTGGGTCGTCACCCCCAGCGCATCGGCAAATTGTTTCTTCCAACCGTGGTCCGCCCCGAATTTGATCTGGCCGAATTCCTTCAACCGTTTTGCTATGGCCTCGCTCTTCGACATAAACAAATTTGTGTTCTATGATCTTGATTACAGACTAAATTTTGTTTACTTTCGTGGTGTCAACTTGTGGACAGATGATATGAAAAACTTACGCGAGAGACAAGGCGGTAAACCGTTGCATATTCGTGTGCAAATAATGATGCTGGAGAGGGGAATCAACAGGAAATACATCATGGAACGGCTTCACATCTCGAAAAGTCTATTGAGCAAGGCATTAAACGGAAAGCGACAGGGGGCACTGGAAAGGGTTGCAAGATTTGTCCGGTCGAACAGAAAGTAGGTTTCAGCCGGAAACGATGCGGTATCGAAGCGTTAAGGAAGGGAACCGGTGATGGAGAATGGTGATTTCGGAGTGATACGAGCGGGAACGATTCTTCTTGCCGAGGACGATGAGGCCATGCGCGGCCTGGTCCAATTGGTCCTCGAAGCAAGGGGGTTCAGGGTGCTTGCCGTGTCAAACGGTTCGGAAGCGCTGCAGGCCTACACCAAATTTGGAAATTCCGTGGAAATGGTAATCTCCGATGTCGGGATGCCGGGCATGAGCGGGGTGGATCTTTTTCGGGAGATTGCTCTGATCAATCCGATCGTAAAAATGATTCTCATCAGCGGGCATATCGATTCTACCTCGTTGGGTCAACTTCGAAAAGTAGGTCTGCGGCATTTCATTCAAAAGCCCTTCAGTCCCGATCAGTTCCTTCAGGTTATTGACAAGGTTCTTGCTGAACCATAGGGACCGTGGGGTGATTGACCCGCGCATTTCTCTACAGCTTTTCCCGGTCCGATTGTTACACCCGGAGTAAATGAAACTTAGCTCGCCGGAGATGAAGCCGGAGAAAGGAGGGGTA
>JBBEBV010000398.1:8001-10671 GCA_040882165.1 Bacteroidota bacterium
CCCGGAGTAAATGAAACTTAGCTCGCCGGAGATGAAGCCGGAGAAAGGAGGGGTAATTGACATGCCATCCAGGCTGAAGGAGAGAATACTAACGAGTATCCAGGATAATGTCCCTTTCACAATGCAGCAGACCATCCTTCTCTTTGCGGATCTTCATGACGTAGGAAAAACTCCCGTCGCGGGAGGGACGTTGCTGGTCGTCGGAAGAAAGAAACGGATCTCCCTCAAACAGGAAATCATCTAACCATCGCGCGGGTCCGTTTTCCGGAACAATCACGAGATGGATGTGGGCAGACTGGCGTCTGTTGGGGTAGGAACCGGGCTTGATGGTCCGGATCTCATACCGCCCATTCTTATCTGTCCTGAACCAGCCGTTGATCCTCGGCCTCTGCCAGCTCCCGTCATCGTTGTTATACGCCCCCGTCGCATCCGTCTGATAGACATAGAGAAGCACGCCGGCAGCCGGCGTTTTGCGGTCACGGGAATAAAATGTACCGTTTATGATCAGCTGCTCACCCGGTTCTTTTTCGGAGACCAGGGTGGCGGACGACGTGATGGTCTTCGGCCGTTCTGGAAGTGGAGGAGTTTCCTGGGCAAGGAGTTTGCCGGCAACGATTGCCGGTAAAAATATTGATGAAAGAAGTATCGTTTGAAGTTTCATGAGTCCGGCTCCTGAAAAAAGTTATGGTTTCACGACCTGCTCGCGTCCATCTTTACTGACCACCTTAAGGAAGCTTCCTGTATCCCGGGCATAGATCTGAACACCCCCTTTTTCGGAGTCATCCGAAAGGCCGAGCGCCGAGCCGTTCTCTGCGGCGGTCAGTTTCACGACCGGCCCGCTTTTCGGATCGGTCAGGCGCAAAAGGACCGTTTCGGGGTAATCTTTTCCCTCAACTCTGGTCGGGGGGTGCACCGAGATGCTGGCACGTACCCGGCCGGCCGCGTCCACAATCTCGAGTGCGCGCCCGCGCAGAATCTGCCCGGAACTACCAGCGGTCGCTGGCCGCACGTATGCGAGGATAACCATCATGATGATCAGATTAAGAAGCGTGAGAGCGATTGCAGTTCGTTGAAGTTTCATGATGCGTCTCCTTTTTTGTGATTTCTGTGCCTTTTTGCGGCAATCATTTTCTACGCCTCCTGTAGTTCTATTGTCTCGCAGTGATGGCGGGACTGTTTGCGCCGATCAGAAGGTGGATCGTGACTTCGCTTCCGACCATCGTTGTGCCGGAGGGTCCGACATTGAAATCGAACCGGTTCACCGTAAAGGTCGATTCAAAACCGGCGATATGTCCGACCGATTGGTTCGCAAAATGTACTCCCAGGACCTTGACCGGTATGGTGATCCGTTTCGTTCTCCCTTTGATAGTGATGTTTCCTTCAAGCATCATCATGTTGTTCTCCGCGGGCCGGCTGCCGACGCTTCGAAACGTCATCGTCGCGTGCCGGCGAACGTCGAAGTAATCGTCCGAACGGAGGGCGCTGTCCCGCCCCTCATTGCGGCTGTCGATGCTTGCCGTCCGGATCGTAAAATCGACCTTCGTCGCCGTCAGATCCTCCGGGTTATAATACACCGTCCCGCTGAAATCACGAAAGCGTCCCTCTTCTTTTACGACGAGCCACTTATAGACGGAAAACCCGACATTGCTATCCTCCTGCCTCACCTGATACTCTCTTCCCCCCGATTGTCCAAAGGCGAAAGGAGCAACGAACAGAAGCGCACAAAAGGTGCCTGAAAGAACCAATCTCATTGATTGACGGGATGCCATGCCAACCTCCTCGGTTATGACAGATATTGAATTGCTTGCGATGAACCCTGTCACAAGCTATGATTCCGGTGGAGGAGAGAAGGTTTGAATTGGGGGGGAAGATACACCGCAGAGGCACGAAGGGCACAGAGAAGAAAAGAACCGAACAGCTAGAACGCCGACAAGGGTGGGAAATTGATAACTACAGGAAGGGTTCAGAACCTGGGGCGATTCATGGTGAAGACGCGCCCGATGGTTGCATACTCGGTGTCACCGAGCCGCGCAACGGGCTTTGAGAGAAGCGGGTCGACAAGTCCGTTCGGGCGCAACATACCCTCGCGCACATGAAACCGGATAACCTCCCCCAACACGAGCGTGGATGATGTCCCTTCGACGGGAACGATCTGCCTGACCTTCGCTTCCATCGCTGCGGGAGCATCGGCGACGCGTGGGGGTCTGACATCGATGGAGGGGAGAGAGGTGAGCTGCAACACCTCAAACTCGTTGGTCCCCGGCGGCCAATCTCCCGAGGTGATGTTCATCGCTTCGGCAAGTTCTTCACTGACGATATTGATCACAAACTCCCCCGTCTCTTGAAGGTTCTTTAATGTATCCTTCGGCGTCGATCCTTTCCGTCCGATTGCCAGCATCACCATAAGGGGTTTTGTGGCGACGGCATTGAAGAAGGAAAACGGGGCCAGGTTGATCCTGCCGAGGCTGTCGATGGAGGAGACCCAGGCGATGGGGCGTGGGGCAACGAGACTCTGAAAAAGTTTGTACGCGCTCGCCGGTTCCATCTCGGATGGCTTGAGCGAGAGCGGTTCCTGATTGTTCATGGATTCAGTTTCTTGTTGACCCGTTATTGAGTGAGGAGTTCCGGTTCCACGGTACCGATGGGGGGAATTCGGAAGGTGCGCTTCGA
>JBBEBV010000399.1:0-10609 GCA_040882165.1 Bacteroidota bacterium
GATAAACCTGGCTTTGTATAGATTGCTTCGCACAAAACGCTCGCAATGACGCTGCTACCTGTTTTTGAGACCGCTTCTGAGGTCTTCCGGCAATGCCTCGGAGAAGTAAACGACGCGGGTAAGAGCGAGCGGATCGACCTTCCGTTATTTGAGACACTACTTTTGACATCAAAGGACGTATGACACAGGAAGTTCAAGTACCACCCCAGGATCAGGAACCGTCCAGCGTTTACCGGGGCCCGCGTGGAACAGCCGTGAAGCTCCTCAACCGCGTGGAGCGGTCGGATGCTTACCTGGACCGGTTGTTAGAGGCAGAGATGCGCTCCACCGACATGAATGAGCTCGACAAGGGACTCATGAATGAGATCGTCACCGGCGTCATCCGCTGGCAGTCGAAAATTGACTGGGTCCTGACCGGTTTCTTCCACGGCAACTTCACGAAGGCCGAAACCAACATCAAGAACGCCCTCCGGGTCGCCCTGTATCAAATCCTGTTCCTTGACAAGATTCCCCATTCTGCAGCAGTGAACGAATCAGTGGAGTTTATCAAACGTCTCAGGGGACAGAAAGTCGGCGACCTCGTCAACGCCATTCTCCGCAATATCCTCCGCAATGTGGAAAACATCCGGTACCCGGATCCGAAGGAGGACAGGATCCAACATCTTGCGGTGATCGAGTCTCACCCTTATTGGCTTGTGAAACGCTGGGTCGAACGGTTCGGGTACGATGAGGCGAAGTCGCTGCTTGCGGCAAACAACCGCCGTCCCGACCTTACCCTCAGGGTAAACAGGTTGAAGATCGATTTCAATTATTTCCTCTCGCAACTGGATAACCACCAGGTGCAGTTTTCACGCTCTTCCTATCTCGACTTCTTCGTCCGGGTCAGGCATATGGCAGGCATCGGCAGCTCCGAGATGTTCCGCCAGGGATTTTTTGTGGTCCAGGATGAGAGCGCCGGGCTGGCAGTCCAGTTGCTCGACCCGAAGCCGGGGGACCGTGTCCTCGACATGTGTGCGGCGCCGGGGGGAAAAACAACGTTCATCGGCGAGCTGATGAAGAACATGGGGGAAGTGGTAGCGGTCGATCGCTACGAGACAAGGCTCAATCTTGTGAAGACCGCCTGCCAGAGGCTTGGGATCGCGAACGCCCATTTCATCACTGCTGACGCCGGCACCCTCCAAACGCAGCCGGCGGACAGGGTGCTGGTCGATGCGCCATGTTCGGGGCTGGGCGTACTGGCGAAAAAGCCGGATGCAAAGTGGAAGAGGGAACCTGAAGACCTGGTGAGACTCGTCCTGCTCCAGGCGTCAATTCTGGAAAACGCCATGGCGCACGTCAAGCCCGGCGGCGTGCTGGTGTACAGTACATGTACGACCGAACCGGAGGAGAATATGATGCTCGTAAAGAGTGCCCTGGCTATCCATCCCGAGTTCACAATTGAGAATGCCGGTCAGTTTGTCAAGCCTGAAGTGGTCCACCCGGATGGATACATCGAGACCTTCCCCAACAAGCATGGGATGGATGGTGCGTTTGCCATCCGGTTGAAAAAGTCCGCTCAATAACCGGTTTTGTGTTCGTTGAGTTTTCTCTCTATATTCCAACCGCTTCCCCGCTACGGTATGGCAGCTTCTTCAACGTCTTGATTGCCTTTTCCTGAACCATCCTTTAACAGTCTTAACCGGGAGGATTCTTATGCTTCGCTGGATCTCTTGCCTCATGTCGATGCTCATCTTCGTTCTGTCGTTGTTGCATGTCCTCTCATTGAACAGGGATCCGTTGGTCTCGACGTTTTCCATTGTTGCCGTCGATCCTGAAACGGGAGATGTCGGAGTTGCCGTCCAGTCCAAATTCCCGAATGTGCGTCCCGTTGTTCCATGGGCGGAGGCTGGAGTCGGGGCGGTCGCCACCCAGTCGTTTGCCAACATCGGATACGGTTCGAAAGGATTGACGCTGATGCGAAACGGAGCCACCGCAGAGGAAGCGCTTCGGATTCTTATCGCCGGTGACTCCGCCCGCGATGTCCGGCAGGTTGGGTTGGTCGATGCCAGGGGGAATGCTGCAAGCTGGACAGGGAACGAGTGCTTTGATTGGGCTGGAGGGCGGGCTGGAAGCAATTTTGGAGGAAAGGGCGTTGTGGTGACCGGAAAAGGATTTGCAGCCCAGGGGAACATTCTCGTCAGTCGCGAAACGGTGGAAGCACTCGCGAAAACATTCCAGGAAACGCCAGGACCGCTTTCCGATAAGCTTGTGGCGGCATTGGTGGCGGGGGGGAAGGCCGGGGGAGATCGACGGGGAGAACAATCGGCAGCCCTGCTGGTGAAGAGGGCGGGAGCGGGTTATGACGGCACCACCGACGACTATATCGATATCAGCATCTACGACCATCCCACACCACTCAAGGAACTTGAACGTCTGTATGCGCTTCACAAACTCTTCTTTTTCAGAAGCAGTCCGGAGAACCTGATCACCATCGACGCCTCACTCTGTAAGGAACTCCAATCGATCCTGCATGACAAAGCGTACAAGGGTTTCGAGTTCTACGCGGGACCGGTCAACGGGACCTTCGACGCGGGCACGAAGAAAGCGTTACAGGACTTCATGGGCTGGGAGAACTACGATGTTCGCATCCGCGATGACGACAAAATCGACAAAGAGGTTCTGCAGGACATCCGCAGGAATTATGCGGAATGGAAGAAACGAAAATGAAAGCAATCGTTAAACCGAAACCCGTTGAGGGCCTTGAGTGGCCGAAAGGGTTTCAGATCATCGACAAACCCGAGCCGAAGGTTGAACGGTCGGATGACGTCATCATCGAGGTTTTCGCAGGAGCCATTTGCGGAACCGATGTCGGGATCTACAACTGTAAACCCTCGCTGCGCGTGGAAATGAAGAAAGCCATCACCGATCCGGTGACGGTCGGCCATGAATTCAGCGGCCGGATCGTTGCCGCGGGAAAGAAAGCCCGGGTGAGTCTCGCACGGCTCGTTTTTCAGAAAGCCAAAAATGACCCCGCCCTGCAGAAGGTCCTGCGCCGGAAAACCGCCGGTGCACTCGCCTCCGAACGAACATTTGCTCCCTGGCTGGAAAAAAACTTCTTCAGCACGGCAGAAATGCATGTGACCTGTGGAACGTGTTATCAATGCAGGTTGGGGGAGAAACATGTCTGCCGCAATACCATTATCAAAGGCGTTCATGACGACGGGGCATGGGCCAAGTTTGTCAAGGTGCCGGCAGAAAATGTGCGACTGTTCTACCGGCGCGAGATACCGCCGGAGATTATCAGTTTTATGGACGCTCTCGGAAATGCCACGCACACCGTGATGTCCGCCACCGTCAAAGGGCGGAACGTCGCGGTGCTGGGATGTGGCGTGCAGGGGCTGATGGCGATCGCCGTGGCGAAGTACGCGGGGGCGAAGCGCATCTATGTCACCGATGCTTCCTATGCCGAGTTCACCCATGAGAAACTCGTTAGCCACCGGTTTGCCCTGGCGAAAGAGTACGGTGCAGATCATTGTTTCGACGTTTCGATCCCGCAGGAACGCGAGGCGTTACGGGAGACGGTACTTCGGGAGACGGACAAAACCGGTGTGGATGCCGCGTTCGAGATGTCCGGCAGCTATCGCGCGTATGAGGATGCGGAACGTATCTTGAGGATGGGGGGGACGTTTTCCCTCCTCGGTATTCCTTCGGGAACCATCCAGGTCGATTTTGCCAAAAATATCATCTTCAACGGCATTACGGTCCACGGAATCATCGGTCGGAAAGTGTTCCAGACATGGGACCAAATGGAAGAATTGCTCAAAGCGGGTCTTGCGAAGCACCTCATGAAGACCGGTCTTGTGACACACCAGATCCCCATGGATCGATACGAAGACGCCTTTACCGCAATCCGGAACGGAGACGCGTACAAGGTCTTGTTGAAACCCTGACGCCGGGACTCCGGCCTGAATCATCCACTGATCACCCTGCGAATGAAGACCGTATGAATCTTTCCGAGCTTGTTTCCGCCGAGCTGAAGAGGCTCGAAGAATCCAACACCATGAAGTACGAAACCGCTCTCCAGTCGCCGCAGGGGGGTGTTGTTCGGGTCGCAGGGAAGGAGTTGGTCATGCTTGCCTCCAATAACTACCTGGGTATGTCCAATCACCCGGTGGTGAGGAAAGCGGCAATCGAAGGAATCAGAAAGTTCGGCTATGGCGTTGCCTCCGCGCGGTTCCTGTGTGGCACCCAGACCATTCACCGGCAACTGGAGAAAACGATCTCGAAGTTTGTCGGCGCACAAGACACGATCCTCTTTTCCTCCACCTTTGCCGCGAACGTGGGGTTTTTCTCCGCCCTCACCAATGAGAAGATGGGAATGGAGCAGTACCGGGATGTGATCTACAGCGACCGGCTGAATCATGCCAGCATTATTGACGGTCAACGCCTCTGCCGGTCGGAAGTGACGGAGAAGAAAATTTACAACCACGCCGACCCGGCTCACCTCGAGAAGCTTCTTGAGGAGGATCGGGACAAGGAGTACCGCCTCCGCATCATCGCGACCGATGGCGTGTTCAGCATGGAAGGGGATATGGCTCCCCTCGACGCTTTGGCGAGGCTTGCAGAGAAATATCATGCGGTTCTGTTTGTGGACGATGCCCACGGCATTGGCGTGGTCGGAAAAACCGGTCGGGGGACGGCGGAGCATTTCCGCGTCCTTGGGAAGATCGATGCGCTCGTTGGGACACTTGGCAAAGCCATCGGCGGCGCTGCCGGCGGGTTTGTCAGCGGCTCCCGGGAACTGGTTGAATACCTCCGCCAAAAAGCCAGGACCTACGTGTTCTCGAACTCCCTTCCGCCGGCCATTGTCACCGCAACGACCGCGGCATTTCAGTTGCTCACCAGGGACAAGACGATTGTCAAACGTCTGCATGAAAACACCGCCTATTTCAGAAAAGAAATCAAGGGGCTCGGATTCACGATTATCGAAGGGACCCACCCGATTGTCCCGATCATGCTCGGTGAAGCATCGGTGGCACAGGAGATGAGTGCTGCGCTACTCAAGGAAGGGGTTTACATCAAAGGTCTTTGGTTCCCTGTGGTCCCGCGCGGAGAGGCGAGGCTTCGTACGCAGATTTCGGCCGCGTTGCGCCGCAAGGATATCGACCGGGCCCTGGAGGCCTTCCGAAAGGTTGGCAAGAAAATGGGAATCGTCTCGTGATGGTCCGGTTGCCGGCTCGGTGAACCCATGGGAAGTATTGGCTCACCCCCTCCGGGCGATCCCAGGTATCGGGAGAGTCCCCGGCCCGTGAAGGGGCGCCTGACATTTATCGATCTCCTCCGCGGTTGGGCTACACTGGTGATGATCGAGGTGCACGTCGTGAACGCGTTCCTCCTGCCGGCGGTGCGTGAGGCTGGATGGTTCGACGTCCTGAATTTTATCAACGGACTTGTCGCCCCGGCCTTCCTGTTTGTCTCCGGATTTGTCTTTGTGCTTGCCGCCGAACGGAAGCGGGAGGAGTTTCGTACATTTGGATTCGCGTTCTGGAAGCAACTCGGTCGTATCGGAGTAATCTGGGGCGTCGGGTACGCGTTGCATCTGCCGTTCTTTTCGTTGAAACGCGTTCTGAACGAGGCGACCGGTGCGGATTATCTGAGATTCTATCAGGCCGATATTTTGCACTGTATCGCGCTCGGGTTGTTGCTTCTCTTCCTTGTTCGTCTCTTTTTCCATCAGGAGAATATCTATCGGTTATTCCTGGGAAGCACGGCTGCCGTTGTTGTCCTTGGCGCTCCCCTGGTTTGGGAGATCGATTTCCTGAACCATCTCCCCGCTCCTCTGGCAGCGTATATGAACGGGCAGCACGCCTCGCAATTTCCGGTCTTCAACTGGCTTGGATTTATGTTGCTGGGCGGGTTGATGGCGTCGATCCATCGAACATGGAAAGAGACAGGTGGGGAGAGCACGTTCTTCCGGGCAGTTGCCTTGACGGGGGGAGGGTTGATCCTTGGAGGCTCTCTTTTGATGCAACTCCCGTTCGGACTTTCCTATGGTTCCACGGCCATCAGGGCTGATCCTTTTTTCTTTTTGATACGATTCGGAATAATCCTTGTCCTGTTGGTCGGCTGCTGGGTGTACGGTGCGAGACGTCAGAGGGGAGATTCTTTTGTTTTTGCTGTGAGTCGTGAATCGCTCCTGGTGTACGCCGTACATTTGCTCGTCATCTACGGTGATTTCTGGAACGGGAGAAGTCTTGCTTCCCTCAACGGCAAATCGTTGACGGTTGCCGAGTGTGCCCTTGCCGCGACCGGCCTTTTCCTGCTGATGATCGGGCTTTCGAAGGGATGGGGAAGGTTGAAGCAGGTCTCGCCTGTCTCCGCCCGAAGGGTTTCTTTCGCCGTCGGGTTGTCCGCTCTCGTGTTGTTCCTGATCAGGGAAACGTAAGACCATGGAACTCATAATCCTCATCCTTCTTCTTGCCGTTGCCGGGCTCCTCGCAGTGGTTCTCATAAAACTGAGCGGTTCACGCGATAATGGATCGGCTCTTCTCGTCCAACAACAGCTTGAGGCTTTGCGGGGAGAGGTCAATCAAAGTTTGAAGAACACAGCGGATACCCTGGGTGGGTCGCTCAAGAGCACGCAGGATACGTTATTCCAGAGCCTGAAGATCACCACCGAGACGGTCAACCAGCAGCTCAATAATGTCACGAGCCAATTAACCGGGGTTACGCAACAGTTACAAAATAACACCGGACAAATGGGATCGCGCCTCGATAATGCCGCCCGCGTGATCCAGGACGTGCAGGGGCAGCTTGGGGAGTTGGGGAAGGCCACCCAGGAAATCAAGGAACTGGGCCAGAGCGTTTCCAAGCTTGAGGAAATGCTGAAGGCCCCAAAACTCCGCGGGGGGTTGGGCGAACTGCTGCTGGAAGACCTGTTAAAACAAGTCTTGCCGGCTAATAACTACACGATGCAGTATCGCTTTCGTAGCGGCCAGGCGGTGGATGCGGTGGTCACGACTGCCGGGGGAATGGTGCCCGTCGATTCGAAATTCCCGCTGGAGAATTTTCAGAAAATGGTAGAAGCGAAGACCGAACAGGATAAGAAGACTGCCCTCCGCCTGTTCCGGACTGACGTGAAGAAGCATATCGACGCTATAGCGGAAAAATATATCCTGCCGGATGAAGGGACGTTTGATTTTGCCCTGATGTATATCCCTGCCGAGAATATTTATTACGAGACCATCATCAAAGACGAGTCGTATGCGGACGAGGACGGGCTCTATTCCTATGCGGCAAAGAAGAGGGTGATCCCCGTTTCCCCGAATAGCTTCTATGCCCACTTACGGGTGATTGCGTTGGGTTTGA
This sequence comes from Bacteroidota bacterium, assembly GCA_040882165.1. GTDB lineage: Bacteria > Bacteroidota > Ignavibacteria > UBA10030 > UBA10030 > UBA6688. The sequence goes on from JBBEBV010000399.1 coordinate 7,348, forward strand.
AGGGACTGCAGATTGAGCGAAGCGCAAAGGAGATTTTTCAGAACCTCGAACGGCTCGGAGGGGAATTGCAGAAGTTCTCGGGCCTCTTCGAAACCCTCGGCTCCCAACTCAACAATGCGAAGAACAATTATGACAAGGCGGATAAGCAGTTAAGCAGCCTTTCGGAAAAGTTCAGGACTATTCAGTCCATACCGGAGTCACAGAGTCCGAAGCAGTTGGAGGATTGAACCCTTGTTTCCGTGAGAACGTTCCCGAAAAAAAAAGCCCTCCCGACATGTCGGGGGGGCTTTTTTGTAGTACGACAGGGAAGAAGAGCCTGCGGAAGATCAGACGCGCACGATGTTGTATGCCCGCTTGCCCTTTTGTTCGTCTTTCAATTCATATTGAACCATGTCACCCTGAAAAAGAACGTCGCGGAACCCGGTATCCTTCACGTTGCTCTTGTGAAAGAAGACCTCCTCACCGTTATCTCCAATGATGAACCCGAATCCCTTCGATGCGTTGAAGAACTTCACTTTGCCTTGCTGCATAAAACCTTCTCCTTTTTCTCAAACAAAAAACCCCAGCTAGCGTTCGGCTAACTGGGGCTTTGTTTCAACAGGTTGGTTACAATTTCACCACATTGGATGCCTGGAGCCCCTTTGGACCCTGTTGCACCTCAAACTCGACCTGATCGCCCTCGTTCAAGGTCTTGTAGCCATCGCCAACAATCGCCTTGAAATGGACGAACACATCGTCGCCGTTCTGTCGTGAAATGAAGCCGTATCCTTTGGCTCCGTTGAACCATTTGACCGTTCCCTTTTCCATGGAACAATCTCCTTTGAGTGAATATGAAATGTGTACACGAGACGGCAGGAAAGCACGCTGCCGTTACACGCAAACTACACTACAGATGATTTGCGATGCCGAGTCTCGTGTGACTCAAAGGGTCACGGTAAGGACACGGACATGACAACTCAACGACGACGTATATGCGTGGCTACGTCGCCCCGGCGGGGTTTCCCTCGACGGGACTGAACGGTGTACGGTGACTTGCGGTTCCAAGATACCGTTTTTGCCTTTGGAAAGCAAGTCGTTTCTTGTATGTGGAATTAATGTCTCCGAGAGTATGGGGTTGAATCTCTGGAATCGTGAGCAGATTTTCAGTATCTTTGACCGGTCCCGGTAATAACGGGACCCTGTTGTTCCTACCACATTGACAGAAAAAGGATGAAGAAATTAAAAAGAATTGCAATTCTCACCGGGGGTGGTGATTGCCCGGGATTAAACGCTGTTATTCGAAGTATCGCCAAGCCGGCCATGTCTTCCTTCGGCTCCACCGTTATTGGAATTCTTGATGGATTTGAAGGGCTGGTCGAAGGAAGAATGAGGGAGCTCACACCAAAGGATATCGGGGGCATCGTCAACCTCGGAGGCACGATCCTCGGTACCTCCAATAAAGGTGACCCGTTCCACTTTCCGGTTGAAACGCCGCACGGAATCGACGTTCTGGACTATTCCGGGCATGCAATCAGGAACTATAAAGACTGGGAGTTAGATGCCCTCATCGCCATCGGGGGAGACGGCACCATGCACATCGTCGATAGATTCACCGACCTCGGTCTGAACTTTATCGGCGTTCCCAAAACCATTGATAACGACCTCTCCGCCACGGATGTGACGTTCGGCTATGACTCGGCTGTCACCGTGGCCACCGAAGCGATTGACCGGCTGCATACGACAGCTTCCGCCCACCATCGTGTGATGGTGGTGGAAGTTATGGGGCGGTATGCCGGCTGGATCGCGCTCGGTGCCGGACTCGCCGGCGGCGCCGATGTCATCCTCATCCCCGAGATCCCCTTCAAGTGGGAGAAGATCTATGAGCACGTGCTCAAGCGGAGCAAGCATGGAAGCCGGTTCAGCATCATCTGCGTTGCGGAGGGAGCGAGGCCCTGGGAAGGGGAGCTCATCGTGCGCGAGCAGGACAAGAAGCGAACCGATCCTATCCGCCTTGGCGGCGTTGGCGAACTCGTCGGTAAGAAGATTATGGAGGAGACAGGGCTGGAAACACGGGTGACCGTCCTTGGACATTTACAGCGCGGGGGAAGCCCCACGCCGTACGACCGTATCCTCGCATCCCGATTTGGTGCAATGGCTTTGGAACTGGCGTCTCAGGAAAAATTTGGCTATATGGTCAGTCTTCGCGGAACGGAAATCGTCGCTGTTCCGGTCAAAGAGGCGATTTTAAAGCTTCGCACTGTACCGATCGACTCACAGCTTCTTCTTGCCGCGCGTTCACTTGAGACAGAATTTGGAGAGTAATCGTGCGAGCTGCCTTCGTCACGAAGTTCGGTCCCCCGGAGGTGCTTCAGGTCCGTGAGTTCCCCGCGCGTGATCCCGCGGAAGGGGAGGTGAGGATCAGGACTAAAGCCATCGGCCTGAATTTCGCAGATGTGATGGGGCGGTTGGGTGTCTACCCCGGTATTCCAGATCCCCCCTTCATTCCCGGCATCGAATTGAGCGGGGTCATCGATGCAGTGGGTCAGTCGGTCACTTCTCTCAAGGAAGGGGACCGCGTGTTTGGCTTTTCGCCCCAGGGGGCTTGCGCGGAGCAGGTTTGCGTCCGCTCGGATTTTGTCCGTCCAATCCCCGTAATGATGTCGTTTGAGGAAGGGGCTGCATTCGGCGTAACATCATTTTCAGCGTTTCACGGTCTCCGCACACTGGCGAACATTCAGAGGGGTGAAAAACTTCTTCTGCACGCCGCGGCCGGCGGAGTCGGTACGGCTGCCCTCCAACTTTGCAGGGAATGGGGTGTCGAAGTATTTGCCACTGCGAGCACAAAGGAAAAATTGGAGGTTGCGAAGAACCTCGGAGCATCACACCTGGTGAACTATACCTCCGAAGATTTTGTCGAAGTCGTTCGAACGAAAACGCATGGATACGGCATCGACGTCGTGATGGATTCGGTGGGGGGGCGAATCTTCAAGAGAGGCTGGAACCTCCTTGCCCCAATGGGACGGTACGTGTTGTACGGGTTTGCCTCGGTCACCGGCCCCAGAACACTGAACAAGCTCAAAGCCCTCAGGGAATTGATTTCCGTTCCGTTGATACATCCGCCATCGCTGGCTTCCCGGAACCGTTCCCTCCTGGGTTTCAACCTCTATTTCTTATCCCACAAGACCGAATATTTCCGGAATATGGCAGAGGAATTGTTTGAGTTGTATCGCAAGGGTGCACTGAAGCCCGTCATGGGCGCAACGTTCCCGTTTGAGCGGATCGC
>JBBEBV010000400.1:0-10568 GCA_040882165.1 Bacteroidota bacterium
TATTTTCCTAGTTGAGGATCGCTTACGCGATCCGCCGGAGGCTTAATGATGAAGCCTGCGGAGCAGGCTACAACTTGGACACAGGCCAACACTGAATTCTCGCAGATCCAAACAGTCGCACGCTTACGCGTGCGTTCGTAATAGGCTTCCAGCGGCCTCCGGCTGTTCACTGTTTACTGTTTGAAAGAAAAGCATTACGTCTTAAGACCCCGGCGTCCAGAGAGGCTCCGGGGTTTTTTATTTGACGATCCCTTCCACGACCACGACGAATTCACCCTTGCGTCCCTCCTTCGCGAACTGGTCAAAGAGTTTCGGCGCCGTGCCGTAGAACAATCTCTCCGTCGGCAGGGTCAGGTCGAACGCAACACAGAGCCTGCGCTCCGCGCCGAACACCCCTGCAATATCGCGAATGAGCTGCACAAGCCGGTACGGAGCGTCCATCAGAACGATGGTGCGACGTTCCTTCCTCAGTTCCTGAAGCTCGGCGATCCTCCGGGTCCGTTTCGGCGAAAGGAATCCCTGGAACACAAACTCGTCGATGGGGAATCCGGATACGATGAGCGCCGGCAGGAGCGACGAAGCTCCGGGGATCGGGACGATGCGGACACCTCCCTTGATGGCTTTCTGCACCAGGAGTTGTCCGGGGTCCGAGAAGACCGGCGTCCCGGCGTCGGAGATCACGGCAACCGACCTGCCTTCTTTCAGCCTCTCGAGAATAATCTGAGACTCGGCCGGTTCATTGTGTTCGTTCAGGCTTTCCACCGGCTTCTCGATACCGAAGTGCTTGAGCAGCCGCGCCCCCTCCTTTCGCTCTTCAAAGACGACCAGGTCGACTTCTTTTAAAATACGAAGCGCGCGAAAAGTGATGTCCTCCAGGTTGCCGATCGGCGTGGCAACAAGATACAACGTTCCGGCCATGGATGATTACTCAGAGTGAGATGAATGGAATTCCTGCAGCGGGATGCCCTTGCGACTTGCTTCCCACTCCCGTACAAACAAAATGATGAGCGCGGTGGAGGGGACGGCAATCAACAAACCGATAAATCCGAGGAATTGGAAAAAGACAAGGATGGAAAAAATGATGAGCAAAGGATGAAGCCCGACCTTGTTCCCGACGATACGCGGAGAAAGGTACATCGTTTCAAAAATCCTCAGGACCTCGATGGAGCCGAGAGCGAACAGGACCTTCGGCAATACCGGCGGGTCGCTGAATGTGGCCACGATCCCGGCGAGGATCATTGTGACGACAAGTCCAAAATACGGAACAAGGTCGAGAACAGCCGCTATCACCCCCAGCACCAGGGCGTACTTGATCCCGACAAGCGAGAACAGCAGGAAGACCATCACGCCCTGGACGAACGCCACGGTGATAATGCCCCGGAGGTAGAGACCGATGACCTGATCCGCCATGCGCGCGTGCTCCTCGACCCTTTCCCTCACGGAGTGGGGGAACAGGAGAAAGAATCGACGCGAGATTTTAGGAAAGTCGGCCAGCAGGTAAAACGTGAGAAACGGAACAAGCACCACGTAGAAGATCTGCGTTACCAGACTGCTCAGGCTGCTCAGCATGGCGAGCATCCACCGAAGAATGTCCTTCAGAATGTCTTCCAGCTTCGGAGCAAAGTAGGTATGCAGGGTGCTACTGATTTCGTCCGACGAAATGCCATAGCGGCTCAGGGTCTGGAGAATGTCGCTGCCGAGGATCCATTTGTTGAAGTCGCTGAAGATGACCGTCAACGATCCCAGGATCCCCTCAAATTGGGCCAACGCCACCGGGAGTACGAAGAAGAGAATCACCGAAACAAGGGCGATCAGGAGGATGATTATGAAGAGTGAGGTGATCCACCGGGGAATTCTCCATCCCTCACATCTATTGACAATAGGGTTGAGCACGTACGCAAGGACGAGCGAGACGACGAACGGGGCCAGGAGCGACGAGATCGTGGAGAGGAACCAGATCACGAAAAGGATCCCACTGAGCCACATGATCTTCTTGGCCAGTTCGTAGCTCCGAAGCGGGTAGAGGAGAAAGAGAATCGCTCCCAGGACCAGGAACGGGGAGATAATGGACTGGACGGTATAGATAAGGACGAAGAGGAGGAGAATTGCCCCGACGATCAGTACCACGTCGATCCGGCCGAGTGACCGGAGAAGGACATCCCACCGCTCTTCCGTGCGTTCCTTCGGACGGGGAGGCGCTGAACGGCCAGAGGTCCGGGCGCGTTTCCTGTCGCTCATCGGCTCTCCTTCTGCGCGGATGTGCCCGTGTGTCCGAATCCCCCTTCTCCACGAGTTGTGCCGGAGAGTTCGGCGCTTTCGACCCAATCGACCCGGGCATACCGGTGCACGACAAGCTGGGCAATCCTGTCCCCCCGCCGGACCGTGAATTGGTCGGAACCGAAATTGGTCAGGATGACCTTGATCTCCCCCCGATAGTCGGAATCGATCGTTCCGGGAGAATTCAAAATCCCGATCCGGTTCTTGATCGCCAGTCCACTCCGCGGCCTCACCTGCGCCTCAAATCCTTCCGGCAACTCAATGCTGTACCCCGTCGGAATGAGCTTGGTTTCCCCCGCGGGGAGTATGAGCGGCTCTTCGACTGCGGCAAAGAGGTCCATGCCCGCGGAGCCATTGGTTGCATAAGACGGCAACGGAAGATCGTTGAGCTCCGGATTCGTTCTCTGGATTTTAACGCTGATATGCTCGGACAAGGAGGTCCTTTGGTGGATGGAGAAAATGCACGAGGAATATAGCGAAGGGTGAAGGGAAAAGCAATTCCCTGTAAAATGCCCCAAGACAAGAATGGGAGGGGTGTACACGAAGGAACCCCGGGTTCTTTTCCGAACCGGGGTTCCTTGAACATCCATCTTGAAAACAGGCTTACTGCTCCCGGACGCGCACCCGCTTCTTCCTGTCGCCCACCATCTCCCGAAGTTCTTCCCGGTTGATAATGTTCATCAGGGAGTCGAAGCTCATCGTTCCCTTATGAAACGATTCCATGATCCGGTTCATCTGGGCCGAGTCGGGCGGCATGCCCGAACGAATCCTCTGTTCCTGCCACAGTTGCTCGAACTCCTCCACGCGCCCCGATCCCCCGGGCTTCTGCAGCATCCGTACGATGGTGCTGTCAATCTGCATGTCGAATGTGAACATCGAGTCGGTATTATAGAAGCGAAAGCCGTAAGATCTGCCCTTGGGCGCCTGGACAAAAACACCGGGGCTCGGTATGCGCGGCCGCACCATGGTGATCCGATGCGACGAGGGAAGGTCCTCGCTGTTCCGATCGATCTCGATGGTGATGACCCCGGGATCCCCGAACACCCTTACCGGCTCGTTCCTCACATCCACACGCATCCGCGTGTCACCTTCCCGTTCGGCAAATTTCCGGATCAGCACGTCCACTTTCGCGTGCATCTCCTGACGGTGCACATCCACCTGCCGTCGTGTGCGCTCGATCTGTTCGTGTTGAGGGGGGGCAACGGCAAAGGCAAACGTGTCGGGTGTGACCACGATGAACCGCTCCGACCCAGGTGAACGGTGAATTTCACGGTAGATCATCTCCGGGGGGACCGGGATGGCATTCGTCGCGGTAACCATGTAGGGAGAATTGCGGACCTTCAGAAACTTTTCAAACTTCACGCGTTGCAGCGGCTCCAGTGTCGCGGCGATACTGGAGAGCATGACACGATTGAATTTCGGCAGGTTTGCATCAATGGCCATCCCTGTTTCTTCCGCGATGAACACGGACGATTCGATCTTCTCCCGGCCGATATCCAGCAATGAGTCGATAACCTGAGCCTGCACGGCTGACGGCTTGAGCTCGCGGTACAGATCCCTGACGGTCACCACCTGGGCAGGCTGATCCTGCGTTTTGCCCACATCGATGCGATACCCCTTCTCGGCGCTGTCATCGACGCGGAAGGAAGTTTCGGCCTGCGCGTCGAGAGGGAGTGTTCCGAACAGGGCGAACTGGAGCACCTGGTTTTTGTCGATGTTCGAGAAGAGGGGCATGAGCGAGCCGGTCAGGAGGTTCTCCCCGACCGCTTTCTGTACATTCTCCGCCTGTTGATTCACATATTCCATCACACTCCCGCGACGCTCAAAGAGGAGGAATCCGATCGATGCCAGGGCCACGACGGCTGCGATGGAAACGTACGGCATCACACGGCGTGGGAACGGGAACAGGTTTTCCTCCTCCTTCGATTGCCGATCCAGTTCTGCCGAAAGTCGGGTCCAGAATCCAAGCCGTTCCGGGAGCTGTTCCTTCGATGCAAGGAGGCGTTTGACGGAACGCAGTTCGCGGACCTGCCGCGCAGCTTCGGCGTCCTTCGCAAGAAAACGCTCAACCTCCTCGAGCTCTTCAGGACTCAACTCACCGTCGACGTAGGCCGACAGCTGTTCGAGGAGTTTCTTTTTTGACAAGGTTTTCATCTTCTTACATCTCCTTCAGGTATGGCTTGAGGACGTCGCGTAACATCGCCCTTGCTCGCGAGAGACGGGACTTGACCGTACCGATTTCGCAATCCATGATTTCCGCAATCTCCTCGTACGACCGGCCTTCGATGTCCTTCAAAACGATCGGAAGACGGAACTTCTCCGGCAGCGACTGCAGTCCCCTGGCGATCAACTCCTGCACTTCCCTCTCCTCGGGGTGGGTGACCATCTTCGAGGTCAGCTCCTGATCCCGGGACTCCATCATCGATTGGAGTGAAAACAGGCGCCGCACTTTCCTTCTCCGCAACTCATCGCGGCTTTTGTTCACCGCAATCCTGTACAACCAGGTGTAGAATGAGGACTGAAACCGAAACTGTGGCAGCGCCTCATACGCTTTGATGAACACCTCCTGCGCCAGGTCGTCGATGATATCCGGCTCATGGAAGATCGAATAGATCAGGTTCTTGATCCGGGCGTGATACCGTTCGACAAGAATACGGAACGCTCCCCGCTCGCCTTGCTGGAACAGGGTAATAAGGAGCTCATCGCTCTTGTCTTCAAGGGCGACCTCCGTGCCTTGCGTGAGTACTTCCATCTGGTTCGTGTGGTCCCGAGGCTGCCGGGGCCGGCCCCTGTCCGTTTGGGGTGAATGTCCGGGTTCAGTCATATAGACGTATGAGGCACTCTTCATGTTCCTTGTATACAGGAACAACGACGAAGATGTTTCAGTCTCTCCTGGTCACGCCAAAAAAAAGAAAAACCCGTATAAGAATGTCCTATACGAGTTCTTGAGCCAATCTCACTCCTTCAGGCAGAAACCGGTTCCGCAGGAACTTCCCGCTTCACCCTTTTTTCAAATTCGTCCCGGAATCGGCGAATCATAGACTGCACAGGCCACGCGGCAGCATCGCCGAGAGCGCAGATGGTATTCCCCTCGATGTTATTGGCCACCTCCATCAGCAGATCGATATCCTCGAGGCGCCCATCACCGCGGACGAAGCGGTCCAGGATCTTGTGGAGCCACCCCGTTCCTTCGCGGCAGGGGGTGCATTGACCGCACGATTCGTGATGATAGAACTTCGCGATTCTCGCGATGACCTGGATGAGGTCGGTATCTTCATCCATCACAATCACACCGGCAGTGCCGACGGCAGAACCGGCGGGCTTCATGGATTCGGCATCCATGCAGACTCCCTCGAGCTGGTCCCCCCTGAGGATCGGGGTTGATGAGCCTCCGGGGATAACGGCTTTGATCCCCTTATTCCCGGGAATGCCTCCTGCGTACTTGTGGATAATCTCGAGCAACGGGACACCGGTCGGCATTTCGTACACTCCCGGCTTGTTCACGTGCCCGCTGACCCCGACGAGAATCGGTCCGGGATGCTTGGGGGCGCCGATCTTCGAATACCACTCCCATCCGTTGTTGATGATGAGGGGAACATTGGAAATGGTCTCGACATTATTGATCGTCGTCGGACATCCCCACAACCCGTACTGAGCCGGGAACGGCGGCTTCACGCGCGGGTAACCCCGTTCGCCTTCCAGAGAGTTCATCAATGCCGACTCCTCACCACAGATGTAGGCCCCCGCTCCTTTATGGACGACAAGCTGAGTCGAGAATTCCGTCCCCAAAATCTTTTGACCAATGTATCCTTTCGCATAGGCATCGTCAAGAGCTTTTTGCACCATGTGAACCCATTTGCCATACTCCCCCCGGATGTAGAGATAGGCTATCGAGATCCCCATGGCATAGCAGGCGATGATGGTTCCCTCGATCATCAGGTGAGGATTCAACTCGAAAATCTGGCGGTCCTTGAACGTCCCGGGTTCCGACTCGTCGCCGTTCACACAAAGGTATTTCGGTTTCGGTGTCGCCTTCGGCATGAAGGTCCACTTGAGTCCGGTGGGAAAGCATGCCCCTCCCCGTCCGCGCAGGTTCGATTTTTTCACCTCGTCGGTCACTTCTTCCGGTTTCAGGGCGAGCGCCTTCCGCAACGCCCGGTAGCCGCCGTGCGCTTCGTACACATCGATTTTGTGCAGGTCGCTTATGTTCGGGAGGAGATGGAGTTCCATGGAGAATTACTGGAGTTCGTTCAGAACGCTGTCGACTTTTTCCGGATTAAGATTCTCGTAATACTCTTCCCCGATGGCGCACATCGGAGCCGTGCCACACGACCCCATGCACTCAACCTCCGACAGGGTCCACTTTCCATCAGCGGAGGTCTCCCCCATCCTGATCCCGAGACGATCCTCCAGATGTTCGACGATCTTCCCCGACCCGCGCAAGAGACACGAAACATTCGTGCATACTTCGATATGATGCTTCCCGACCTTGCGGGCGTTGTACATCGTGTAGAACGTGACGACGCCAAACACGTGGCTGTAAGGGACCTTGAGAAGATCGGCTACGTACTTCATCGCCTCCGGCGAAATGAAACCATGCTCTTCCTGCACCATCCACAGGACCGGAAGGGTAAGCGCCTGGGTTGTAGGATACTTCGTTTTGAGTTCTTCGATCTTCTGCAGGTTGTTTTCAGAAAGCATAGGGGTACGCTGGTCAATAGTCAAGGGTTCTCAGGCTCATGCCGGATCTATCCGGGGACAACTACTTGTCGGCTTCTCCCATGACGGGATCAAGGCTGCCGATGATCGCGACAACGTCCGAGATCATCGCCCCGCGCAACATCGTCGGGAGGGACTGGAGATTCACAAAAGACGGGGAACGAATCTTCATCCGCCACGGGTAGCCTTCCCCATGACTGTAGAAATAGAAGCCCAACTCTCCTTTGGAGGATTCCACGGCGTGATAGACCTCCCCTACGGGGGGCTCCACGCCAAAATTGATGATCATGAAGTCGTGAATGAGTTCTTCCATCTTCGTATACACACGTTCCTTCTTCGGAAGCACCTTCTTCGGCTTGAACGCGTGCACATCCCCCTTCGGCATCTTCTCAAGCACCTGATTCAGGATCTTATAACTCTCTTTGATCTCCGCGATCCGGATATAGTACCGGGCGAGGGTATCACCACCTTCAAAGAGGGGGACGTCAAAATCGAGGTCGTTATACACCAGGTACGGATTGGCACGACGCAGGTCCTGGTCCACGCCGCACGAACGAAGCGATGGTCCCGTAAGCCCGAGGTCGATGGCCTGCTCGCGCGTGATGACACCAATGCCGTCGCACCGTTCGACAAAGATACGGTTCCCGTTGAGAAGCCGTTCGCACTCGGAAATGTTCGCCGGCAGGTCATCCAGAAATTTCCCGATCATCGCCAGGGATTCCGGACTTGCGTCATGGGCGATGCCGCCGATGCGTGTGAAGCTCGTCGTGAACCGGGCACCAACCAGGTTCTCAAAAATATCGTACAGTTTTTCCCTCTCACGGAACGTCCACATCCAGATCGTCAGCGCTCCCACATCCATGCCCATCGTTCCCATCCAGAGCAGGTGGGAGGATATCCTGGCAAGTTCCGAGATCAGGACGCGGATGTACTGTGCACGGGGAGGTGCTTCGATCCCCAGAAGCTTCTCCACGGCGAGAGCATACGCGGTATTGTTGGAGAGGGGAGAAAGATAATCAAGCCGGTCCGTGTGCGGGATGAATTCATGATAGGTCGAGTTCTCGGCGAGCTTTTCGTACCCGCGATGAAGATATCCCAGTTCCGGCACACAACCGACGACCGTTTCTCCATCCAGCCGAACCAGAAGACGCAAGACGCCATGGGTCGCCGGATGCTGGGGGCCCATGTTCAGGACCATCGTATTCTCGAGCGGGTCGTCGAACGAAAGGCTGGTATTCTGATCTTCGAGGGCCTGAAGGATTCTTGTTTTGCGGGGAGTTTCCGCGACGTGCGGTTCCATGGCTATTTCTTGGGAAGAGGGAGTGAACCGGGAATACCCATCAGGGGGAAGTCCTTCCGAAGCGGGTAATGTTCAAAGTTATCGGGCATGTACATCCGCCGGAGGTCGGGATGTCCCTCGAAGATGATCCCGAACATGTCAAAAGTCTCGCGTTCATGCCAGTTCGCGGTACTCCAAACCGTGCTGACGGTCCGGACCTTCGGATCTTCCTCCTCGGTGAAAGTCTTGAGCCGGATGCGGTGTTTGCTCTTGAGGGAGTACAGGTTGTAGATGACACCGAATCTCTTGACCGGCGTGTACATATCGATCCCGCACAGATCGGCCAGCAAATCGAAATGAAGGTCGGGATCCTCTTTCAGGAACCGGCAGACGTCCACAATCCGTTCCTTCGGAACGACAACCGTGAGTTCACCGCGGAACTCATGGGTTTCGAACAATCCTTCGCCAAAGTGGGATTTCAACTTCTGGACAACGTGATCGTTCATACACTATCCTGCGATAACCGGCAACGGGTGCGGTTCATTCGACTGGTGACCGCCGATAATTGCCGTCGAGCTGCCGTGGCTTTCGCCGCGCTGTACTTTCTGCTGCAGAGTCATAAGCGCATTGATCAGGTTGTCCGGCCGCGGCGGGCAACCGGCAACGTACACATCCACGGGCAGGAACTGGTCTATCCCCTGAACGACAGAATACGTTCGGTACATTCCTCCGGAGGAAGTACATGCGCCCATGGCAATGACCCACTTGGGGTCCGGCATCTGATCATAAATCTTACGGACCACATGGGCCATCTTGTAGGTCGTGGTCCCGGCGACGATCATCACATCCGATTGGCGCGGGGAAAAACGGAAGACCTCCGAACCGAAGCGCGACACGTCGAATTTCGGTCCGGCAAATGCCATCATCTCGATCGCACAACATGAAATTCCCATCGGCATCGGGAAGAGTGAATTCTTCCTGCACCAGTTGATTGCATCCTCCAGCTTGGTCGTCAGGAAACTGTCACCCAGCGCTTGTTCTAATCCCATTCCAACGCCCCTTTCCTCCAAACGTAGTAGAGCCCGATCAAAAGAACAACAATGAAAACAGACATGGTTATGAATCCCTGGAACCCCAGCTCCCTGAACGAAACGGCCCAGGGATAAAGAAAAACCACCTCGATATCGAAGAGGATGAACAGAACCGCCACCATGTAAAACTTGATCGAAAACCGTTCACGCGCCGTGCGGACCGGCTCCATCCCGCTTTCGTAGGTCGAGTACTTTTCCTCGGACGGACGTCGCGGGCCGAAAAACTCATTGAGCTTCAACATCACCACGCCGAACAGAATGCCGCCGGCGATCATGTAGAAGATGGGAAGATAGGATTCCAGCATACGCGGATCGAAACTCCGTCCTGAACGTCTTCTTGAACAAACGGGGGAAAACCTTCGTAAAGACCTTTAAATGTTATGGAAAAATGGGCTGAAAGTCAATTAGCGCAATTCGATGACGACGCCCTCCAACGGCCATCGGGGACGAACTCTCAACGTATCCGGATATTGAACAAACCGCTCCGACCGCTCGAAGGGGATCGGGCGCCCCACATCGTATCGCTTATTACCATTCCGATCGCGATAGGCGTGGAGAACATACTGCCCCTCGGGAATGTCCTGAAATTCAAAACGCCCTGACCCCGGAAGAACTTTTTGATAGGGTTTCAGATCCTTCTTCGTCACATTCTCGGCAAACAGATGCAGCACCCCGCTCGTGTCTGTCGTATTGTCATCGACAATTCTCCCCTCGATCCCGCTCAGGAGTTCCGGGTCCAGCGTCTCAAAAGCGAGAACGCGGGTTGTGTCACGGCCCTTGTTTCCAAAATGGTCGCGGAGCTTCCCCCCTTCGATTGTCAGTTTGTACCATGATTTTGGCGCCAACCCTCGGATGGGTTGAACAACCATCGCCCCGTCGTTCAACCATAGCATTTCCACCGGGACGTCTTCCCTGCCAGGTGTTTGCATCGTCACCAACTCCGCCCCGCTTTCCCGATCAAGGCCGGTTGCGAAGAGAAGTTGAATTTCGGGATGGAAGGCAACTCCCCGCGCACTGTCCGACACCGAGGTCGAGGCAATCAGAAAGCCGATGGAATCTCTTGCGACGCTTCCCGTAAACAGCGATGTATTCGCGAGGGGATTTATCTTGTTGCCGGAAAAATCCCGACCATCAGGGGTGATAACCCTGTACGGCGCCTCCCCGGTCATCGGTTCGGTGACGATCAGGTAGGTCGCTGGTTT
>JBBEBV010000401.1:0-10507 GCA_040882165.1 Bacteroidota bacterium
TGGCCAAACTCATGCCCTCCGACGCCCACAAACTCATGCCCGACGGCAGCGTGAAGGACGTGCCTCTCGGCGAACTCGCGGTCGATGACAAAGTCCTTATCAAGCCCGGTGAAAAGATTCCCGCGGATGGTGTCATCGTTTCCGGCGAGAGTTCGGTCGATGAAGCGATGCTCACCGGGGAATCAACCCCAGTCACCAAAAAGACAGGTGGCAAGGTCATCGGCGGCGCCATCAACGGCGAAGGCTCACTGACCATAGAGGTCAAGGGCACTGGCAGGGATTCGTTTCTGTCGCAGGTCATCGACCTCGTCAAACAGGCTCAGGAAAGCAAATCCAAGACCCAGGACCTCGCCAACACCGCGGCACTGTGGCTCACCGTCATCGCCTTGGGGGGCGGTGTGATCACCTTCGTGATCTGGCAGCTGATCATGGGCATGGAGTTTGCGTTCGCCATCGAACGGACCGTCACCGTCATGGTTATCGCCTGCCCGCATGCTCTCGGTCTGGCTGTCCCGCTGGTCGTGGCCGTCTCTACCGCCCTCGCGGCGAAAAACGGCCTCCTCATTCGCAATCGCGTTGCCTTCGAAGGCGCGCGCAAACTGCAGGCCATCATTTTTGATAAGACCGGCACCCTGACCGAGGGTCGGTTTGGCGTCACAGAAACTCTGGTGCTCAGCGATGACATCGACGAGGAAACGCTGCGCACCTACGCGGCCTCCGTGGATACGCATTCCGCCCACCCCATTGCCAAGGCTATCGCCGCCGCATCGGAAAAGAAGCTCCCGGTCGAAGGATTCAACAGCATCACCGGCAAGGGCGCCGAAGGCCGGGTCGAGGGCAAAGATGTCAAGGTCGTCAGTCCTGGCTACCTGCGTGATCAGAACATCGATGTCTCGGACAAGCGCGTCAAGCCGCTGCAGGCCCAAGGTAAGACGGTCGTGTTTGTTCTGGTGGACGGAAAGTTGAAAGGGGCGATTGCCCTCGCCGACATTGTCCGACCCGAGGCGAAACAAGCCATCGATGCCCTCAAGGCGCTCAACATTCGCTGCCTGATGCTCACTGGCGACAACAAAGCGACGGCCAAATGGGTCTCGGACCAGGTCGGGCTGGATGAGTACTTCGCTGAAGTCCTGCCCCAGGACAAAGCGGCCAAAGTAAAGGAGGTCCAATCCCGCGGTGTGCTGGTGGCTATGACGGGGGACGGCGTGAACGATGCCCCAGCGCTGGCTCAGGCCGATGTGGGCATCGCCATTGGAGCCGGTTCCGATGTGGCGGTCGAAACCGCCGACGTAATCCTGGTGCGGAGCAATCCGCTGGATGTCGTGGCCATCGTGCAGCTTTCCCGCGCCACATATCGGAAGATGATTCAGAACCTGCTCTGGGCCACGGGCTACAACGTCGTCGCCATTCCGCTGGCGGCTGGAGCTCTTTATGCTTGGGGCGTGCTGCTCTCTCCCGCGCTGGGTGCGGTGCTGATGTCCGCGAGCACGGTGATCGTGGCTATCAACGCGCGACTGCTGAGACTGCATGCGGAGCCTCAACACCGAAACCGAGAAAAAGGAAAGAGTCGAAGAGACTCGTCATGGAAACCAACAAAATAAGAATCCGCCGTACAAGGCATCGCGACTTGATCCTACGGTTGCCCTGAAAGCTCTATGATGAATCGTCAGATCCAACTCGAAAGGCTCCCATGAAACCTCTCTTTACATATCATAGGGCTGGTTGCTTCTCTCGTCATTGCTGCGATTTCAGCTTATGGTCAGAGTTCCGAGGGCAACAAGCGCACACAATTTCCACATCCGCTCAACGCAACGATGGGAATTCCGGATCCCGTCGGTTCCTACAACGTACGCGTGAACGGATTCCGGCAAGTTCACAATGACGAAACAAGCTATGACGTGAGTGGGCACTTGAGTTATGGCATGTTCGAGTGGGGCGGCTTACATCTCCGGAGCCTCGGCGTCAGAACGACACCATTCACCGAAATCATAGGTATGGTTGGTCTCTTGCGCAATGAATCGCGCACGCAGGGTGTTTCGCTCTTGGGGATTGTCGGCGTGCCCACAGGAAAGAAAAACGGACAAGAACATCACGGTCTCGCGTATCTTGCAGGGGTCACTGGTCGCCTGGCAAAAGAGGGTTTGCTGACAAATGATATAATCCTGCACTACGATTTCTCCGCCTCACACTTTATCGCCGAAACAGGAAGCGTTATACGGCTCACGCCACGACTGTTCGCTACACTTGATGCACGGGGAACGTTTGGAGACATCAGTCCTGATATGTCGCTCCTGAGTTCCTTGAAGATGCAAGTCTTCGACGCAGCCTATCTCGCACTCGGTTACCACGCACCCGTAACGAATGCGCGGTCGTTCGCTCACCAGGTCTTTGTTCAACTCGAAATCGGGAGTCACTGACATGCCCCTCATTCAGCTCGAAAACATCCATAAGGTCTATAACACTGCCAAAGAACACGTCTACGCTCTGCAAGACGTTTCACTTGGGATTGAACAAGGAGAATTTGTGGCGGTTATGGGACCATCCGGCTCAGGCAAAAGCTCGCTTCTTTCCGTGCTCGGCGGACTGAGTCATCCGACGAAAGGCAAGGTCATCGTTGACAACATCGATGCGTATGCGTTGGATGTGGAAAAACGGGCAGACTTTCGGCGTGAGTATCTGGGCTTTGTGTTCCAATCGTTCCAACTCATTCCCTACCTCACAATTATCGAAAACGTTATGCTTCCTTTAGTGGTAACAATGTTTTCGCGAGCCGAGCAAGGAAGAATGGCAATCGATATTCTGGAAAAGCTCGGACTGCGCTCCAAGGCGTTGCGGCTTCCGGATGAGTTGAGCGGCGGCGAACAACAGCGCGTTGCGATTGCCCGTGCGTTGGTCAATCAACCGCCGGTCATTCTCGCCGATGAACCGACAGGGAATCTCGATAGCGAGACAAGTGAGGCGATTATGCAATTGCTTCAAAAACTCAATGCCGAGGGACATACTGTGATCATGGTTACCCACAATCCGGAAAACGTTGGCTACGTTGACCGGTGCATTCACTTGCGAGATGGAAAGCTTTTACTTGAAGGTCTTTCAGAGACAGGCGCTGAGGATGTCGTTGCTGTAGAATTGACGAAGGAGTGATGGCAGTGTTCAGCGTAGATTCCGGTTTGATTCTTTGGGAAATCATCACATTCATCTTGCTGCTTGTCGTCCTTCGGCTCTATCCTTGGAAGCCGTTAGTCAGAGAACTCGGGAAGCGCGAAAGAGCCATCCAACAAGCCATCAATGAAGCCGAGCAAGCCAGGCGGGATGCAGAAGGCGTTCTGAGAAGCAGTCGGGATGCCCTCAAGCATACGCGCCTGCGGGGCGAGATCGGGGGATTAGTGGTTGCATGTGCAGCCGTTATCATTGACAACACACCTGATGCTGCAGGCCATCGAAGGCTGACCGACAGGGTATTGAGGTCTCTCCACCGAGCTCCTCATTCCCCAGAAAAGGTTCTTGCCACGAGCAACTGTTTTATCTATATTCGCATGCAACCCCAAGGATCGCTCCATAATGCTGAATTTGTCCCTACCCTCCCTTATCACTCGTTACAAATCCGATCCCGAATCGGTCTACAAGACTTGGTTCGTTGAGAACGAAGAGCGATTGAAAGCCTTTCGCTCCATCCGGAGGGGCGTCCAGCAAGTTGTCTCCGATATCAAGCA
Organism: Bacteroidota bacterium; assembly: GCA_040882165.1. Lineage (GTDB taxonomy): Bacteria > Bacteroidota > Ignavibacteria > UBA10030 > UBA10030 > UBA6688. The sequence goes on from JBBEBV010000401.1 coordinate 3,714, forward strand.
GAAGACGTTCGGAAACGATTTCAAAGGCTCGTCGTTGGAGTTTGTCCTCAGCTGCATCACCGAACAAAAGGAAGTGTTCGAAGGGGCCGCCCATCCTTTCTACTGGAAACCCAAGCTTCGCATCCCGGACATCTACGAGAACGAGAAGAATAAACAGGCCTTTGCCGTCTTCCTTGAAAACTGCCTGACATTGCAAAAGGAAGATCAGCTCATCAGGGAAATTATTCTTCTCGATCAGAAGAACATCAAGGGCCTCGGTCCAGCCGTTGCCAGTATCCTCTATTTCCTCCACCCGACCATCATTCCGCCATGTAATACGGCAATCGTGAAAGGCTTCAACGCCCTTTTTCAAGAAAAGAGAAAGCTTGGCTCCTGGAAAGAATATCTTGCGATGCGGGAAGTGATCGTGAAAATCAACCGTGAGCATTCCCGCGAACTTTCCACAGACCTCGGTGCTCTTGCCGGGCTTTTGTACGAAGTTGGTGTTGGGAATCTGTCCTTCAATGCAGAAGCGATGAAGGAGGCTGACCGGGCGAGACTGGAAGAAAAACTCAGGAGACGTCACCGTGAGGTCGTGTCCGAGCAAGAGCAGGCAAACTTGCACACCGAAATGCAGTGGCATCTTTTGAAGATTGGGAATGCCCTCGGGTATGAAGTCATGCCGGCATCAAACGACCGATCGAGGTCGTACGACGGAAACGATTTCTCGTTTTTGTCGCGATCGGATTTCCCAAAACTCGATACCGATTCCGACACGCTCGGCACGATTCGTTTGGTCGACGTGCTCTGGTTCGACAAGGGATCGTCGAAGATCGTGGGCGCATTTGAGGTGGAGAAGAGCACGTCGATTTACTCAGGCATCCTGCGGTTGAACGACCTTGCCTGTTCGCTTCAAGAGCATGAAACCGCTCTCTATCTGATCATCCCTGACCAACGCGAGCGGGAAGTCCTGGTTCAGCTCAACCGCCCCTCGTTTAAGAGTCAGGATCTCCCCATCAGATATATTCTCTTTTCCGATCTCCGGACTCACTGCGACGCACTGTGCAAACTGGGAGAAAGCCATCACATCATGGAGAAGATAGCAAAATCTGTCCGGTAGCAGCGACCCGGCAGATGAACCGACGGGAAATCTGGATAGTGCAACGAGTGAAGCCATCATGCGAATGCTTCAAGACTTGAATGGAGAAGGACACACGGAGGATTGTGCTCCACAGACGGAACTTGTTTCTTCCTGAGATTGTTCGTACGTTTAATCGGAATATCAAACGGTAGAATGTTCAGAATGCTCAAAAATATCGCTCGTCAGGTAATTGTCGGATTCCTTCTGCTGGCTCTTTCCGGCATCACGATAGCAATTCATCATGATCACTCGATAGAAAGAGCCCCAGACGCAGATGCTGTACACCATACCGATGATGTTGGGGACGGGAAAATCCAGCATGTCCCTTCTACGTATCACGAGGTACATTTTATCACACTTAGCTCAAGCGACAGCTTTCATCCTTCGCCAAAAACCTCGTTTCAAGCTTCGTCGAAAAACCTCGGTCCAATGGAATTGGATCTTATTGCATCCTCTCCCGCTTATCGTGTATCCTCATTTGCCCATATTAAGCCCAAAGGGACCGATCCGCCCCCGGCGGATAAGTGTGTCCTCTTCTGCAGTTTCCTCATTTAAAATTCTCCTCTACGCTTGTCGTTGACAAGCATCGGTGTTTTCTTTTTCGTATTCCATTTGGCGATCAGAGCTGTAGGTCCTTATTCAAGGAAGTTCTGTTTCTCGACAGGCTTTGGGAAGAAAGTCCTTCAACGATCTCATAATCAAATAACAATCAAGAACGGAGAACACGATGAAACGCTTCGCAATTGCTCTCGCACTGGCCGTCATCACTCTGCTTGTCTCGAGTGAAGTCGGTCTTGCGCAACATAACCATGATGAGATGAAATCCATGGGCAAAGTCGATTCTTCCCATGGGCAGTACGATAAAAAAGGATCGGTGGTTGTTCAAACAAAGGCGGACACAATATCGACACCTCGCATTGTAGATGCGAACGTTGCAGCATCAATGAAGGAAATTGTCGAGCACTATCTGCATTTGAAGAATGCACTGGCAAACGATAAAACAAAAGATGCCGCGGCTGCCGGGAAGGAAATAGTCGATGCCATGGGAGCAATGGATAAATCTTTCTTAACGGCTGAACAAAAGAAACTCTATGAAGACGTCGAAGATGATGCAAGAGAACATGCAGAGCATATCAATGAGAATGCCGGTAACATCGGACACCAGCGTGAACATTTTGATATGCTGAGCAAGGACGTGTACGATTTGGTAAAAGCATTCGGCGGCGGACAGGTGTTGTACAAGAACTTCTGCCCCATGTACAATGATAAGAAGGGTGCCATATGGTTAAGCGAAACAAAGACGATAAAAAACCCATACTACGGCAAAAAAATGCTTACCTGCGGCTCGGTTCAGGAAGAACTCAAGTAATCCGATGAAGCGCGTAAAACAAATATTGTTCGTATTGCTGATTGGATTTATCGTCATGCAGTTTAGGCAGCCTGCCCGCAATCAAAGCGGGCAGGTCCTGCAAACAGATATCTCCCCTACGTATGCCGTTCCTGAAAATGTACAAACTCTTTTCAAAAATACATGCTACGATTGCCATAGCAACAATACAAACTATCCATGGTATTCCATGATCCAACCGATTGGATGGATACTGGCAAGGGATATTGAGGATGGAAAGGCGAAGCTCAACTTTAGCGAGTTTGGTTCTCTGTCTTCGAGAAAACAAATAAGCAGGCTGCAGCAAATCGAAAACCGAATCAAGGACGGCACAATGCCCTTACCGGCATATCAATTACTGCACCCGAGTGCACGGCTCACTGAGGAAGAAAAGCGGCTGCTCATGGGCTGGATTCAAAAAACAAGAGATTCCATCGCCTCCCAAAGATGACGTGCTCTTTTGTTCACGTCTCTCTTCAGTACCGTGCTATTAAAGCAAACAGGCCCTTCCATGAAAAAAGTGCTTATCATTCTATGGCTCTTGTTGTTGGCTGTACCGACAACCTTTGCCCAAAAAACTATCCGTTACGATCTCACCATTGCCGATACCCTCGTAACATTCGGGAAAAGACCGACGCGTGCCATTGCGGTCAATGGAACCATTCCTATGCCGACATTGACATTTACAGAAGGCGACACGGCGGAAATATGGGTGCACAATAATCTCAACGAAGAAACATCCCTGCATTGGCATGGACTCTTCCTGCCAAACCGGTACGACGGTGTTCCTAATCTTACGCAGAATCCTATTAAGCCCCATACGACACATTTGTATACATTTCCCATTATCCAGCACGGCACCCATTGGTACCACAGTCATTCACGGTTCCAGGAACAGATAGGTATGTATGGTGCTTTCATCATGAACAAAAAAGATGAATGGGATATCCCTACCATCCCTCTTGTCATAAGTGAATGGACCGACATGGATCCCGAAGAAGTGCATCGCAGTCTCAAGACCGCCACCGATTGGTTTGCTATACAAAAAGGCGCCACCCAAAGCTATGGCGAAGCCATCACAAGCGGTCATTTCATGACAAAGCTTACCAATGAATGGAAGCGGATGAATGCAATGGATGTCAGCGATGTGTATTATGATACCTTTTTGATAAACGGGAAAAACCAATATGAGCAGCCGCAATGTAAGGCAGGAGACAAGGTAAGGCTTCGTATCGCAAACGGCGGTGCCTCCGATTATTTTTGGCTTACGTATTCAGGCGGTACAATAACCGTCGTGGCCAGCGACGGCAACGATGTTGAACCGGTAGAAGTTGATCGACTCATTATAGCCGTCTCAGAAACCTATGATGTTGTCGTCACCCTACCCGACAACAACAGTTATGAATTTCTCGTAACCGCGGAAGACCGTACCGGATCAGCTTCGTTATGGCTTGGGAGCGGAGAAAGAGTACCGGCGAAAAGGTTGCCAAAGCTGAAATACTTTGCCGGAATGGAAATGATGAACGACATGATGGATATGAATGGCAATATAATCGAGCTGGAGGGGATGAGAATGCAGAACCAGGAGATGGACATGAACGCCGTTATGTACCCGGAGATCACAGGGCCCGAAAATCCTGAAGATACTCTGAACACCGACAACATACCGGGAATGAAAATGGACGGCAAGAACATGCAAATGCCTGTTCGTTCCGAAGTTAAGAACCACGACAGCCACGGGATGGGCGGTATGGAGAATGGCGATCGGGATATTGTTACGCTTCATTATGGCATGTTGCGTTCACCTCAAAAAACCACTTTGCCTCCAGGGCCGCTACGAGAGTTACGATTCGATTTAACAGGAAATATGAATCGCTACGTGTGGACGATGGACAATAAGACGCTCTCAGAAAGCGATAAGATTCTTATCAAGAAAGGGGAAAACCTCCGAATTGTCCTGTTCAATAAGAGCATGATGAGACACCCGATGCATCTGCACGGCCACGATTTCAGGGTGCTGAACGGTCAGGGCGACTATGTCCCTATGAAAAACATCATCGACATCATGCCGATGGAGAGGGACACAATAGAATTTGCTGCTTCCGAGCCGGGGGGCGATTGGTTTTTTCATTGTCATATTCTTTACCACATGATGTCCGGGATGGGCAGGGTCTTCAGTTACGAACATTCTCCGCCAAATCCTGATTTGCCCGATCCAGTAAAGGCACTTCAAAAATTATTTGACGACGACCGTGAATTCCATCGCATGGCTCGCGTAGGTTTGGAAAGCAACGGCAGTGATGGCGAAGCCATGTACGCCAATACCCGCTGGAAATTGCAAACCATATGGCATTTGGGGTATCGCGGCGAACACGGTTACGAAGTTGAAACAAATTTCGGTCGCTATCTTGACCCGATGCAATGGTGGTTTCCGTATGTCGGCTTCGATTATCATTACAAAAAAGTGACCTTTCAAGAAAAGAATTGGTTCGGTCAGGTAAGCAACAAGAACGATCGGAAAGCATTTGTCGTGGGTGTACAATACACGCTGCCGATGTTGGTAATTGCTGATACGAGAATTGATACGGATGGTAAGTTTCGCTTTCAATGGAGCAGAGAAGACATTGCGATTACCAGCCGCATGCGATTTAATTTTATGGTAAACACTGATAAAGAATACGCAGCAGGCTTCAGATATATTATGACAAAATACATTTCCTTCTCCACGCATTACGACAGCGATATGGGTTTGGGAGCAGGAATCACGTTGAATTATTAGTTCGTATTACAATGATTTATACCGGTGTCGAGAAGGTGCAGGTGGAGTACGGGGACCAGTCATGTTCCATTGGGCTCTTCATTCACAAGAATATCGTCACAACCCGCCGGAGCGCTCAAACGATTTACTATTCTCTATCAGCCTTACCGTCGTCTTGCTGGGATTTGCATTTTACTTGACCTATCGGAAACGGGAAGTTGCCTGTGAGGACGGTTCATGCAGAATAGAGAGTCCCGGCCGATGGAGTAAATTCACAGTCTGGCTTGCGGCTCTCCTCGCGGGGATAGCTATCGCATTCCCGTATTTCAATCTGACTGATACCGCCGCAGCCCAGTCAATGCTCTCTGAACAATCCCGCAGGTCTTCAAACCTAGTCGTCGCAGTCCTTAAGATCGAAAGTCCAAACAGCTCATTGCTTCGGTTGAGGAGACTGGATTCAAAGCGAGGATATCTTCAGTAAAAGACATAAAATGAACTCTCAACAAGCAGAAAGGAATTTGGAAATGAATTCGTGCTGCACGTTATCTGCCGAGACAATAGCATCGGATCGGCACAAAGCGGGCGAGGCTTGTTGTCTCATCACAGAGAAAACAATGGCACCCGAGCGGGCCGAATGCCCCGTCTCTAAAACTGTCTCCCGCAGAGTTCAACATCGAACGGTGGAACACCTCGTCAAACCTGAAAAACGTGCCCTGATCGAGGATGTCCAATATTATTTTTGTGCGGAGCCAACTTGCGACGTCGTCTACTTCCCAATCTACACCAGTGTCTCGTTCACAAAGAACGATATGCTTGTGAAGGTGTTTTCGAAAGACAGGGGTGATGATGTGAGTGTCTGCTACTGCTTCGACTGGACGCGGGCACGAATCAATGAGCAAATTGCCGCAAGCGGAAAATCCACAGCGGCAATGGAGATTGCCCGAGAAATCAAGGCCGGACGATGCCTCTGCGACGTGAAGAATCCAAAAGGTGAATGCTGCCTGGGCGATGTAAACCGTGTGGTCAGAGAAGCCATGCTATCACACGGAGGTCTGGCTAAATGACAGCTTTCTTGATCACGAAATGGCGAAATTCCTTAAGTCGCTGCTGAAAGTATCAAGGAAGCAAAGAGGCTTTTGCTGGTTGCCAAGGACAATTGGCAAGAGAAGGGAAATACAAGTGCTGCATTGAGGTCCCATGCGATCAATGTGCTCTGGAGCATCAAAGCTGTTCCTGTTACGAGGCCCTGAAAGCCGGTAAACCTGTCTGTAATGAGTGTTATGGAGGATGGCAAAGAGGCGAAGGTAAAGATAAGAAGGTCGACCCCCAAAAGGTGAAAACGACCGTGAGCGGCCATAAGCACTAAATACTCGGTGAAGCGATAGGCAATTCACTGTCAAGGCATCGGCTGCCTCCCCTATGGAGGTGCTTTGGTCGGAAAGCCCAAAGGGTTGCAAATGTGTTCCGGCAGGTGGTTGCTGCAACACCCTTCCGGGATCTCCGTATAGTTGCAGGTCGCGGTTCCACCA